>JAQICJ010000110.1 GCA_027858615.1 Deltaproteobacteria bacterium
CTTGCAGAAAGCACGGACAATTATTGGAAACACCCCTGGGAGTTGCAGCCGGACCCCAGACGCAATTAGCCCAGAATATTATTGCCGCTTGGCTTGCCGGAGCTCGTTTCATAGAGCTCAAAACAGTGCAAACTCTTGATGAAATCGAAGTTGCCAAACCCTGTATAGACATGGAGGATGAAGGATATAATTGTGAGTGGTCTCAGGAATTGAAGCTGCAACAATCTTTTGAGGAATATTTGAAGGCCTGGATTATTATTCATGTTCTGAGACATAAATTTGGTCATGTTACCAGAGAAAAAAATCTGGGAACAGTTTTCAACATGTCTGTGGGCTATTCCCTCGAAGGTATTCTTAATGATAATGTTCAGAAATTTTTTAAAAATATCTATAATTCAGATCCTTTGAGAACTGAATATATCAAGGAAGCGGCTCGAGTTTATCCTGAAGTGGAAAATATTAAGATTCCCCAGAAAATTTCTGATAATCTGACTCTTTCTACCATGCATGGTTGTCCTCCCGATGAAATTGAAAAGATATGCAGTTATCTGATTAGTGACCTGAAATTGCACACCACTCTAAAACTCAATCCCACCCTGCTGGGTCCTGAATTATTGAGGAAAATCCTCAATGAAGAGTTGGGATATCCGGTGGAAGTTCCTGATCTGGCTTTTGAACACGATTTAAAATACGACGATGCACTTTCCATTCTGCAGAATTTACTGGAAGAAGCTCGGGAAAACTCTGTTGATTTTGGAATTAAACTTACCAATACCCTTGAAACTGCAAATATCCGCAAAGTATTGCCGGCTGATCAAAAAATGCACTACATGTCAGGACGTTCCATTCACGCTCTGGCAGTCAATTTAGCTCGCAAACTTCAGTTGCAATTTGAGGGCAAGCTGGATATTTCCTTTTCAGCCGGAGCCGATGCCTTCAATATACTCAATCTTTTGAAATCTGGATTGCGTCCCATAACTGTGTGCAGTGATTTGTTAAAGCCCGGAGGATATGGCCGTCTCAGCCAATATGTAGAAAATCTCCGTCAAGGTATAGATGGTTCCAAATATGGAAATATTGAAAAGTTTATTCTGGAAACTTCCCCCAAAAGCACCCTGGAAGAGGTAATTCTGGAATCTTTGGAGGAGTATTCTCTGATAGTAAGACAAGATTCTTACTATGCTAAAAAATCCCATCCCTGGATACCCATCAAAGGAGAAAGAGAATTGGGGTTTTTCGATTGTATCAAAGCTCCCTGTGTTTCCACCTGTCCTGCCAGCCAGGATATTCCCGCCTATATGGCTTTTGCCCGAGAAGGCGATTTTCAGAAAGCCCTTGACATTATTCTTGATACCAATCCTCTGCCTTTTTCCACTGGTTTTGCCTGTGATCACAAGTGTGTGGAGCGCTGTACAAGGATCAACTACGAACATCCTCTTTACATCCGTGAAATTAAACGTTTTATAGCCGAAAACAGTGAGGTTGATTTTGTTCCGGAACCATTGCCTTCCTGTGGCAAATCAGTGGGGATAATCGGGGGCGGTCCTGCTGGCTTGAGTGCAGCTTACTATCTGGCTGAACATGGTTTTGATGTGGTAATTTATGAAAAAGAAGCTGTTCCAGGGGGAATGTTGCATAAAGCCATTCCCGAATTTCGGCTTCCTCAGAATAAATTGGAACAGGATATAAAACGTTTGGTGCAGACCGGGGTAGAGATTAAAACTTCAACCTATGTTGATGCCGCCAAGTATAGAGAATTGGAATCCAGCCATGATTATCTGTTTATTGGAACCGGAGCTCCTGTGAGTCGCAGTCTTCATCTTGACAAGGAAGATTCCAACACCGGAATTATGGGTTTTCTTGAATTTCTCCACCGAGTTAATAATGGCGAAATCAGTTCAGTTCCAGCCAGAACTGTTGTAATCGGAGGTGGAAACTCGGCTCTGGATGCAGTCAGAACAGCCTGGCGTCTGTCACCTGAAGACGGCAAGGTTGATCTTGTTTATCGCCGTACCCTGGAACAGATGCCCGCTGATCGCGAAGAAATAGAGCAGTTCAAGGAAGAAGGAATTGGCTTCAGACAATTGGTAAATCCCATAGAAATTCTGGAAAAAGAAGGAAAACTCACCGGTCTCAAACTGGCAAAAATGAAATTGGGAGAACCAGATAAAAGTGGACGCAGAAGACCTCTGCCCATCAAAGGGCGGGAAGCTGTCATGGCTTGTGATTTGTGCATTGTTGCTGTGGGGCAGAATACCCGGCTCGATTTTCTTAAGAAGGGTGATAGTCAGGCGATCAATCGCTGGGGCAGCATAAGCGCTGATGAAACAAGTTGTAAAACTGAACTGGACAATGTTTATGCAGGCGGAGATGTGATTGATCATGGGCCGGAATCAATTATCAGGGCAATAGCTGATGGTCGGAAGGCCGCGGTGGATATTGTGGCAAAGGAAAAAATAAACTGGAAAAAACTGGATTACCAGGTTCCCGTTAATAAATCACTGAAATTAATGAGAACCAAGCGCCAATTTCCTGAAATCAAATTGGAAAAGGAACCAGAAGATCGTAAAAACTTTGAACTGGTACAGCGCACATTGAATAAACAAGAAGCTCGGAAAGAGGCTGAACGTTGTCTTCTCTGCTCTGAATATTGCAGTATTTGTACTACTGTCTGTCCCAATCGCGCCAATCTGGAGTTGATGGTTGAAACTGAACAATACAATTTGAGAGACATAGATTTTCAGGAGCAACAGATTGAATATGGCAAACCCCGCAAATTTAAAGTTGAACAGGAAGTTCAAATCGTGAATCTGGGTGATTTTTGCAATGAATGTGGCAATTGTGCAACTTTCTGTCCTACTGCTGGCAATCCTTATCTGGATAAACCCAAATTCTATTTGGATCACCAAGTATTTGAATCTGAAGATGAAAACAGTTGGCATTTTTCAGTTGAAGCTCAAATGCTGAAAGCGCGTTTTGCCGGAAAAACCCACCGGATGCAGCGGATAGAAGGCGAAGAGGGCGGATATTTTGTCTATGAAACAGATGATCTCATTGCCCATTTTTCAGAGGAAGATTTTCATCTTCTCAAGTTTGAGAACAAGCAAGGTTCCGGTTCAATAAACATGGATATTCCCGTGGCAATGTCAGTATATCTCAAGTCTCTTTCTTCCCGTAAAGCTGCTCCCTTGAATTGAAATTGTTCTTAAATTATGAAGAGCGCGGGGGAAACCGTTCAGAGCTGGCTATTTTCTGCATTGATGCAGATTTCAGCCGGAGGTAACATTTCTTTATTATTTTCGTCAGTTTTGTTGTTTTCGTTTATCCCGGCCATTTGATCCTGATGGTATTTGATTATTTTCTTTGAGGGTTGTTTGGTATTTCCGGTATACTTGTTGAGAAGTTTTTCTTTGAAAGCGAAGCCCAATACAGCTGCTGACATTGCCCAGGTCAGAGGACCGGACTTGCCATATTGTTCATTAAAGATATCGGTGATTTCAGATACCAGTCTGTCTGTTTGCCTGTTTTCGCTCATGACTTTGCAGGCAAGAAGCATATATCTCATCTCCTTAATCATCTTTTGCATGTATTTTCTTCTTTTCTTTATGTGATAGTTGGAATGATTTTTCATATACTTGTCACCCTTGAGAAAAGTCTTCATATACCTTAGAAGGGATGCTCCGTTTTCCTGGTAATCACGTTGAAAAGCCATTTTCAGATAATCGTGGGATTCTTCTCTGGTGAAATATTTGTGTTTAAACCAGATTTTATCCTGACCATGTTGTTCCATGTAGGGAACATCTTCTAAAATAAGTCCTTTTTTATCATAATTTTCATAGAGGGCTGTGCCGGGGATTGGTCCTAGTTGCATGAATTGAAGATAATCCGGAGCCAGATCTATCGCCCAGTTTATATCTTCATGGATGGTAGTTTTGTCATGGTGTTCAAGAAATAAAATAGCCGAGGCCAAAATGGGAATGCCTCTTTTTTGTAACTCTCTGAAAAGGGTGTTGAAATC
>JAQICJ010000027.1 GCA_027858615.1 Deltaproteobacteria bacterium
TTGTAATCAAAGGCAATTGCCTTTTTATCCATCAGAAACACAAAGTTTTTCTGGTAGATGACAAATTGCGAATTCCCCTTAAATTAAAAAAGGTAATCATCAAAAATTCTGCTGATGAAATAATCCAGGAACAGATCACAGATAATAAGGGAGAAATTAAAATTGATACAGGGGGCAATTTAATCTTTGTATATAAAGGTAGTGAATTCTACAATTCCTGCAGGGGCGAATTTGTCCTGCCTGAAAAGCAAGGGGACGGTTATCTATTTTCCGGTCTCCTTTTATCTTTGGGGATCCTGTTTCTGCTCTGGCTTAACAGAAAAAGATTTATTCATCTTTTTGTCCAGAAAAACAGAGAACACAAAAAAATGCATACCAGGGGCCATATTGCTATCAGAAAAAAAAGCTTTTACAACTCCCTGTTTTCCCGCGGGGGAAAAATCAGAATAAAAGTAGTAACTTTATTTGATTCAAAACCTCTGGCAGGAGTAAAAATCCACACATTCGGTACTCAAAATTCCCATGAAACTTTTACGGATAAAAATGGTGAGCTCTGGTTGCAGTCAGGTTTCCATCTTCTGGAAATTTTAAAAACAGGCTATGCACCGGAAAAAGTAAAGATCGAACCTGAGATGGGATTTATTGTAGTTAAGTTGATGAATTTCAGAGAGAGGGCTCTGTTTTTGCTGAAAAAAATTTTGCTTCACTATGGTATCAAGAATCCTTCCATTCATACTCCCCGGGAAGCACTGGAGAAAAAAATTCCCCACACCCAGGTTTTGTTGCTTATAGAAAAGATCGCTTATGGCAAAGAATTGCAAAAAAGTGATCTGGAAAAGATTGAACAAGTAATTAATTTTGAAAAGATCAAACTCAAAGATTGAATTGTGTTCTGGCCTTAACCTTCTTGAAATTGTTTTTTGAAAAATCTTTTTTTAAATCTGTATTTACAAAATAGGTAACATGTGAAATATTACCACTCAACTCCATTTTAACTTGGATCTCCTATTTAAAATTCCTGGTTTTTTTGAGTTTCTTGTTTTTTTAAAGGTCAAGTGTGACTAATATCACTGAGATTTAAACTCTTTATTTTGAGCCCTGTTTTTAGATAAAGAGTTATAACCTCTTGTTTTGCAGTAAAAAAACCATTTACCTTATTTTTTGATTGTTAGTTCCATCTAAAAATCATCTGATTATTGGTTAGTTTGTGCTTGACTCATTTTAGCAACTAACCTAATTCTAATTACAGTCCCGATGCTATATTCGAGGATTGAGTTTTTTTGTTGCCTCGCAAAGCAGGTAGTTGCAAGAAGGAGCAATTAAGTGAAAAATCTAAAATTCTTACCAATTTTGCTGATCATTCTATTCAGTTCTAACAGCCATGCTGTTACTTATGACGGAGACATCACCACTATTGATGGCGATACCGATGTTAAAGCCAAAAAGAAAATCAAAGGCGAGGATGCTTTAAAAGGCTTTACTCTCACCTTGGATCTGGCCAGTACCCATCGGCTCAATCTTGAACCTGAAAACGCTGAATGGGTTTCAAGTTATGGTTTCAAGCCTGGTTACAAGTTTGGTCGTCATTTTTCCAAAAATTCCATATTCAAGAGCTTGCAATTAGAGGCAGCCTTCAATTTATCCAACGAAATAGTGGGTAATAATCCTCGCTACCGCACCAGCCAGTTTTCAGATCCCAACTTTTTTTCCAAGGATCTTTCCTACATGGCTATTTCAGATTCAGTTCTTTCCAGATCTGAATCTGATGATGTAGATCGCCGGGTTGATGGCGCCGATCGCAGAATCGATTATTCCGACATTGTTTTTACCCTCAAAAACAGTTTTGGCAAAATCCCGGTTCTCGGAGTGGGAGTCAACGCTTCTTTCAGTGCTGCAGTTCCCCTGTCTCTGGCTTCAATAAATGCTGGTCTTCTCACCAAATTTGATTATGGGGTTGGCATGACCAGATCCTTCAAAATAGGCGGCAGACCTTTGATATTAGCCTATAATTTTGTATTCAGCCATTACCTGTATGAATATGAAACCAAAGGTATTGACTATCTTGACAGTAGTGTAGAGATAAATGATCAGGAATATGATACCTACAATTATAACAGTGCAACCAGAAATAATGAATTTGCTTTTACCAACATGTTCAGTGTAGTTTTTCTGCCCATTAAAAATGTTTCTGTAGTTGCAGCTTACAGTATGCTCACCATGAGAACCCACGATTTCAGCCAGTGCATGTACACTACTCCAGACGGTAGTGTTATCGACGTGTGTGCAAGCACCAGCGAAGTTCGAGGCTATGATGACGGTGGCAGAGGCCAGCGCGACTATCAGATGTTTGTAGTTCAAGCTGCCTATAATGTACTGCCCTACCTTAATCTCAGCCTTGCCCTGCAGTCTGTAACTCCTCAACTCAAACCCAATAGTCAAGATTATCAACAACCATTTCTCAGTTTCAATCGCAACAATTACAGTAGTGTAATGTTCAAATTAAGTTACGACTTTGATACTTTTTACAAAAAAGTAGTTACTAAATAACAAGTTGTGAACCGGAGGTTAAAAACTATGTATCAGAAAAGAAAGTTTATTTTATTCTCCTTAGCCGCAGTTCTTGCGGTTATTTTTAGTGGATGTGCCGAAGAGAGGGCTCCCCGCTCTTATGTACAGCCACATGTAATGGCAAAAACCGACTTTACAGGGGAGTGGTATTACGCACCCACCGTTGTAGATATAGGTTATTCTTCTACAGTAACCTTTATCGGTGAAACCTCCATGGATATTGCCATCGTTTACTGGGACATCGAAGAAGATCACATCTTCGCCCGCCTGGCTTATGATCGCATCGACGGCGCCGAAACCAACAACCATGAAATGTGGGAAGGCGAAATCATCGGTGCCTGGTCCATCAAGCATCTTGATATCATCCGTGAATACAATTCAACCACAGGTGAAGAAATCAATGTTATCAAGGAAAGTTCAGAACGTCCCTGGTACGAAAGAGAATTCATCAGAATCGACTGGACCAAGAATCAGGCTACCAGTTGGGCAATGATGTGGCCTCACTATACCAAAATAGATCCAGTAGGTTTTTCTACTACCGATCCCAACGATCCCGATTATCCCAAATATGTCAGAGAAAACGGTGGGGAACTTACTTATATCGGCATTACCGATAAAGTTATCATGGCTCCCGAAATGCGTGATCTTGACGGTTGGGATTTTTATGGTCTGTCTCAGATTCCCGATTGTTATTTCTACGGATCTATTACATCCTGCAACTCTTCCCAGATCAAAGTGAGACATGCTTTTTGGAAAAAAGACCCGGACAAAGAGTATGAATCCAGGATATACAAACAGACAGAACACGATCGCTTTGGTTATTTTATGACCAACGTTCTTCGCTATAATCGTCAATATGGTGTTCTTATCCAGGAAATGCATCAATATGCAAATCGCTGGAATTTCTTCAACGAATCCTTCAAAAAAGCCACCACCGATACTCAGGCAGCACTTTATGCCGATGTTGAAGAACATTTTATCGGTTACGACGATAACGGCGATCCTCTCAAGGTATACGAATGTCCCGGAGGCACCGAGCCTTGTCGTTACATCGACGATAACACCAAAGTTTATGTCATGGGCTTCACTGCCAGAAAAATCACCGATGTAATCAGTGATGATCAGGATAATGTTTTTTGCCCCGATAATGAAGAAGATGAAAGAGGCTGCTTCTATAAAGATAATGGTCAGGAATATATTGCCGCCACTCCAAACTGGTGGGAAATCGACCGCTATAATGCCAAACCTGTAACCTTAAAGTACAGCGATCGCAAGCTCAGACCCATGGTTTATTATCTCAACAAGTCTTTCCCCGATACTCTCTGGGGAGTAGGCGAAAGTGGCGACAAATCACCACAACCTGTCGAAGGTTCAGCACTTCACACTACCATCAAGGCTTGGGCCGATGCTCACAATATGTGGCTTGATTTTCTCAGTCCTGAAATCAGAAAAATTGAAAATGACGACTCTAGTATAGCTTTATGGTCAGTAATGGTTTGTCCTTATATTCCTGCTGACACCCCCGATGAAGAGGTTCCTTATGCTTTCGGTTCCAAAGGAACTATCAAATGCGAAAAAGACATTCGCCGCGGCGACTTCAGAAAACCCCAATTGAACTGGGTTGATGAAGCTCAATTGTCCAGTCCTCTCGGTTATGGACCTCCCCTTCCCGATCCCCGTACAGGCGAATCCATCTCAGCGGCCGCCAATATTTATGGTGAAGCTCTTGACGGTTATATAGCCTATCAGCGCGACATCGTAAGAATGCTTACCGATGACGATTTCCCCTGGTCAGATTATCTGATTGGCGATCTCCAGGCTACCTGGGTCGACCTTAACCGCTACGGTACCAGAGGCAAAGACGGCAGTTTCATGATGCCCAAAATAAAATATAATTGGCAGAGAAAAGGTGTTGCAACTCCCAAATCCAGAATCAAGGAATTATTCAAAAAAATGGATACCGGTTGGGCAGCCAATCTTGCTCCCGATACACCCATCGTGGGCGATCAGGGCAAAGCCATGTTCAGAGATTCAATCAAACGCAGACTCAAAGCTGTTGCTCAAACCGGAGCCATGGGCGACGGAACCGGAGCTTATACCGGATATACCCGTTTGAATTCACTGAGAAACACAACCATTGAGGATCGTCTCATGACTCCTCAGGTTCTGCTCTTTGCAGGAACCAGTCTTCAGGCTGGTGGAGTCGATCCCACTCAGGCTTCAGCTGCATCTCTTCCCTACGGAAGTGAACTGAGAGCCAAGGTATCACCTCTTACAACTCTGAATGTTCAGAATATCCGTACCCTGGAAAAAATCAAATCCCTGCATCGCAAGAACACTGTTCTTTACGCCGAAGTACCCTATGTAGACCCCAATGCCTATGGTATAGCCAAAGAAATGGTTGACACCCTTTGTGGTGGCACCTGGGATGGCTCCTATGGCGAATGCGGTACCAAAATCTACAACATACTTCGCGAAAAAACCTTTATTGGTGTAACTATCCATGAAATGGGTCACAACATGGGTCTGCGCCATAACTTCAAGGGCACATTCGATGCCATGAACTTCTTTGACGAATATTGGGAGATCAGAGAGCACGACGGAACCGTTGGTCCCAGAACTGCAGATCCTATAACCCAATATGAAATCGAAAATCGTATCAATGATTGGGCTTATAGTACAATCATGGATTACAACGGTAATTGGAATGGCGATTTCAAAGGTCTCGGTAAATGGGATTACGCTGCCATCAATTACGGTTACGGCAATTATCGTCAGGTCTTCAAAAGTGTGAACAACATGGCCGGTATAGCTGCCATGCAGGAATTCACCGAATTTAGTCTGCCTACTCCTTTGACCCTTTATAATGCTGCTCCTGAAGCTCTCCATTATACAGCCTTCAAAGATTACACCGATCTCAGCGATATCAACCGTGACTGGGTACCCCAGAATTGGATTGAAGTTAATAATATCGCTGGTGTCGATGTCAAGGTTACCAATTCTTCCCTCGATCCTAACGGAACCAGATATATGGTACCCTTCATGCATTGCTCCGACGAGTTCAGAAACCTGTCCTTAGGTTGCAACCTCTTCGATCAAGGTGCTGACCTTTACGAGATCACTGAATATCTCATTTCCCGCTATGAGAACAACTACATTCTCAACAACTTCTCCCGTGGTTCCTATACCTGGGGTTGGGATGAAGGCAGGTATCAAAGCAGGATCGTCAGCAGATATTTCGATATTCTTCAGAATCATGCCCAGTACTACATGCTCTGGCTTGGTATTTTCTACGATTATTATGCTGAATACTACGGCATCAAAGGCGTAGATGACTTCTTTGCTGATCATGAAACCGGTTGGGGTGGTTGGACTCTGGCTGTAGCCGATATTTTCTCCACCTTCATGCGTGTACTCACCATGCCACAGCCTGGTTATTTCACCGAAGGCGAAGGACCCAACGGAGAGGTATTTTACAAATTCCAGACCGAAGATGCCCAATACACTGATGGCACTGAACTGTTTATTCCTCTTATCGCCGGTAAATACATCGACGATAGTTGGGACTTTGATTGGGGCTACGAATGGTATCTCAAGATTCTGCGCCGTGGTCAGTTCTTTGATCGACCTCTGGCTATCCAGATGATGGCAGAAGCTACCAATAACTTCCTTGGTCGCGATACCCAGGAAGACTTCAGAAAGTACACCCTCAACTTTGCCAGAATTTATCCAAATCAAATCATGGATATATTCGGAGCTATTCAGGACAACAATCTTGATACCATTGCCCCGAAACTCTGTGGAACTGACACCTCTGAAGGTGGTAATCCGCGTGCTATCATAGAACATCCTTATGCAGCCGATCTCGGTATGCCTGCATGTGCTTCCGTTGGTGGTACTTTAGAGGGATACATCGATCCTAATAATACTTTCTCAATTCAGTTATATGCTGCAACATTGGGTATGGCCATGTTCCCCATGAACTATTCCCAGTCATTCATCGACAAATCTCGAATCTATGTCGAGGGTAACGGCGAAGGTATCGACTGGAGTCACTTGCCTCCTGAAAATGTTGTTCAATTCACAGATCCATTCTCCAAAAAGATCTTCTATGCCCTCAAATATGATGATAAAAATGTTGATGGCTATACAGCCAACATCTCCATGAGTGCCAGAATGATCAACAGAGCCAATGTGTTGCTTGTCAACTATGAGGATGCAGTAACAGCCTACAATAATGCCGGTGGCGATCCCGAAGCCAACGAAGATGAATATAATTTAGTAAGAGAAACCGAAAGATATCTCCTCAATTATATTGATAATCTCGAAATGGTTAGAGGTCTCACCAGACAGCTCGAGTTTGCTGAATTCACAGCTCCCTGATTCTGGTTTTCAACTGATTCCATCTACATAAGGAGAGGAAGAATTTTAGCGATTCTTCCTCCTTCCCTTTCTTTTATTTCCCATCTCAATTCCCCTTAAATTGTAAATAGCAAATAGTAAAGAGTAAATACAAAACTTGAAAAGGGGCAAAGATGTTGACAACCAATTTTATAAGTTTAAACTTGCCTGGTCGGTTTGTGGAACTGATGCAATCTGTCTTTCAGGTAGAAGACCCGCAGCAGTTTTATCAATTTGCTGAGTTGCCGGCAAAATACAAACTAATATGATAATTCCTAAGGAGAAAAATATGAAAAACAATTTGCAGATTAAAAATAAAACAATGGAATATCTTGAAAACAGCAAAGAATTTTTGAAAGATATGATTTCCTTTCCTTCAACTTCAACCAATGAAGAGGGAGTAGTGCAGCGCATAAAAACAGAAATGGAAAATGCCGGTTTCGATGAAATAAAAATCGATGGTTTTGGCAATATTCTGGGTAGAGTTGGCAATGGACCAAGGGTAATTGCCATGGATGCACATATAGATGTAGTAGACAAAGGAAATGAAGCCCTCTGGAAAACACCTCCTTTTAAAGGAATCGAAAAAGATGGAATTATCTATGGCCGCGGCGCTTCAGATCAAAAAGGTGGCATGGCAGCTATGGTTTACGCCGCCAAGATCATGAAAGAAATGGAAATGCTCAAAGATTTCACCGTTTGGATCACCGGTTCGGTTCAGGAAGAAGATTGTGACGGTCTGTGCTGGCAATATATCATCAAGGAAAAAGTAATTGATCCATTACCTGAAGTGGTAGTTATAACCGAACCCACCAATTTGAATCTCTATCGTGGACATCGGGGCAGAATGGAAATGGAAGTGGAAACAGACGGGATTTCCTGCCATGGTTCAGAACCAAATAGAGGTGAAAATGCAGTTACTAAAATGGCAGATATTATCAAAGAGATCGATCAATTGAACCACCGACTTGAACCCACTGAATTTTTGGGCAAGGGTACCGTGGCTGTTACCAAAGTAAGTTCAGTCTCTCCTTCCTTGTGTGCAGTACCGGACAAGGCAACTATCCATCTTGATCGCCGTTTGACCGAGGGAGAAACCGAAGCAATTGCTCTGGATCAGATCAGAAGCCTGCCTTCTTTTAAAAAACACAAGGCCAGGATCAGAGTTCTGGAATATGATACCCCATCCTACAAAGGTACTATCTATCCAACCAGGAAATATTATCCCACTTGGGTTATTCCCGAAGATCACCAGGTTGTAAAAGCCGGCATCAAAGCAGCCCAAAATGCCCTCGGGGAAAAACCGGTTGTTGACAAGTGGGTCTTTTCAACTAATGGAGTTGCCACCTGCGGCATGTTCGATATACCCACCATTGGATTCGGACCCGCTAACGAAATCCATGCCCATTCACCAGAAGATCAACTTCCAATAGTTCATCTGCAAAAAGCCATGGCATTTTATGTATATTTCCTGGAAAGCTATCGCGAAATAACAAAGAAATAATTGTAAGTAAAAGGAGTTACTATGGAAACTACATTGGCCCTTATCAAACCTGATGCTGTCAAAAGACAGATTGCCGGAGCCATTATCAGCATGATTGAAAATGAAGGACTGAAGATCAAGGCTATGGAGCTGGTTCAATTTAATAATAAAACAGCTGGGGGCTTTTATTTGGTCCACCGGGATAAACATTTTTTTCCTAATTTGATGGAATATATGACCTCCGGACCGGTTATCGCCATGGTTCTGGAGGGAGAAGATGCCATTAAAAAGTGGAGAAAATTAATGGGTGCCACCAACCCAGAAAAGGCTGAACCTGAAACAATCAGAGGAAAATTCGGCCAGTCTCTTACGGTAAATTCTGTTCACGGATCTGATGCCCCGGAAACTGCAGCCGCAGAAATATCCTATTTGTTTCCAGGAAGATATATTGATGAAAGACTTTAATCTGGCTGACCTCACCAGAAAACAGCTTAGGGAACACTTTCTGGAGGGAAATTTGAAACCCTTCAGGGGAGATCAGGTATTTGACTGGATCAACCACAAGCTCTCCCTTGATTATAATCAGATGACCAATTTATCCAAAGAGCTCAGAGAACAATTGCAAACCCTTTTTCCTCTGAAATTTCCCCTCAAATTACTTGAGCATCACACCAGCAGTGATGGTTCAATTAAGTTTGCCTTTGCAACTGAAGATGGTTATCCTCTGGAGTCGGTGCTTATCCCCGGCAGCAAAAACAAGGGAACCTTTACCATTTGTCTTTCCACTCAATCCGGTTGCGCCATGGGATGTAAATTTTGCAGTACGGCCAGAATGGGATTTGGCAAAAACCTTGAAACCCGGGAGATAACCTTTCAAGTTTATCAGATTTTACTTTTCCTAAGACAAAACGGTTATCAATCTGACAAGCCCATGGAACAATGGATTTCCAACATAGTTTTCATGGGTATGGGTGAACCTCTGCAAAATCTAGATAATCTCATTGATGCCGTGGGAATTTTCACAGACAGCAAAGGGATAAATTTTTCCCGAAGAAAAATCACCATATCCACCTGTGGTCTTGTGCCTCAAATTGAAAAATTATTTCAACAGGAAAAAATTAATTTCAAATTAGCTGTTTCCTTGAATAGTGCAGATGATCAACTCAGATCCAAATTGATGCCCATCAATAAAAAATATCCGATTGAGCAATTGGCAGCCCAGTTAAAAAAATTGAAATTGCCAGAAAGAGATAGAATTACGATTGAATATGTGCTTTTTTCCGGTCTCAATGACAATTCTCAGGCAGCCCGCAAATTGTCTGATCTTTTGAAAAATATTCCTGTAAAAATCAATCTTATTCCCTATAATGAAAGCACAGATAAAATTTTTATTGATGAAATACAATTAAAAGCACCCTCAGAGCTGCGAATCAGTGAATTTGCCCGTATTCTCAGAAATAATCATTATAGTGTAACTGTCAGAAGATCTTATGGCCAGGACATAAAAGCCGCCTGCGGTCAATTGATTCAAAATCTAAAAAACAGTTCCTGAGCCGGGTGGTTGTGAACACCGGGTGTTTTTCAGGGAATATATTATTCTCATTACAGACAGAGGCAGGATTTGAGAAGACTCAAGCGGATATTTCTCAAAACAACAATCTTGATCACCTTGATTGCAGGGACTTATGCTGTTTTATTTCACATAAAATTAGTAAACAGGAGGGATCCAGGATTCACCATTGATGCTGAAACCAGGATAAACCAGGTTAAATCAAAGTCAGACTCAATTGAACCCGGTGACAAACTGGTTGGAGTTCAGACACCCGAGGGTAAACACATAAAAATAAAGGGTGCTTTTTCCTGGTTCAGAACCCTTGAAAAAATTGATTTTGGCAAAGTGACTCTGATTTTACAGGATAGTAATGGTCAAGAGAAAAGGGTTGAACATAAAATTGGGCGTTATCCGGTTTGGCCCAAATTGGCTTATTCCATACTGCCTGGTTTGCTGACTTTCTTTGCTATCTTTTATTTGTGGCGAAAAAGAAAAGAAAATCAAATATTTCCTTTTCTCATCCTGACTTTAGCTGTCACCTATGTTCTGATTTTGTCCTACATCAATCTCGATGCAATTGCCGCTTCTCCTTTTTTTCTCTTTTTATTTCTTCTCTGGAATGTACTGGCGCCCCCATCACTCCTATTGTTTTTTCTCAGGTTTCCCAGACCAAAAAAAATGGGAAATATGCCCAGAGCAGGTCTGTTATATCTGCCGGCGTTATTGGCTTTTGCTCTGACAGCTTATTTTTATCTGGATCTCTTTTTTTCTCCCTCCCTGAGTCAGCAGAAAACCTTGTTTTTTGTGGGCAGGATTCTTATTCCCGGAACCAATCTTCTTTACGGAATAGGAACCTTGGCGGCCATTTTACATACCTTGTTCAAAGGCAGAGAATATGAAAAACGTAAAGTTATTCTAATACTTTACGGGTTTTTTATCATGTTGATGATCTTAACCAGTTGGGCTTTTCTTTATTCCGAAAAAACCGCCCTTAATCAATTTGCAGGAGGTTCCGATCTGTTAATGGGACTTTATGCAATTTTGGTGGTTACAGTTGTTTCCGCCACTTTCAAACAATTTGTTTTCAAAGTTGATAAATTGGTAAATACCTCATTGGTATATGGCATCATCACCATCGGGATTATTCTGGTATATCTTTTTCTCTCCTGGTTTCTTGGGCTTATTCTCACTACTATGTTTTCCCTCGAATCCACTACAATCACCATTTTTGCAGCTGTTTTGTCCACTGCCGGACTTTTTTCCTTCAGAGAAATGGTGCAGCAATATGTGGACAAGATGTTTTTCAGAACCCGGTATCGTTACGCCAGATTACTATCTGAAGTAGGGGAAAAAATTTCTTCAATCATGGATATCCCCCAGCTTTTTTCCTCAATGTTCAATCTGATTGGCAGCAATATGCAAATTAAAGGAGCTTCAGCCTGGTTGTCCAGAAAAGAAAAGGGTTATTTCAGTAAAGTGCAGCACTGGAAGCAAGGAGAAAGCTCAAAAGATCAAGTAAAATACAATAAAATAAAAGAGTTGAGGAAATATTCAGCCAACGGGACTATTGTTTTGCACAAAGATCTGCCACCTCAGGACGCTGAAGCTCTGGAACTTTTTGCCGATTTGGAGGCTTATTGTCTGGTTCTTCTTTTTTTTCAAGATGATCTCGTAGGTTTTCTGGTTTTCGGCCCCAAAGAAAACGGACTGCCCTACACTAGAGACGACAGCGATTTTCTGGAAAGTATCGGAAAACAAGCTACCCTGGCTGTTAAAAATTCACTGGCTTATACTACAATTTTGCAATTGAACGAATCTCTGACTCAGCGCAAAGAAGAAATAGAAAAATTGAAATCAAGACTTGAAGTAGAAAATATCTATCTCAAAAAAACCTTGGCCAATGTAGCAAAATTCGGTGACCTGGTAGGTGAGAGTGAATCTATCATGCAGGTTAAAAACCTCATGGGTAAAATAGCCAAAACCGAAACCAATGTCATGATTCTTGGGGAAAGTGGGACCGGCAAAGAGCTGGTTGCTCGCTCAATTCACAAATTATCCCCCTGCAAGGATAGAACCCTGGTTACAGTCAATTGTGCTGCCATACCGGAAAATCTGCTGGAATCAGAATTGTTCGGTTATGTCAAGGGTGCTTTTTCCGGGGCTGTCAGAAGAAAAATCGGTCAATTTGAACTGGCCAGCAATTCTACCCTTTTTCTTGATGAAATTGGCGAGCTTCCACTTTCGTTGCAGCCGAAAATCCTCAGGGCAATTCAGGAAGGCGAAATAACCCCGTTGGGTGCTGAAAAATCAATCAAGGTGAAAGTAAGATTGATCACAGCTACCAACCGCGATCTCAGTGAAATGGTCAAAGCCGGTAAATTCAGAGAAGATCTTTTTTATCGGATCAATGTTCTTCCCATCACTTTGCCTCCCCTGCGTGATCGCAAGGGTGATATTCAATTGCTGGCTCGACATTTTCTCCAGATTCACTCCCGTCGCCTGGGTAAAACCATTGAAGGTTTTTCCAGAGACTCCCTGCGCAGGATGGAGGAATATCGCTGGCCTGGAAATGTAAGGGAATTGAGTAACGTAGTGGAAAGAGCGGTTGCGCTGGCTGAAGGCAAGGTGCTCGACCGGGAAATTCTCCTGCCTCAGACTCAATTTTCAACCGAATTGACCGACGAAGAAGAAGTTGATTCTTCTTCCCAAGCACATTTAAAACCTACCCTGGAAAAAGAGATGGAGCTTCCCTACAAGGAAGCAGTAGACTCTTTCAAAAAAAAATATATCCAGAACATACTCAAAAAAGTGGATAACAACAAGTCCAAGGCAGCGAGAATTATCGGGATCAGACGTTCTTACTTGCATCGTCTCATCAAAGATCTGGGTATTGATTCCTGAATTTGCCAAAAAGAGCTTTTTTTTTCACCATACCATCTATATATTTCAAAGGGACGTTTTACCGTTCTTGCATTTTTGTTTGAACTTGCAGCCATTTTTATCCCGGTTGCTATTATTGTAGTTTCAGTTTTTTCCAAGTTGGAATCAAAGGAGAAGCAAATGAACAAAGTCATGATTACTGCCGCAATCAGTGGTGCTGAAACCACCAGGGAACATCAACCCAACCTTCCCATAACTCCTCAGGAAATGGCTCAGGCTGCCAAGGCATGTCGCCAGGCGGGAGCCAGTATTTTGCACATGCATGTCAGGGATGATCAGGGCAATCCCGATGCCAGCGTGGCCAGATTTGAAGAATGTTATGAGGCCATAAGAAAAGAAACAGATATCGTGGTTGAATTTACAACCGGGGGAGCAATTGGAATGAGTGACCAGGAAAGACTTGCTCCGGTAGAACTCAAACCCCAGATGGCTTCCCTTGATTGTGGTTCAGTCAATTTTGTGGATGAAATCCTGCCTAATTCTCTGCCTTCCATGCGTAATTTTGCCAAAACCATGAAAAAACTTGGAGTTAAACCCACTTTTGAGTGTTTTGACACCAGCCATGTGGTTAATGCCAACCTGCTCATCAAAGAAGGCTTGATAGAACCTCCCTATCATTATACCTTTGTGCTTGGAGTTCCCGGTGCACTCCACGCCAGTCTGGAATCACTGATTATGATGAAATCACTATTGCCGGAGGCTGATCTGGAATGGACAGGAATTGGAATTGGGGGCAGAGCAAGTGTGCTTATCCCACCGGTTTCAGCCCTTGCCGGCGGTCATGCCAGAGTTGGTTTTGAAGATAATATCTATTATAAAAAAGGTGAATTGGCAGTTTCCAATGCCCAGATGGTAGCCAGAATAAAAGAGATGGTGGAAAGCTTCGGCAAGGAAGTTGCAACCCCCCAAGATGTCAGAGATCGCTTTAAGTTGAATTAATTACCTTTTATAAAATTTACAGAAAGGAAAAATATGAATATTCTCATCACTGGCGGAGCAGGTTTTTTGGGACTTCATCTCAGCAGATATTTGCATTCTAAGGGACATGAACTGGTTTTACTCGATATTGACGAATACCGAAAACACGAATATCCACCTGAAAGGATCAAGTTTATCCACGGAGATGTTCGCAAAAAGAAAGATGTTGATCTGGCCTTGAAAGGCGTTGATGCTGTGATTCATGCAGCCGCAGCCCTGCCTCTTTGGGAAGTTGATGAAATTTATTCCACCAATGTATTTGGAACTCGCACTTTGTTGGAAAGATGTCGAAAACTTGGATTGCATAGAATAATATTTGTTTCTTCCACAGCAGTTTACGGGGTTCCGCGAGTACATCCCCTTCTCGAATATTTCCCCTTGGTGGGAGTTGGAGACTATGGGGAATCCAAAATTCTTGCCGAAAAGATCTGCGAGCAATTTCGCAAACAAGGTATGACCATCGGAATTATTCGCCCCAAAACCTTTATCGGGCCCTATCGTTTAGGCGTTTTTCAAATTTTGTTTGACTGGATCAACGGAGGTCATCGTATTCCGCTTATAGGCAAAGGAAATAACCGCTACCAGCTTCTTGATGTTCTCGATCTGGTAAAAGCCCTCGAGTTGATGCTTTTGGAAAAAGATGATGATATTTTCAATGACACATACAATGTCGGTGCGGTTGAGTTTGGTACTGTCAGGGAAGACGTCGGAGCTTTGTGTAAATATGCCGGCTCCGGTTCCAAAACACTGCCCCTGCCTGCCAAACCGTTAATCGGTACTCTCAAGTTGTTTGAAAAACTCAATCTCTCTCCCTTGTATGAATGGGTTTATGGAACAGCCCACCGAGATTCTTTTGTCAGTGTAGAAAAAATCAGAAATAAACTTGGATGGGAACCGGAATATTCCAATTCCAGTGCCCTGATCAGATCATATCAATGGTATATGGAAAATAAAAACTATTCGGATCAGGCTGTGGGGCTTACTCACACCGTTGCCTGGGATCAGGGAATACTGAAACTCTTTAAGATGGTTCTCTGAGTTTTTTTATTCTGTCCTGATTTTATTTACAAAATGGGATAAGTTGCCACAATCTTAAAACAGGGGGTTTTTGCACCGCTTACGGAGTTTTCAGGAATTTATTTCTTCGAGCTTGCTCCAGCGTTCATAACTTACTTCTAGTTTTTCAACTGTTTCATTCAATTTTTCGTTCAATTCACTTATTTTTTCAGGATGATCCCTGTAAAGAGCGGGATCACTTAATTTCTTTTCCAGTTCCTTCTCATGTTTTTCCAGTTTTTCAATTTCTGCCGGCAATTGGGCAAATTCTTCCTTTTCTCTATAGGTGAGTTTACGTTCTCGACGTTGTTTCTTGGCTGCAATTTTGCGAGCTACGGCTTTTTTGTCAGTTTTAATATTTACTGACTCGGAAGCTTGGGATTTTTCCGAGTTTGCCGCCTGAGAAAGATAATCGTCGTATCCACCTATATATTCGGTAATTTGCCCTTCTCCTTCAAACACAAGGGTGCTGCTAACCACATTATTGAGAAATTGCCGATCATGGCTGACCAGCAGGATTGTTCCCTGAAATTGGGAAATTCTGTCTTCAAGAAGTTCCAGGGTTTCCAGATCCAGATCATTGGTAGGTTCGTCAAGTACAAGCAGGTTTGAAGGTCTGGTAAAGAGTTTGGCCAGCAGCAGTCTGTTTTTTTCACCTCCGCTCAGGTGGGACACAGGTGAATTTGCCCTTTCCGGACTGAAAAGAAATTGTTTGAGATAGCCAAAAATATGTTTCTTTTTACCATTGATGATAATGAAATCTTTTTCCTGAGCTATATTGAATTTGACGGTTTTTTCCTCGTCGAGTTTTTCTCGGAGTTGATCAAAATAGTTGATTTCAACATTGGTTCCCAATTTCACTGAACCTTGATCAGGCTCGAGTTTTTTAAGCAGAAGTTGAAGCAGGGTGGATTTGCCGCAACCATTGGGACCAATCAGACCGATACGGTCTTCCCTGGTAACTTTCAGAGAGAAATCCTTGATTATCTTGTTGCTTCCTCTGGAAAAGGAAATGTTTTTGGCTTTGATGACCACATTGCCGGATCTTTGAGCCGATTCAATGGTGATATCGGATTGGCCTGTTTTGCTGCGTCTTTTTCTTTTCTTTTCTCTCATTTCCTGAAGGCTGCGGACCCGACCCATGTTACGTCGCCTTCTTGCCTTGATCCCTTGGCGGATCCATTCTTCTTCCTGTTGGAGTTTTTTTTCAAAATTATGGATTTGCCTGGCTTCAGCCTCTTCAGCCTCTTCTTTTCTTTTCAAGTAATTTTGATAGTTGCAATTCCAGTCAATTAACTGCCCCCGATCGAGTTCAACTATTCTCTGGGCCAGGTTGTCGAGGAACTTGCGATCATGGCTGATGAAAAAGATGGTTTTGTTCAGTTTCTGCAAAAATTCTTCCAGCCATTTAATTGTTTTTATATCCAAGTGGTTGGTAGGTTCGTCAAGGAGAAGCAACTGGGGAGATCCCGCCAGAGCCCGGGCAAGAAAAACCCGGCGCTTTACTCCGCCGGAAAGAGTAGATACAGTTGCCTCGGGATCGAGTTCCATTCTGGATATGATTTTTTCGATATTATTGAGTGTTTCCCACCCGTTTTTTTTCTCAATTTCCCGGTGCAGAGACTGGTGATCCAGATTGCCTGAAAGAGATTTTCCTGCCAGAAATTGCTTGTATTCAATCAAGTAATTACCGATAACTGTGCCTTCAGCTACAGATTCAAACACTGTTTTTGGTGAAGAGGAGGGTATTTTTTGAGGCAGTCTTCCTATTTTCAAGCCGCTTTGAGGTATGATTCTGCCTGTGTCCGGTTTGATTTCGCCTGAAATTATCTTGAAAAGGGTTGTTTTGCCGGTTCCGTTTCTGCCAATGAGGCAGACTTTTTCTCCGGGTTCAATCTGCAGGTTAGCTTTTTCCAGCAGTGGTACTCCTCCGAAAGTCAGAGAAATATCCTGTAAACTGAGTAAAGCCATAATTACCTCCTTGAAAACATAACTTAAAACTGTTAAATAGTTTTCATCCCAAAATGGGTTTTTTTGACTAAATGAGAAGTTTGTCTCAGATGCGCAAAATAACTTTGCAGATATAGTTGATACTATTTCAAGAAGTTATGACAAAGCAGATGAGGTAAAATTCCGCATTCAGGCGATGACCTTTTTTTTGGGGATGAAAACTTAATAATTAACAAAATAATCCGTTGTTTTTGTTTTTAGCTCCAAATATGTGCAGATGCCGATCTTTGGGGTTGGAAAGCACAGGAACTATATAACAAAGATCATGAAATTATCTACCAATTATTACTTGGATTTTTGTTTTCTTTGTTGTTAACTTTGTACAAGTCCAGGTCAAGGATTTTATTATTTTAGTAATTCCGCTGTTAAACCAGCGGAAAGGTCTGCCTGAAGATTAATTCAGGAAATGGGAGGTCAAATTGAGCAAAAAACAATTACTTTTAGGTGACGAAGCAATTGCTCAGGGTGCTATAGATGCTGGAGCATCAGGATTTTATGCCTATCCGGGTACCCCGTCCACAGAAATTATGGAATACGTCCAACATTCCAAACAAGCTGAGAAGCGCAAGATTCATCGTCAGTGGTCAGCTAATGAAAAAACTGCAGTAGAAGAAGCCATTGGCATGTCTTATGCTGGAAAAAGAACATTAGCAGCAATGAAACATGTGGGGCTCAATGTTGCAGCTGATGCCTTTGTTAATTCCGGAATAACCGGAGCAAACGGCGGAATGCTGGTCGTAGTAGCTGATGATCCCAGCATGCACAGTTCTCAAAATGAGCAGGACAGCAGATTTTATGGAAAATTTGCCATGATTCCGGTGCTTGAACCGTCAAATCAGCAGGAAGCATATGATATGTGCTTTTATGGTTTTGAAATTTCAGAAAAATTCAAAACTCCTGTTCTCCTCAGAATTACAACCAGACTGGCCCATTCCAGATCCGGAGTCGTGCGCAGGGAGATGAAAGATCAGAACGAAATCAAGCTGCCTGAAGATGGGCGTCAATATGTTCTGCTTCCTTCTATTTCAAGAAAACGATATCGCAAATTGATAGACAGACAAAAGCTTTTCAAAGAAGAATCAGCTGCTTCTTCTTTCAATAAATACTATGACGGTGATGATAAAAGCCTGGGGATTATTGCCTGTGGTCTTGGATTCAACTATGTCATGGAAAATTTCAATAATGTTCCCAAGCATCCGGTACTTAAAGTTTGTCAATATCCGGCTCCCAGGGATAAAATCAAAAAAATCTACGATGAATGTGACCAACTGCTTTTTGTTGAAGAAGGACAGCCGCTACTAGAAGAAATGGTTCGCGGTTTTCTCGATCCAGACAGCAAAAAAATCAAAGGCAGAATGGACGAAACTTTATCCTATGATGGCGAGTTGACTCCCCATTCAGTAAGGATAGCACTAGGCATGGAAAGCAAGGCTGGCAGCAAAATACCTGAAATGGTAAAAAGTCGACCTCCTGCATTTTGTCCGGGATGTCCCCATATTAATTCCTTCGAAGCCATTAATGCTGCTGTCAAAGATGTTTATGGTGATGGTCATGTATTTTCAGATATCGG
Source organism: Deltaproteobacteria bacterium (assembly GCA_027858615.1). Lineage (GTDB taxonomy): Bacteria > Myxococcota_A > Polyangia > HGW-17 > HGW-17 > JAQICJ01. The sequence continues at coordinate 18,559 of JAQICJ010000027.1, forward strand.
TTGTTATACTCTTTCAGCCCAGCCTCCCTATGAATCCATAAACAGTTGTGTTGACATGGGAGCTTCCATTACCATGGCCAAAGGTGCTGCAGATGCTGGTTTATTTCCTTCGGTAGCTGTCATAGGTGATTCCACCTTTACTCATTCGGGAATTACCGGTTTGCTGGATTCTTCCATCGAAAACACCAATATGGTAATTTTTATCCTCGATAATTCCACCACAGCCATGACAGGTGGACAAACATCCCATGCTTTCGGTCGTTTGGATGCTCTTTGCAAAGGGTTGGGAGTGAAGGAAGAACATCTCAGAACCATCAATCCCCTTCCTAAAAATCATGATGCCTTTGTCAAAATGATCAAGGAAGAAATCGAATATGATGGTATTTCTGTGATCATTCCAACCAGAGAATGTGTTGTAACTCTTTCCAAAAAGCTAAGAGCCAAAAAGAAGAAAAACAAATAATCAAAGGAGATAAAGATGAAAAAAGATATTATTCTTGCCGGAGTAGGTGGTCAGGGAATTTTGTCCATTGCTACCATTATCGGATATGTTGCAGTTGAAGAAGGTCTCTTTCTCAAACAGGCGGAAGTTCATGGCATGAGTCAGCGCGGCGGAGATGTTCAGTCTCATCTCAGAATTTCAGATAAAGAAATATATTCTGATCTCGTTCCTGCCGGTAGTGCCGATCTGATCCTTTCAGTGGAACCGATGGAATCTCTCAGATTCCTCCCTTATCTGGCAGACGATGGCTATCTGGTTACCAATACAGAACCATTTGTAAATATTCCCAATTACCCTGAACAAGAAGAGCTTGACAAAGAAATCAAAAAACTGCCAAGACATGTTGCCCTGCCTGCAGTTGATTTTGCCAAAGAAGCGGGAACCATCAAATGTACCAATATTGTCATGCTTGGTGCTGCTTCTTCTTTCCTGGGAGTTTCTGAGGAAAAACTGATCGAGGGTATCAAAGTAGTTTTTGGCCGCAAAGGAGAAAAAATTGTCAACACCAACCTCAAAGCTTTCGAACTGGGCCGTAAATTTGCTCAGGAAAACATAAATCTGTAAATTGTTTCAAAACAATTAATTCAGTGGTTTTCTCTGCTGATCCCCCTTTTGTTCCAAAACAGATAAATCCAATTAATTAATATAATCAGAGGGACCTAAATTTCTCATGATAATTTTTTCCGGCTGAAACAGCCAAAACATAATTGCCGATAGGAGAATCGGTTAAAATTTACCTTTTTTCTTGAAAGAAAAGATTTGGTGTTGTAAAAAAATGATCCTTAGATAGGAATTACCAGATGTCCAAACTTACCCCAAAACAACAACAGCGTTTTCAGAAAAATTTGCTCATTTCCGGATTCAGCGAAACAGATCAACTTTCTTTGCTAGCTTCTTCTGTTTTTGTAGTTGGTGCAGGAGGACTTGGTTCTCCATTGCTTTTTTATCTGGCAGCAGCCGGTATAGGCAAAATAGGGATCTGTGATTACGATCAGGTGGATTTGTCAAATTTGAACAGGCAGATTTTGCACCGGGAGTCAGATCTGGGTCAGTTGAAAACCCGTTCGGCCCGGGATAAGCTCAAAGCTCTGCACAGCGGTCTCCAGATAGAATTATTTGAAACAAAGCTCAGTGGGAATAATGCTGGGGAATTCTTTGCCGATTATGATCTTGTGATCGATTGCGTAGATTCTTTCCCAATCAGAATGGTAATCAACGACGGTTGCCTTGAAACGGGAAAGCCTTTTATTCATGCCGGAGTTGAGGGTTATCAGGGTCAACTTTTTACCCATCTTCCCGGAGGCAGTTGTCTAAGATGTATTTTTCCCGGAGAGGGCGAGTTGCCGGAAAAACAGGAACCTCTGGGTATTTTGGGAGCAGTGGCAGGAATAGCAGGATCGATGCAGGCTGTTGAAGCAGTTAAAATTCTCACCGGTAAACAAAGTTCCTATGCGGGGCAGTTGGTATTTTTTGATTTTTTCTCCGGCACCAGCAAAAGAATCAAGGTGCCCAAATCCTGTTCTTCTTGTTCTGCGAGGATTAAAAATGATTGATAAAACAGTAGTGGTTGGTTTCAGTGGAGGAGTAGACTCTTCGGTAGTTGCAAAATTGTTGAAAAACAAAGGTTATAAAGTAATCGGCGTATTCATGAAAACCTGGGACGGAGGCGATACTTTTGGCTCGGTTCAACGTAAAGCTTGTTTTGGGCCTTCTTCGGCCGCAGAAATAGAAGGGGCTACTGCTACAGCTGCCCGTGCAGGAATCGACTTCAGAGTCATCGATGTTTCCGGACACTTCAGAAAACACATTCTTGATTATTTCAAAAGTGAATATCTTTCCGGAAGAACTCCCAATCCATGTGTACTTTGTAATCCTCTCATGAAATTCGGCTATTTGTGGGAGGAAGTTGAAAAAGAATTGCCCCTTTTTGATTATTTTGCCACCGGTCATTATGTGAGAAAGAAATTCAATGAAAAAACAGGCAGATACAGTTTGCACAAGGGCAAAGATGCCACCAAAGATCAATCATATTTTCTTTATCGTCTCAATCAACAGCAATTGGCCAGAACTATCTTTCCCCTCGGCGAATATCTCAAAACCCAGGTAAAGGAAATGGCTGCCAAGTTCAAACTTGGGGTTGCCCAAAAAGCTGAAAGTCAGAATTTTATCAACGGGGGTTACGATATACTTTTTAAAAACAGACATATGAACGGTAAAATTATTGATTTGCAAGGAAATGTTTTGGGAAAGCATCAAGGTATTTTTAATTATACCATAGGTCAGAGAAGGGGTATCGGAATCGCTGCTTCCGCCCCTTTGTACGTTTTGGAAATAAGACCGGAAACCAATGAATTGGTTGTGGGTTCCAAACAAGATCTCAAGGCTAGAGAGTTGGTTTCATCCAATTTTTTCTGGAGCAGTTGGGAACCACAAGAACCCCTTGAAGTTGAAGTTAAAATCAGGTATCGACATGAGGCCCAACCGGCCAAACTTTATCCCCTCGCTTCCAATAAAGTCAAAATTGTTTTTAATGAACCACAGATGTCAATTACTCCGGGTCAGGCAGCCGTAGTTTATCAGGGTTCTGCGGTTATCGGAGGAGGCCCCATAGATTGAGTAGTTTTTTAGTTGTCGGTTAACATCAATAAATTTCTCCACCCTTTTTTGTTTTTGATCTGCACTAAAAAGTTGAACGCAGGTATCTAGTTCCCATCCCAAAAAGGAAGGTCATCGTCTGAACACGGAATTTTGCCTCATCTGCTTTGTCATAACTTCTTGAAATAGCATCAACTATATCTTCGAAGTTACTCCGCACTTCTGAGACAAACTTCTCATTCAGTCAATAACCCCCATTCTGGGATGGGAACTAATCAAATCAGCTGATATTAAATTATCTGTTAATATCAGTAACTACTTTTTAGGAGGCTATTATGAAATATTTTTTGACATCCCTGATTCTCATCTTTGTAATTACAGCTTGTGACAATTCTATTGATGAAAATGAAAACAATGTCAATAACACCAATAATATCAACAATACCAACAATGCCAACAACATCAACAACATCAATAATATCAATAATATCAACAATGTTAACAATGTTAACAATGTTAACAACAGCAACAACACTAACAACATTAATAACTCCAACAACACCAATAATGTAAATCCGGAGACAAATACCAAAGTAGACTTGCTTTTTGTTATTGATAATTCACTTTCCATGGAAAACGAGCAGGCCAATTTAATCAATAACTTTAACCTGATGGTTCAATCATTAAACGAAGAAGGTGGAGAACTTCCTGATATTCATGTTGGAATTACTTCCACTGATTTGGGAGCCTCTCCTTACAATATTCCTGGTTGTCCCACATCCGGAGGAGATAATGGTCTTTTGCTCAAAGGTATAGATAACAGTTGTATCAATCCCTCGGGACAGAATTATATTGTGGATGTTAAACCACAAGGTTGCAATATCAGCCAGGATGAAGAAGGGGAAACCTGTTTGAGTCATGATTGTCTGGTTGCTAATTGTGATATTGCCGGGGAACCTGATGGACTGCAACTTTATCTTGATGAAAATGGTTGCCCCCGTTGTCGCAACTATGCTGATGAAACCCTTCCTGAAGTTTTTTCCTGCAATGCTGATTTGGGAATCCAAGGTTGTGGTTTTGAACAGCCCCTCGAAGCTTTGAAACTCACCTTCGATGGTTCTAATCAGGAAAATCTTGGATTTTATCGTTCCGGAGCAAAATTTGCTGTAGTTATTATCAGTGATGAAGATGATTGTTCTGCCGCAAGTAATGAAATCTTTTCAACTGAACAAAATGAAATAGGCTCAACCCTGGGTCCATTGAGTTCTTTTCGTTGTACCGAATTTGGCGTAGTTTGCGATGAAGATTGGAATCGTCTGGTTCCCGGAGGAGAAAAGCTCATGCATAATTGCATCTCCCGTCCCCAATCAGATTACTCATCCTTACTCCATCCTATCTCCAGATATATCAACTTTTTGACCACTTCTCCCACAGGTCCGGGTTATAGTCTTGATTCCATTACTGCAGCAGCTTTAGCCGGTCCTTTTACCGGAAATCTTTCAGTTGTTCTTAATCAGGTTGATATACCGGCTGTAGCTTCTTCCTGTATCTCCGCCGAAACTGGTGACGGAGCAATACCGGCAGTAAGAATCAAAGAATTTGTCAGTGCCCTGACTCCTTCCAATCAAACTCCCCTTTTCCATTCTATTTGCGAGGAAAATTACGGTCCCTCCCTCGAGCTTTTTGCCCAAAAAATTCTTCAATAACCACCCATGTCAGATTGACAGGAAAACATCTTGATACGTTTGAGGTCAGGGGGAGACATCAAGGGTTACTTTGGCGACTGTTCCCAGGGGATCGGGGAATTTTGCTTTTTTGAGTTTTGCTTTGACACATTTGTAGAATTTGTCAGATACCAGTTCTTCTCCGGTGGATATACCCATAGGACCGAGCTGTGCATCGGGGAGCAGATAAAAAACTATCTGATAATCCGATGGAGCTTGAGAAGTGCCGTCTGAACATTTGAGGAGGGAGGGCTTTATTTTTTGAAAAGGTTGTTTTATTTTTTCCAGACCCCATTTCTTTTTTATTTCCATGGAAGCCATGAAACCATAGGGAAATTTGACTTTGGCTTCTCCACCTTTTGGTTTTACAAATTGGATGGATTTGGCAAAGTTGTAGATACATTTTTCAATTTTGCGGTTGCCCACCGTTGAGCTCAGGGATAATTTTTTAACCTTGCCATTGAGATCTATTCTGAAAACAAAATCCAAATTACCGCCAACAAAGGAATCTTGACCAATTCCTTTGTAAATGCAGTCCTTGATAACTTTGCTGCTTTCGTTGAATTTATCCTGCACCGCCTGGTGATCGATAGTTCCAAGATCTCCCTCGATAGTCATCTCAGATAATTTACGTTTTTCTTCATTTTCTTTCTTTTTCTTTTTCTCAACATTTTGGTTTGCAGGTTCGGGAGTTGTTGTTTTTTCCTTTTCTGAGGAACAGGCCAGGACTGAAAGTAGAATAAAAGAGAACAGAATTTTCATGATTTGTAAATCTCCATAAAAGTTAAAAAAGTAGAACTGATAAATTTCCGCTTTGACGGTTATATTTTAACAGGATTTAAACCAGGATAAAAGAATTTAGCCGAAGAAAATTTAATTTTCAGATGGATGATACGGTTTGCTGGAAGTGATTAATCTTGCGGAATGATGACTAGTAAAGAATATTGAGAGAATAACTGTGCTGGTATTTGACAGGATAACCCCAAGTGGGAAATTCCAGATCTTTGAGATAATCGACAATGCATTTTTCAATATTGTCAACTTTGAGACTTTTGCTAACTATTTTTAGATCCTGAGGATATTTGGTTTTACCAATGGTGCCTTCGACGATTATATATCCGGTGAGTCCTTTTTGCTTGGTTTTTGCTACCTGTTTCTTGACACAGTTGGTAACGGCACTGATGCCGAAATTCCAAGTCTGCTGGACTTTTTGCTCATATTCTGCAGGAACCGTGGTTGGAGTTGGTTTGACTTCTTCTTCCGGGTTGGGTTCTTCGTTTTTTGTTTGATCTTTATCGGGAGTTGTTTGCTCTTTTTTGCTTTGGCAGCCTATTGCCAGAATTGTAAGCAGGGATAGACAGGAAATGAAAATGCGCATATTTTTCTCCTTTTCAAAAATGTTTGATAACAATTAAAGAATTTATAATATTCACTTATCAAAAAATCAAGTAGTTGAAAAAATAAATTGAAATTGAGTAAACTTGCAATGGGAAATAACAGTCCCGTTTACTTCTTTTATATTGAATTTGCAGAAATCTTCCAGAAAAAAAGGAGTTTAAAC
>JAQICJ010000040.1 GCA_027858615.1 Deltaproteobacteria bacterium
CTGAAAATCCAGAGATTGAAAAAAAGAAAACGTCAGGGGGGGAATAGACTGGTCATGTTTCCTAGGGAGGGAGTTTACCTGCTTTTAGTTTATTGAGGAAATGTTCAGGCAACAGAAGGAGGGAAATATGAGTAGATATGGTGGAAGAAACAAGGCATAAAAACACAACCCCGTTAGAGAGAGAAGAAGATAAAAAAAAGAAGGGAAAGAAAAAAACATAACCCCGTTAGGGAAAAATGAGGGAAAAATGATGTAAAAATTTGAGTAATTTTCAAGGTGCTATTAAAGTGGGGGGATGAACGTAATAATTTGTTATTAAATTTCTGTTTGGAGAAAGAATTGAGTAGTAAAAATAAAAAGTTGAAGGTTGTTATTGCTGGTGGAGGGACTGGAGGACATCTATTTCCTGGGATTGCAATGGCTCAAGAGTTTAAGGAAATGGGAGCCAAGGTTTCTTTTGTCGGCACCAAAAGGGGAATAGAGAAAAAAGTTGTTCCCCGAGAGGGTTATCCTCTTTATCTCATAAATGTCAAGGGGATAAAGGGTAATTCACGTGTTAAAAAAATTATTTCTTTGCTTGTGCTTCCTTGGGCTTTTTTCCGGTCACTGTGGTTGTTACTCAGAATTAGACCACATCTTGTAATCGGAGTAGGGGGTTATGTTTCGGGGCCATTTGTAATGACGGCTTCTGTCTTTGGATTCAAGACGGCTTTACTTGAACAGAATACTGTTCCTGGGATAACCAATAAAATGCTGGCACGGTTTGTAAAAAAAATCTTCATTTCTTTTCCGGAGTCCAAAAAGTATTTTCCTTTAAAAAAGATTGTTGAAGCTGGAAATCCAGTTCGCAAGAAAATCAGAGAAGAAATAAACCGCAAGACGGGAGAAAAACCAGCCCAAAAAATGAAGAATCTGTTGATTTTCGGGGGTTCTCAAGGTGCTCATGCGATTAACATGGTGATGAAAGAAGTTTTGCCATTGCTTGCAGGTTGTAATTTGGAAATTGTTCATCAGACGGGACAAAAGGATTGGCAGCAGGTTGAAGAATTCTATGGGCAATCCCAGTTGAAAAGCAAAATTCTGCCTTTTATCGACGATATGGCTTCAGCCTACGGTCGGGCTGATCTTGTTTTGTGCAGGGCAGGGGCTACAACTATAGCTGAGTTGACTATAGCCGGACTTCCGGCAATTTTTATTCCTTTTCCCTATGCCACTGACAACCATCAGGAATACAATGCTCGTTCTCTGGAAAAAGAAGGAGCTGCCAGATGTGTAACCGAGAAAGAATTGACAGCTTCCAAACTGGCTGATCTCATAAATAACCTTATTGAAGATCCGGCGAAATTAAAACAAATGTCAGCAGGTATGTTATCCAGAGCTAATTTGGACGCTACTGTCAAAATAAAGAATGAACTGCTGCAGATGATCAATTGGAGAAAAAAATGAAGGAAAAGGAAATATTGTTCCGAACCAGAATTAAGAGAATTCATTTTATTGGGATAGGCGGAATTGGGATGAGCGGGATAGCTGAAATTTTGCTGGATCTCGGATATGAAGTTACCGGCAGTGATTTAAGGCGTAACGATAATATTGAAAGATTATTGAAAAAAGGTTGCCGAGTAAAAATAGGTCACAGTCCCGGTGCAGTCGAAGGTTCCGATGTGGTGGTTTACTCTTCGGCCATTCGCAAGGACAATGTGGAAATAATAAAAGCGGTGGACATGGATATTCCTGTTATTCCCAGGGCGGAAATGCTGGCCGAATTGATGAGATTCAAAGACGGGATCGCTGTTGCCGGGACCCACGGCAAAACAACTACCACTTCTCTGGCATCCACTTTGTTGCACCAGGGAGGTCTTGATCCCACTGTAGTTATTGGAGGGAAGCTAAATTCCCTGGGGAGTAATGCCAGAAGCGGTACCGGTAATCTGATGCTGGTAGAAGCTGATGAAAGTGACCGTTCTTTTCTCTATTTGCGACCGCTGATCAATATCGTAACCAACATCGATCGAGAGCACATGAATTCCTACAAGGACATGGATGATCTAAAGAATTCCTTCATGAAATTCATGTCCAGCATTCCTTTTTACGGTTTTAATATAGTTTGTATTGATAATGAGATGTTAAGGGAAGTAACTGAAGATGTTCATCGTCAGATTATTACCTACGGCTTTGCCAATCACGCTCATTACAGGATTTCAGATTTAAAAACAGAAAATGGCTTGAACAAATTCAGAATTTCAACTCGCGAAGGGGAGTTGGGAGTTGTTGCCACCAAGATGTTTGGTCGCCACAATGCTCTTAATTGCACGGCTGTAGTCGCATTGGGAACAGAGCTCGGGATGGAGTTCAGCCAGATTCAAAAAGCTCTGCTTGAATTTGGAGGGGTGGACAGGCGCTTCACCATCAAAGGTGTTATTGGTTCTGTCACAGTAGTTGATGATTACGGTCACCATCCCACTGAGATTTCAGCTACTCTTTCTGCTGCCCGGCAAGCTTATCCCGATAAAAAAATCACCGCAGTATTTCAACCACATCGTTACTCGAGAGTATCTTCCCTGTTTAAAGATTTCGCCAAAGCTTTTTATGTGGCTGATCAGTTGATTGTTACCGAAATCTATGCTGCCGGAGAATATCCAATCAATGGAATCACCGGCAAGAAATTGGCTGAAGCGGCTGGTAATTATGGCCATCCAAACAGTATTTACGGGGGAAATCTCGATGAAGTTCTGGAACTGGTGGTTGCCAATGCCGGGGAAAACGAGATTATTCTTACCCTTGGCGCCGGAACAATTACCCATTTGAGCAAAAAAATAGTTGAACGACTGGAAGCTAGTTGAACGTTTGCAAGCTAGTTGAAGTTTAAGTACTGCAACAGAGGAAACAATGAAATTTTTCAAAAAGAAACCCAAAAGAAAAGCCGGAGTTAAACCTCTGAAATCGGTACGTCCTCTAGAAAAAAAGACAACCAA
>JAQICJ010000133.1 GCA_027858615.1 Deltaproteobacteria bacterium
AAAAATCTTATTCTCCAAAAAGATATTCACGATTAAATTCCCGGGTAAAATTCAAGTCAAACCGTTCTCGAGGAAAAAAATACAAAATAAAGCATTACAGCAGAAAAAAAAGATCCAAACCACGGTTCAACAAAAGAAAATCAAGAAGTTTTTCCAGAGGCAGATCTTCAAGAGGCTCCACCAGAACATCCCGCAGAAAACGCTCACGTCACTGAACCTGTAGTTTTTCATTAAAAGCACCCATCTCAAAGAGGAAGTTCATCGTTTGAAGCACGAAATTTATATTGATCTGCTTTCTCTTATCTTCTTGTAATAGTATCTACCAGGAGTTACTTCGCACATCTCAATCTAACTTCAGCCCAATCACAATATTTCTCTTTTATATAAAATGAAAATTTACAAATCTGAGATGGACTTAATTATTTTTTCCAGTAAATTTTCTTCATGTTTCTTTTTTTGCCTGATTTTAAACTTAGAATTTCAAATCTGCTTTCTCTGGAAATTTGCAGATTCGTTTTTGTTTCAGTTTTTATTTTAAGTGTGTTTGCAACCTGTGATGATGCAGATAATAAATTCCATAATGATGGACCTTGGATTACAGGTAGTGAGAACCCCGGACAGAAAATCTGCATCTCCTGGATTACAAAAAATAAAACCGGGACAAAACGTGATTATGGAGTGGAACCAGTTAATCTGGAAAACAAAGTTTATTTTGAACCACTGCAAAATTTCCATCATGCCTGTCTTGACAGCCTGATCCCCGATACAGTCTATTATTACTCAATTCCCCAAGAACTCAGTTTTGCTTCCGCAGAACACCTGGATTCATTTAAAACACCAAAAATTAATCAAGAAAGTTTTTCCTTTGTAATTATGGGTGATATGCAACCGGAAGATTATTCGGGCTCCCAGCGGGTAGAAACGATGTCCGCTGCGGTCGCTCTTGAAGAACCGGAATTTGTGGTTCAATTGGGAGATTTTACCCAAAGAGGAACCGTACCTGATTTTTGGCATTATGTTTTTTACGGTTCAGCCTCTTTATTTTCCACATATCCCTTGTATGGGATAATTGGCAATCACGATCAAGACTACGATCAAGGTAAAACCTGGCGTAAAACCTTTCCATTTCCATTTGAAAAACCTGAATCCAGTTATTATTTCGTCGATTACAACAATTTGAGAATGATTTTTCTCGATTGTTACGAGCAAAGCAGAAAGATTGAAAAAGAACAACTCATCTGGTTGGAAGATTTGTTATTCACAGCTTCTGCCGACTCCTTTGTTTTTGTTTTTTTGCACGGTTCTATATATTCTTCAGGTATGGAAAATATGGATCACGATCTTCAGGTAAAACTCACTCCACTTTTTGATAAATATGGAGTTGATGCTGTTTTTTACGGGCATGACCACATGTATGAGCATTATCAGATGACCTATGGAGATAATGGTTATCTTTTCGCACCTGATCACAATTGGCCTCATAATCGAGTTCATTATTTTCTCAGTGGAGGCGGGGGTGCCCAACTGGAAAGTTCATATGGTATTCTCAATAGATTTTACTATGTTTACAAAAGAGAACTTTACAACTTGAACACCGAAACCACAGAAGAGCTTCTGTTTGAAGTAAGGGACTGGAATGAATTCAAGTTTGTTGACTGGTCTCCATCATCTTCTACCCCTGCTTCCCAAAATTACTATCATCTTGCCTCAGAAGAAAGTTATCAGGATGAAAGTGAGTTTTTTGGTCAGGAATATGGTGAGAATACTCTCCATTATATAAAAGTCGAAATCAACTCGGAAGAAGCATTTGTTACTGTTCATTATCCCGACGGCACTTTGCTAAGGGGCCCCCAAAAAAGCAATCCTCAGGAATGGATTTTATTGAAGAAGTGAGAAAAATTCAGGGAGGAAACTTCGTGACCCATCAAAAACACCTGTTTTATAATAATTGTATTTTTATTTGTCTGTGATAAACTGTAATATGAATTATTAAGTAATTAATAACCTTACATCTTTGGGATGGGAACTATTTAGTTCAGGAGTATCTCATGTATAAAAACAAATTTTTTCATTTTATTATGGCATTTTTCATCAGTTCAGTTGTTTGGAGTTGCAGTGATGACAACGATGACAATTCCAATAATGTAAACAATGTCAATAATATCAACAACCTAAACAACACCAACAACACCAACAATACCAACAATCTAAACAACACCAACAATACCAACAATCTAAACAACACCAACAACACTAACGATGCAACCTGTATCCCTAATCCAAACGGGTATGAATGCACCAATTGCATTGATGATGATGGCGATGGGATGATCGACGGTATGGATCCTGGCTGCATTTCCTCTGAAGACAGATTGGAAGGCAGCTTCGAAACAGATATCCCGGGTGATGATACTAATACTGATATTCAGGATTGTTGGTTCGATGGCAATTCTGGAACAGGTGACGACGGTTGTGCTGTACATATTTGCTGTATACTGGATGAATGTCCCGAAGAATTTACCAATGACTATGTTCCTTCCGAGTGCGAAACAGCAATTACCCAGGATTGCGTTGATAATTGCGAACCCTATGTAGTGCCGGGTTGTGATTGCTTCGGTTGTTGTACTATTTGTGAGGGGACTGATTGTTATGATGTCTTCATTGGAAGTCCACGTATTTCTCCAGATTGCGATCAGGATTCCATTTCAGATCCAGAACTTTGTCCCAGTTGTACCCCTGTTACAGATTGTGGTGCACCTTGCGATCCCGACAATTGTATTCTCTGTCCTGGCCAAACAATTGACGATCTGCCTGAACACTGCACCGATAGTAATTGCCCCGACAATCAAACTACCTGCACAGTAACAGATGAATGTCCCGATACAGAGTATTGTGCCACTGGCTGCTGTATTCCCATTCCCAATGTGGAATAAACTGTAGTAAAAAATTTTCCAACTTTTATCTTTTGTAACAATCAAAACAACTCAAGGGAGATAATAAATGAATAAATTTATCCCTGTTTATGTAATCGTGCTTTTTATGAGTAAAACGGTAAAAGCTAAAAAAAAACCACTTCTTTCCTTCGAACTGGAAGGGGGGGTGCTCTGGCAAAGCAGAAATGAAATTCAAGTACCCAACGAGGAAGCTGCCAGCAGAATTTCATTGTTGGATCCATTGGGAAAGGGGCCTTTACCTGTTGGTCGTTTTTATGCCAGCTGGAATATAAATCCCAATCATGCCATAAGATTGTTGTTTGCACCTCTTCAGGTTTCCCAAAGCAAATCGATGGATGATACCATTGTTTTTGACAATAAAACATTTGGAGTGGGAACTGAAATTGATTTTACTTATAAATTCAATTCCTACCGCTTGGGTTATAGTTACAGATTGTTGAATCTTGAAAAACTGAAAGGGAGGATAGGATTTACAGCTAAAATCCGAGATGCCAGAGTTACTCTCGAAAATAACAATAACAAAGGGGAAATTACTGATCTGGGATTTGTTCCACTTTTATACCTCTATCTAGATTATAATTTTTATGGGGATTTTTACCTTCTTTTTGATTTTAATGGATTGGCCGGAGGTCCCGGGCGTGCTTTTGATGTGGCCCTGAAATTAAAATATGATCTCAACCAGGATTTTTCCTTCACTGCCGGGTACAGAACCATAGAAGGTGGTGTGGATGTCAGTTCTGTTTATAATTTCGCTTGGTTGCATTATGCTGTTATTTCTGTAATCTATAATTATTGAGCGTTCCTGTTTGTTTCTGAACAAAATAACAGGCGAAAAAATTATTTATTTGCTCTTGTTGTAATTGAAAGATAACTGTTTTCATTGAAATATACAGTATTAACTGCAATTTGAGCATCTGTGTCGTAAAAATCTTCACCAGTGTTTGGATTTATATCAAAACGAGGGTAATTGCTTGAAGTAATTATGATTCCCAGGCGGTCTCCTGGTGAAAACCAGAAGCCATGATGGTTGGTAATTGGAATATTGATTTCATATCTCTGTCCGGGAACAACCTCTGACGGAGCAGTATATTGTTCCCTCAATTTCAATCGGCGAATTCCCTCACCAATTAGAAGATGTCTGCCATCTGAGTCAACTTTGGTTATTCTGACAGCAAAATCTGTATCCGGGGCGGAGGTAGTTACTTCGAGATTGGCTGACATTGTTCCTTCAAGATGAAGGTCTTCAAGTACGGGATAAGTTAAAACAAGATTGTCTTCTCTGGAGATCACCTCATCAAGATAAGCAGGACCATGGTAATAATCTGGCATGATTGTTTGTCCGCCGATTGACGGAGAAGGATCTTCGGGATTGTATTCGTACTGATAAGATGATTCCAGTGACTGCGGACTCAAAGCGAGCCCTGATTCGCACAGGTAATAATTATTTACCTCGGTGGAGGTTGGAGGCCAACTCCCAGCCAGGAGAAATTCATTACTGCCATCAGGTTTATACTCTACTTGTTCTTCGGGTAATTCACCCATTGCCCTTAAATGAAAGTCAAAAAATTGAAGAGATTTGCTTTGGACTTCTTTATTTGAGTCATAGTAGAGCATTTCCTGTTCTGTAAGAGGACGGCCCATTGTGCTTTCGCCTCCCTGGGAAAAATGATGCCAAGGGCCGATGAGAAGTCTATGTTGATTTTCAAGTTGTGATGGAGCGGTATTTACAAGTCCTTGATAGTTATTAATGGTAGCAGTATTATATAGATCGTACCAACCTGAAACAACCAGGGCAGGGACCAGTATATTGGAAATATCCAGAACAGAGCCCAGGTAATTCCAGACATTGTCCTGATAGGGGTGTTCTTCATATAATTGAGGACTGCCCCCAAAATAGGAGGTTACAAAATCAACATATTCTCTGCGAAGAACTCCACCTGGATAATATTGTTGGTATCCGTTGTTAAGGGCACAGAAAACAGGAACAATTGCCTTAAGATGGGGTGGTGAAAAAACAGCTGTCTCATATTGAACCCGACAGAGAGCACTAACCCCCCAGGTTCCTACCTGTCCATCTGACCAGTTTTGCCTTGCGATCCATTCAACTGCATCATATCCATCAAAACCATAATTTGTACGGGAAGGGTTTTCCGGTGCGGAAGCTGAACCAAAAAAACCACGCCAGTCCATGACGACAAAGTTGTAATCTGTTGATGCAAAAAGAGGACCCGGATTTTCATCTTCAAACCAGATGTTAAAGCTGTTTTCTTTGCCATAAGGAGTTTGGATAAGAATTGTGGGCAGGGTACAATCTGGATTTATTGGTTTTCTGATTGTAGCTGCTAGCTCAGCCCCGTCTCCCATGGGAATCTTCACTTCTTCAAAGGCATGTTCAGAACAATCAGGAACAGAACTGTCCATATCTGAGTCGATATCTATCAAATCATGACCGGCATCATTGTTAAGATTATTTTCCTGGTTATTGCTTACATTGTTATTATCTTCACAGCCGCTGTAAAAACTGAAGGTCAAACAGCTAAAAAAGAGAAAAAATAAGGGAATTTTGGAAATATTTAACATGGATATTGAGCCTTTTCTGTTATTTAGTTCCCATCCCAGAAGTGGGGTTTTTGGGATGCGAACTATTTATCCAAAATAAATTCTTTGGTTGCATTCTTGGGTTAATGGAATAAAATATTCAAGAAAGTTTCGATAAATGGTTCAATGAATAAAGGAGTATTTCAATGAAAAAATATCTGTTCACTATGTTGCTGGTTGTTAGTTTGTCAATGTTGTTTGCCTGTGACGACGACGATTCCAACAACACCAACAATGTCAATAATACTAACAATGTCAATAATACTAACAATGTCAACAACACCAACAATGTCAATAATACCAACAATGTCAATAATATTCGGATTTATTCCCTTTCTCCCTCCCAAGGGCCTCTTTCTGGTGGTACCGAAGTAACAATTTATGGTGCTGGTTTTGCTGATTCTGCTACTGTATTTTTTGATGATGAACAGGTGGGGGAGGTTACATTTGTTTCTGAGACAGCTTTGAATATTACAACACCCTCTTTTCAAGAGTCGGGGCCTGTAGATGTAAAAGTAGTCCAGGGAAGTGATGAAGCAGTTTTAAGCGATGGTTTCATCTATAATTCCAATTCAACAGCTATTGAAATTGAATGGTGTACTTTCCAGGCTCCAGCTTCAACTTCCACCCTGGTTAATCAGAGTACAGAATATCTTTATGGACGAGTTTTTGCACAGGGAGTTACCGATTCCAATGGACAGGGGCAAGGTATATCTGCGCAAGTTGGCTACGGTCCATCTGACAGTGAACCCGGTTCAGTTGACTGGTCCTGGTTTGATGCAACTTTCAATACGGACGTTGATGATGGAGTTAACGATGAGTATATGGCATCTGTAACTCCCATAATTGAAGGAGAATTCAAGCTGGCTTTCCGCTTCAACGGTGGGGCTTCCTGGGTTTATTGTGATTTGGATGGCAGTGACAACGGTTACAGTGCAGATAATGCATCTGATCTGGTTGTGGAACCCCAAAGTGAGCCCATGGTAGAATGGTGTATTCTGCAATATCCTGCAACTTTAGAGAATACAGCCGGTCAGGAATCAGATCCTGTTTACGGTCGGGTTTTTCTGAGTACGGTTACAGATGCCTCCGGTCAGGGAGAAAATATTTCAGCCCAGGCAGGATACGGTCCTGTTGGAACCAACCCTGGTGTTGATTCCGGTTGGCAGTGGCAAACAGCTGATTTTAACATAGACACAGATAATGGTGCAAATGATGAATATTCTGCCTCTCTCACCATTGCTCAACCTGGCCAATATGATTATTCCTATCGTTTTTCTTATAATGGTGGACCTTGGCTTTATTGCGATTTGGATGGCAGTGACAACGGTTATTCTTCTGATTTCAGCGGTTCCGTTGCTGTCGATGGAACTGGTCAGGCTACTATTGATTATTGCGAACTCCATTATCCCGCCAGTTCTTCTGTTGAAGTCGGTGAAGACTCAGTATTTTTCTATGGCTGGGCATATGTAGACGGAGTTACTCAAGGCAGTGGACAAGGACAAGGAATAGCAGGAGAAATTGGTTATGCTCCTGCCGGTTCTCAAGATCCGCAAACAGATCCATCTGCCTGGATCTGGTCGAGCACCCTCTATAACTCCAGTATTGATGGAGAAGTTCCCGGCGATCTGGCCAACGACGAATATATGGGGAGTGTAAATATCTCTACTGATGGCAGTTGGCTGATTTTGTACAGATTCACAGCTGACAGTGGATCTAATTGGACTTATTGCGATCTGGACGGCAGTGAAAACGGAATAGATGTTGATCAAAGTGCACAATTAACCGTATATCAAACTGAGCCTGAATTTGTTGATTGGTGTATCTTCCAATTTCCTGAAACAACAACAATCACTACAGATGCCACTTCAGAAATGCTTTTTGGACGGGTTTATGCCATGGGAATTACTGAAGGAGCAGGAGCGGGAACAGGTATAACCGCTGAAATTGGATATGGCAATTCAGGGTCAAATCCACAATCACATCCCAGTTGGACTTTTGTGCCCGCTGAGTACAATGTAAGTGTAGACGGTCTCGTTCCCGGCGATTTGTCAAATGATGAATATATGGGAACAATCACAATTTTAAGTCCCGGCAATTACAGTATGGTTTACAGATTTAGCAGGGATGGCGGCAACAACTGGACCTACTGTGACACTACTGGTTCAGGCGATGGATTTGACCAGGCAGATATGGCTTCAGCTACTGTTTCAAACTAATCTCATCTTTCTCTCCCTAATTCAAAATTAATCAAAAAACCTTTTGCTCAAACCCTGATCTTATTCTACAAGATAAGTGGACAAACGCTGATTTTTTTCAACCAACTGCAATAAGAATTCTGCATCTGATGCAGGAGGAGGAACAGATGTCTTGCCCAATAAAAAATGCCATAATAAGTGTATATGATAAGAGAGGGGTGATTGAACTGGCTCGTTTTCTAAGAGAAAGGAAAGTAAATATTATCTCTTCAGGTGGAACGGCAAAACTACTTGAGGAAAATGGTATAGATGTCCAATTTGTTTCTGACTATACAGGTTTTCCAGAAATTCTTGACGGTCGCGTTAAAACTCTTCACCCCAGAGTACATTCAGGTATTTTAGCCCGCAACACCAAAGCACATCTTGACACTTTGTTTGAACACAAAATCCCGCCGATAGATCTGGTGGTGGTAAACTTGTATCCATTTGAGGAGACTGTTTCCAGAGCTGGAGTTACCATGGAAGAAGCTATAGAAATGATCGACATTGGTGGTCCCACCATGATTAGAGCGGCAGCAAAAAATTTCAGCAGGGTTACTGTGGTATCTGATCCTGATAATTATGCTACTTTGAAGAAAATGATACTCCAGGGAAAAATTAAATATGAAACCCGTTTGCAATGGGCAATAGATGTTTTTTCAAAAACAGTTGAATATGATCGAAGCATATTAACCTATCTCCAGAAAAATCAATAAAGGGTAAAAAATGGATATTCTGATTATTGGAAATGGTGGTCGTGAACACGCTTTAGGTTGGAAATTGGGTCAAAGCCCTCTGGTTGACAAAATACATATCAGCCCTCCGGAAGGAGCCGATAAGGAAAAATCTTTTGTAGCTGGTCCCGAAGATCCAGATAATATCAGAGAGCTTATTAACTACTTGCAGGAAAACCAGATTGAATTAGTTGTAATAGGTCCCGAAGTTCCTCTGGTAAATGGATTGGCAGACAAACTGAGAGCTGCAAACATCCTGGTTTTTGGCCCGGGGGCAGAAGCCGCCAGGCTGGAAGGATCAAAACTGTTTGCCAAAAATTTTATGCAAAAACAACAGATCCCAACTGGAAATTTTGCTGTATGCAATAATATGGAAGAAGTAAAATCAACTCTGAAAAAAAATCCTGAGTTTTTAGTTGTAAAGGCTGATGGACTGGCAGGAGGGAAAGGAGTAGGAGTATTTGACAAGCCTGGAGAGGTTGTAGAATTCTCTCAATCTATGTTTTCGGGAAGATTTGGTAACGCAGGCAAAAAGATTCTTCTGGAAGAAAAGTTGGAGGGACCTGAATTATCTGTTTTTCTGATTACAGATGGCAAAAATTACAAGATGTTTTCTCCTTCAAGAGATCACAAAAGATTACTTGATAAAAACAGAGGACCAAATACCGGTGGAATGGGTGCCTATACTCCGATTAATGATTTAACTGAAAAGCAAATGGATGTGATTGAATCTGAAATATTGAAACCTGTAGTTTCAGGTTTGGCTAAAGAAGGCATTGATTACAACGGTCTACTTTATGTCGGGTTGATTATGACCAGCACCGGTCCAAAAGTACTTGAATTCAACTGCAGATTTGGAGATCCTGAAACACAGCCACTCATGGTCCATTTAGATTGCGATCTGCTTCCCTGGATTTTTGGTGTAGCCAAGGGAAAATTGCCTGTAAACAGAGAGCTTCAATTCAAAGATGGAACCAGCCTGACTGTAGTTATGGCCTCTAAAGGTTATCCGTTCAGTCCTGAAAAGGGATACCTCATTGAGGGGCTTGATGAAGTAAAACTGATTGACAATGTGAAAGTGTTTTTTGCAGGGTGTACAGATGAGAACTCCCAATGGATAACAAGTGGAGGCAGAGTTCTTGGAGTAACAGCATGGGGAATTAATTTTGAGCAAGCCTTTCAGACTGCTTATGAAGCAGTTGATAAAATTAAATGGCCAGGGGTTCAATACAGAAAAGATATTGGTAAAAATATTATTGATTTCAACACAACTGAAAGGAAATTGTAATGACGCAAGTTATTATTTTTATGGGGTCTGACAGTGATTTTGATTACATGGAGGCTGCAATAGAAGAACTGGATAAATGCGGCATAACTTACGAAGTTTTTGTTGCTTCGGCTCATCGTACTCCTGAAAGGGTAAAGAAATTAATTACGGAAAGTGAAGAAAATGGTGCAGAAGTAATAATTGCCGGAGCTGGGGGAGCAGCTCATCTGGCTGGAGTTATAGCTTCACACACAATATTGCCCGTAATTGGAGTTCCTCTTCCTACTTTGGGGTTAGGTGGAGCTGATGCTCTTCTGGCTACGGTACAAATGCCTCGGGGGATTCCGGTAGCAACTGTCGGCATGGGCAATAGTGCCAATTCAGCTTTGCTGGCAATTCAAATTATTGCACTTCATAACGAAAAGGCAAAAAAATATATGGAGAATTATCGCCTTCAACTCAAAGAAAAAGTAATAAAAAAACATAATAATGTAATAAAGAGAATGAATAAGTGACAGCTCCAATCATACAACTGCCAGCAGGAATTAACAAAGCGGCAAATGTTTTGAAAGCAGGGGGAGTGGTGGCCCTTCCTACAGAAACTTTTTACGGACTGGCTGCCAGTATTGAAAAGCCTGCTGCCATAAACAGGATTTTTACTCTGAAAAACCGTGATTTAAACCAGCCACTTCCCGTTCTGATAGAACATCTGTCTCAATTGGAAAGTCTGGTCAATGGTATTCCTCCGCTGATTTCCGAAGAATTGACTAAAGGATGGCCTGCATATTTTACTATTCTATTTCCGGCCCAAGATAAACTCGATTCTCTCCTGCAGCTCAATAAAAAAATAGCTGTCAGACTAACCCTGTACGAACCACTCCGAGATCTGATCAGAATATTGCAAGCTCCCATCACTGGAACCTCTGCCAATTTAGCAGGGCAGCCTCCGGCCAAAAATGCCGCTCAGGCGGCAGAACTAGATGTGGATCTTGTGCTTGACGGAGGAACTCTGATGGCAGATCTGCCATCCACCATAATAGATCCCAGTGCTGGCAAAATAAAAATTCTGAGACAAGGAGCAGGGAATATCAAAAACTTGTTTTTTGACGCCAGGCAAATAACAGATTCCAAGCTTGAAGTGGCAAAAACTCAGATACCAAATACGAAGTTCTATACTTATCAAAATGAATCCGGATACCGTTTCAATCAGGATTCGATCTTTCTGGCTGAATTTGTTGAAAAAAATGCAACAGGATTTAAGAGAGTTGCAGATATTGGAGCGGGTACGGGCGTACTTGGTTTTTCTCTTTTGCAATATCATCCAAATCTGCGAATAGATTGTATAGAGATTGAAGAAGAAGCACATCGCAACCATCAAAAAGCCGTAAAGAAACAAAAGCTTGCCTCATGTTTTAATTTGATTAACAAAGATATCGCTTCTTCAAAGTATTTTCTGCCAGGTAATGCCTATGATCTTGTTATCATGAATCCGCCCTATTATAATCCGGCAGAAGGAAGAACCAGTTCCTGTAAAACCATAAAACAAGCTCGTTTCTCCTCAGAAAACCAACTTGAGGAATTCATCCTGCAGGCAGCGAGGGTATTAAAACAAAAAGCCAGGCTGGGAATAGTCATTTCCACCAATCGATTATTGAAACTTTTGAGATTGATAGAAAAATATTCATTATCCGTTGAAAAAATGCAGACTGTTCATCCTACTGCCAACAAAAAAGCCGATAGAGTTATGCTTTTGGCTAGAAAAAATATAAATACTGAATTGACAATTCTTCCCCCTCTAATAATCTATGATGAATCTGCAGGTTATTAGATTCGATAACAAGTGAAACAAGGTGATAATTTGACCACAATTGTCAAAAAAAGTTGGAAATATTTGGAAAAAGCTTCAGATTTTTTCTGGTTTCCCTTTCTGCGTTTTTTTGAAGAAACAGGCAATATTGTACTTCTTGTTTTTCAGGCCTTTTACTGGCTGTTCAGACGTCCTTTTCGCATCAAGAATTATTTGTCAGCCTTTGATTTTGTGGGAGTGGGATCCCTGGGTATTGTAATTCTGGTTGCTTCTTTTACCGGTGCTGCTTTCAGTCTTCAAACTGTTTATACCTTCAAAATGTTTCAGGCTGAAGCTTTTATCGGTATTACTGTTGCTTTATCCCTCACCAAGGAGCTGGCACCTGTTCTGACCGCTCTCATGGTTACAGCAAGAGCTGGGAGTGCCATGGCGACAGAATTGGGTTCAATGCGCATTACAGAGCAAATAGATGCCTTATATACTATGGCGGTAAATCCTGTTCAATATTTGATTACTCCCAGGATTCTGGCAGGGTTGATTATGGTGCCATTTTTGACCATGCTTTTCAATCTGGTTGGAATTTGGGGTTCAACTTTTATCGCTGTAGATATGATGGGAGTTGATGAAGGTCTTTATTGGCACTACATCTACTGGTATATTGATGCCAGTGATATTCTGGAAGGGCTGATAAAAGCCGCAGTATTTGGTTTGACCTTCAGTTCCATCTCCTGCTATCAAGGTTTTTATGCATCGGGAGGTGCTGCTGGTGTTGGTCGCAGTACCACCAAAGCTGTTGTCTGGTCTTCAGTAACAATTCTTTTCTTTGATGTAATTCTTACGGATATATTACTGATTGTGTTCAAGTAACTCAATTCAATTTCAAAATTGGAAACAGGGGAACTACTCAGGGTGTTGTAATAAAAGTGGACCTGTTCTGGCGAGAATGGCGAGATCCCGGTTATTGATTTTATAAGTTTGCCCCAGTGCATAAAGAAAAAGATGGAATTCCAAGAGATTGCCCTTGTTTTTGCCGGTTTGCCAGTTTCCCTGCAGCAGTCTTGTTATGGATAATTCTGAAAGTTCATATACTCCAGAAGTTAATTTGTAAAATTTTACTGCACGCCGGCAGGAACCAGAATCAAGCAGGCAAAGAAGAGCGTTAATATCGAAGCGAGCAGGGAAAATATAATCAAGCAACTTGAGGATTTCTCGACTTTGGGCAACAGAACCCCGATTCAGAGTAATGATTGTTTTGTATTGGAGTGAAGAAAATTGGGAGAGTTTTTTATTCCAGCCGGCTGAAGGTGGAAATTGATCTGTGATTTTAAATTTTACAACTTCAAAGTCCCAAGGTTTTGAAGAATAGTGTCTGAGAAGATAAGAAAATCTCTTTATCATTATATTCCAGAACCCAGCTTGAAATAGAAAATACAAATAATCTAATTCTACTTTTGTCAAAAATTTGGAATCTGCCTTTTTAATCAGTCCAAAACCGGCTTTTTTAAGTTCCAAATATTTAAACATCAATCTGGCAGCAATTCGCCTAAGGCCATAATTGAGAAAAATTTGAATTCCTTGTTGCAGGAGTTTATCCGGATTATTGGTTCTGTAGAGAGTTGTATTAAAGTAAAATTCTGCCCGGAGTTGGTCATTAGCCATAATGGTGCCTTCTACAGCTGCCAATTTCCCCCTATTGCTGTTTTTATGCATGTAATTGAAATAGTTGAATACAAACTCACTGACTTCTCTTTTCCAATAAACAGAATCAAATTTTCCCAATATTTTAATAAATTTGTTTCGAGAAAACTTTTCACTGCCTAATAATTCTCCCAGATCCAAAAATGAGAAATTCTGATCTGTTATTACCGTCTTG
>JAQICJ010000153.1 GCA_027858615.1 Deltaproteobacteria bacterium
GATCCGTCTCTTTTTCACCCAACAGTAAAATTTTAGCTTCTGGGAGCTCGGATAATACAATCAAGTTATGGAAGATTAGTTCCGGTAACTAATTGAAAACTTTCCGGGGGCACAAGAGTTCGGTTAGATCCGTTTCTTTTTCACCCAACGGTAAAATTTTAGCTTCTGGGAGCTTTGATAGAACAATCAAGTTGAGGGGAATTATTGGATTATTTTGATTGTCGGATTATTTTGATTTTTTAGATCAGTTCGGGTTTTCCATCCGTACGTGTTCTGCTGATACCATCATTTTTTGTTCGGATGCTATTGAGATCAGTGCTGCTCTGGTCAAGTTGTTAGTTCTTCTAAGTAGTTCCCATCCCAAAAATGGATATAATCGTCTGAACACGGAATTTTACCTCATCTGCTTTGTCGTAATTTCTTGAAATAGTATCAACTATGTCTGCGAAGTTATTGGGCGCATCTGATGCAACCTTCTAATTCAGTCAAAAATCCCACTTCTGGCAAGGGAACTACTAAAAATTGATTGATTAATAATAAAAAATCAGGGGTGGGTCATTATATGGTCTTGTTATGTAGGAGACTGAATCTTGAGTAGAGGATTGTTCTTCTTTTTAACCGGGATATTTGCTATCTTTCGATAAAGAGTGGAGTTAGGTATATGAATGAATATTTTATTAACAATCGCAGCGAAACCATGGTTGAGCGTTTTTACCACGGACTTAAAGACGCCAGCCAAATCGATATCCTGGTTGGATATTTCTACTTTTCAGGGTTTTCCCTGCTCCTGGAAGATTTCCAGGAATTAGGTAAAAATGATCCTAATCTCGATATTGTCCAAAAATTCATGACTACGCACATGCGGATTCTGGTGGGGATGGATGCAGAGGTTAAAATTAACCACCTTGTGGAATATTTCTCCAATCAGAACAACCATAATCATGACTCCAATCAGAATATTCGTCGCAAGTTTCTGGAAAACCTGGTCAAAATAATCAACCATACGGACTATCTTGACTCCAGCAAAAAGCAAAAATTCCTCAAAATATTCATTCAAAAACTGAAAGCAGGAACTCTCGAGATCAGGAAAACCAAAGAAAGTCATCACGCCAAGCTCTATCTTTTTCACAAGAAATCTTCAGACGATAGAGAAAAAGGAGTTCTGGTTACCGGCTCTTCCAATTTCACTTCAAGCGGATTCAAAAGAAATAACGAATTAAACCTGGAACTCAGAAACCCACAGCCTTTCGAAGAAGGAGCCAATATTTTCAGCGAATTGTGGAGAAACGCAATTCCACTGGTAGATGAAAACCTCTTTGATATGTTCGAAGAGAAAGTTCTCAAAGAAACCTGGGTGAACCAAACCCCTTCTCCCTATCTTGTTTATATCAAGGTGCTTCATGAATTTTTCGAAAATTTTGGTCAAAAGATTCATTTGCCGGGAGCTATTACCTCGAGCAACTTCAAAAATCTGCGTTATCAGACCGATGCTATCAAACAGGCCATGGCAATTATCAAAAAACATCATGGGGTTATTATTTCCGATGTAGTTGGTCTGGGCAAAAGTATTATCGCCTCGGCTGTTGCCCATAATCTCAACCTTAAAACAATCATCATTGCTCCTCCCCATCTTAAAAACCAGTGGGAAAATGAATATACCGAACATTTTGGTTTGCAATCCAAGGTGTTTGGCAGTGGTTCTCTGGATAAAGCCATCAAATATGTAGATAAGTATGAAAAGGGCAAGCGGGTTGTCATAATCGACGAAATTCACAAGTATCGCAATGAACGCACCCAAACTTATTCCCAACTCCATCGTCTTTGTCAGGGCAACTACGTAATTGGTCTTTCAGCTACTCCTGTGAGCAATCGACCTGGAGATGTTTTTTCTCTGCTCAAGCTCTTTCAGATTCCCACGGCTCCAACTATAAAAGGAGTCGGTAATCTCAGTCAGAGTTTTGCCAATTTTGCCAAAAAATATGATGAAATCATTAAAAAAGACAAAAATGCCCATTCCGATAGTACTTACAGCCGGGAAACCAAAGCTAAACTAACTGCTCTGTCACGCAAGATGCAGGAGATAATGCGTCCGGTGATGATTCGTCGTACCCGCCAGGATTTGAAAAACATAAAAACCTATGCCCAAGATTTGAAAAAGGTGGGCTATTCCTTTCCCACTGTTGACGACCCCATAGCTCTTGAATTTGATCTGCAAGAATTGAGCGATCTTTATATTTCCACCCTCGACAAATTTCATCCCCTCCATCAGGGCAAAGGTTATTCCCAAGGTTTTCAGGCTGCCCGCTACAAACCGGTTTCCTATCTCAAAGACTTTAAAAAATACCGTAAAAGAATTGAAAAAGAATTCGGTGATTACTCCTTCTTTGAAAGTTCCCAGAAGAATTTGGCAATTTTTATGAGAAGGATGCTGGTGAGACGGTTTGAAAGCTCCCTCAACGCCTTCAAAGTTTCCCTCGACAATATGATCGACAAGATTGAAGAGATGAAGGCCTGGTATCAGTTGGGCAAAGTTCCCATCTACAAAAAAGGCGACTTGCCCGATCCCAAAGACTTGCTCGATCCTGAAATGATTGACGAAGAAGACCTTAACAACTTTGGCGGTCTCGATCTTGAATCCAACATCAACCTTTTTTCAGACGACAAAATAGCTCAATTCGAAGAAAAGGGATTTTTCTTTATCGACTCCAAAGAAATCAAAGTTGCCTTCCTCAAAGATATGGATAGAGACCTCAAATTATTAAACGAAATAAAAGCCCAATGGTTTTCCACCTCCAGACCCGATTACAAATTCCATCGATTTTTGGAAGAGATCAACAAACACCGCAAACTTTATCCCGGGCGAAAAATCGTAATTTTTTCAGAGTATACGGCCACAACCCATTATCTGATCAAGCAACTCAAAGCAAAAGGAATAACCAGAGTTATCAATTACGATTCCCAAAATTCATCCCCTGCCAGAATCCAGAAAATACGAGCCAATTTTGATGCCGGTCTTCCCCCCTATGAGCAACAGGACGATTACGACATTCTGGTTGCCACCGATGCTATTTCAGAGGGCTTCAGCCTTCATCGTGCAGGAACGATCATCAACTATGATATTCCTTACAATCCCACCAGGATTATTCAGCGATTAGGACGGATCAACCGCATTAACAAAAAGATGTTTGACCGACTCTTTTTGTATAATTTTTTCCCAACTCCCCACGGTGAAAAAGAAATAAATATAAAAAAATACGCAACTCTCAAAAAGAGTTTTATCGACGCCTTCTTAGGTAGCGATGTGGCAATATTGTCCAAAGACGAAGAATTAAAAACTCACTTCACCGCTGAAATCAAAAAGAAAATCCACCTGATGGAAGGGGAAGAATCCTGGGATACCAAATATCTCAACGAACTTAACAACGTAAAACAGAATAATAAAAAAGAAATATTCCAAAAAGCGGTAAATCTGCCCCGCCGAACCAGAATCAAAAGATCCAAAAAAATCAAACCCGGTGACGGAGTTATGGTTTATGGCAAAAAGGATGGCGAAAGTATATTCAGGTATAAAGCCTACCAAAACGATCTTGAGGGCAGAGAATTATCTTTTCAGGAAGCAATCGGCTATTTCAAATGCGAACCTGCCGAAAAATCATCAACTGTTTCTGAGCAATTTTACCAAACCTACGATTATCTCAAAGATCACCTTTTCAACGAGAGCAATCTTGCTCAAGGTGGCAATAAAGGCGGAGTGAAAAAAGCTGTTCATCGCATCAATGCCCTTTTGCGAACCGGCAACATAAAAGGCGACAACCTCGATTATCTCAAACTTTTACTCAGAGTTATCAACGAATACAAAGCGCTTCCCTATCACCACTCTCGCACCATCAACAAAACCTTTGTCGAAGGTGATTACAACAAGATTATCTCCGAGTTCAAACAGGAAGTTCCTTATCACTACCTCGAAAAAATCCAGAGCCGTATTCAAACCAGCCACAACAGTAAAGAATTAGTAATTTTAACCGAAGAATTTAACCGGACATAAGTTGAGGAGCAAGAATGAACATACCGGATTTTTACACAAAACCCTTCAAATTGCAGCGTTTTCAAGACTTTTTGCGAAATTTCCTCCCCGAAGATTACACTCCCTCCCAAACTCTGATCTCCAATCAATCAACCGAATCAGGTAAATTGGTCAGATTTGATAAGGTGGGGTTTTCTTCATCCCTTGACCTTCCGGTGTTTACAGGCAGTTACAAAGATGAAACCGCCAACAAAAAAAGTGATCCCCAGGTTTCTATTACCCGTGAATCCTTCCGCCATCTAAAAAACTTCGGTGCTAACGAAGCACTGGTGGCTTTTTATTCCCCCCAAAGCAAAATCTGGCGGCTCTCCTACATTTTCATCGAGTATAAGCTCGAAGGCTCCAAACTCATTACCGAGCTGGCTCATCCCAGAAGGTTTTCCTTTCTTCTCGGCAAATCAGCCAAGGTCAGAACCCCTTGGGAATTTTTGGAAAAAAAGGGAAGGGTGCAAAACATCGAAGATCTGCGCGAACGTTTCCGACCGGAAGTTCTCAATCGACAATTCTATCTTGAGTTGCGCAATTGGTACTGGTGGGCTCTCAAAAGTTCCTCCTTTCCCCAAACCATTTCCCAAACCAAAGGTGGCAAGAACCTGGCCGTTATCCGTCTGCTGACTCGTCTGGTTTTTATTTGGTTTCTCAAACAAAAACACCTGATTCCCGAAAAACTCTTTGATTTTTCCAACCTCAAAGAAGTATTGACCGATCTTGACCCGGATTCATCCACTTATTACAAAGCAATTTTACAGAACTTGTTTTTTGCCACCCTCAATACTCCGGTCGATTCCAGAGAAGTATCACAAAACCCCAATTCATCATCCAATTATCTTTATTCGGATCTCTTTGCCTTTGCTGAATCATCTGAAATCCTGCAACTTTTTGCCGGCATTCCCTTTTTAAACGGCGGACTCTTTGAGTGTCTCGACCAGACAGATTCAACTTCTCCCAATTGGATCGACGGTTTTACCGAACGCGATATAAATCTCGTAGTTCCCAACCGCCTTTTCAATTCCCCGGCTTCCACCGTCGACCTCTCCCAATACATCCGCAGCGGCCGGGAAGCCAAAGTCCGAGGTTTAATCAATATCCTCAACGATTACCACTTTACGGTTTCCGAAAGCACTCCCATCGACCAGGATATAGCTCTCGATCCTGAACTTTTGGGGAATATCTTTGAAAATCTCCTGGCCAGTTACAACCCCGAAACCTCAGAAACCGCCCGCAAAGAAAGCGGCAGTTTTTACACTCCTTCCTATATTGTAAACTACATGGTGGATGCCGGCCTCAAAAGCTATTTCCAAAGTCGTCTCAACCTAACCGGCGATTACACCTCCAAATTTGACAGTCTCTTTTCCTGGGAAGATGAACAAAATCCATTTGAACCCGAGATCACTCAAAACCTCGTTGAGGCCATCGCCCAACTTAAATCCATGGATCCCGCCTGTGGTAGTGGCGCTTTTTTAATGGGACTGCTCAACAAACTGGTTCTCATTCTCAATAAACTCGATCCAAAAGGAAAGCTCTGGGAACAAGCCCAAGAAAACCTGCTGGCCCAAAAGCTCAATCAAAATTCCGACCTTTCCCCCAACCGCAAACACCACCTCAAAGCCAAACTTCAATCCAGCTTTGCCTCTCCCAACTCCAATTATGGCCGCAAGCTCTATCTTATCGAAAACTCAATTTTCGGAGTTGATATTCAGCCCTTTGCCATCCAGATAGCTAAATTGCGCTTCTTTATCTCCCTGGTAATCGACCAGAGAAAAACCAAAAATAACCAGATTATTCCCCTTCCCAACCTTGAAACCAAATTTGTCGCCGCCGATACCCTGCTCAAAATCAAATCCGACCAACAGATGGCCTTTACCTTCAATGCCCAACTTTCCACTTTGGAAGCAAAGCTCCGCAAATTACGTCGCCAATTGTTCAATGCTCATACACCTGCCGATAAAACTGAACTGCGCCGCCAAGATAAAAAAGTACGCCAACAAATTTTGCAGCAGCTCCAACAAGGAAACGATCTTCCTGAACATCTGCAAAAACTCAAGGATTGGAATCCCCACCAGCCCAACTCTTCAGCTGATTTTTTCGATCCCGACTGGATGTTCGGCCTCAACAGCAAATTTGATCTGATTATTGGCAATCCCCCTTATATTCAACTCCAAAAAAACAGCGGCAAGTTGAGCAAACGCTACAAACCCATGAATTACCAGACCTTTGCTTCCACCGGTGATATTTACCAGCTCTTTTTCGAGAGGGGAGTACAATTGCTCAACCATGGCGGACACTTGATTTATATTACTTCCAACAAATGGATGCGCGCCAAATACGGCAAAAAGATGCGTAAATTCTTTGGCAACAAAATAACCTGCAAACAACTGATCAACTTTGCCGGCCACCAGATTTTCAGTTCAGCTACAGTAGACACCTGCACTTTGCTCCTGCAAAACAAAAAACCAGGTAAAAACAATTACCTTGAAGGAGTAAAAGTAGATTCCACCTTCAAAGCTTCCGAAAAAGCCCAGCAATATTTCCGCCAAAACAGCGTCCAAATCACCAATCCCGGTGCAGAAACCTGGTACATTGGTTCCCCCATGGAAATGCAGATAAAAAGAAAAATAGAAGAGCAGGGAACCCCACTCAAAGACTGGGACATTAAAATCTACAGAGGAGTTTTAACCGGTTACAACGAGGCTTTCATCATAGATAGGGAAAAACGCGATGAACTAATAGCTCAAGACCCCAAAAGCAAAGAAATCATCAAACCCCTCCTCCGAGGAAGAGACATAAAACACTACCACGCCAACTTCGCCGAAAAATACCTGATTGCAACTTTACCCGCAAAAAATATTGATATAGAAGAATACCCGGCTGTAAAGCAATACCTGAAAACATTTGGAAAGCGTTTAAACCAGACCGGAGAATACTATATAGATGAAAACGGAAAAAAACGAAAATCCAGAAAAAAAACAGGACACAAATGGTTCGAAACCCAAGACAGCATCTCCTACTGGAAAGATTTCGAAAAAGAAAAGATTGTGTGGATAGAATTAGTTGATGATGGAAGATTTACAATTGTAAAACCCGGAGTTTATACATTACAGACAACTTTTATGTTTACACACAGTAAAATTTATTATTTGTTGTCTATATTAAACTCTAGAATTATAAATTGGTACTTTGATAAAATATGCGCGAAATCAGGAGCTGGTACTAATAGATGGTTGAAAATTTACATGGAAAATATGCCAATTGTATTAAAACCAGAAGATAATTTATATGACTCTTTGGTATTATTGGCCAAAAAAATAACAAAAACAAAAGCCCAAAACCCAAAAAAAAACACAAAACCCCTGGAAACCCAAATAAACCACCTGGTATACAAACTATACAACCTGACAAAAAAAGAAATAACCCAAATAGAAACCTCAACAAAATGAATAAAAAAGAAACCTAAGACACTTATAATTAGGAATTTATTTTTTATACTGATTTTAAGTTTTAGAAAACTGTTTAAAAATTTAATAATAATAATTGCTTGACAATATTAATATTGGATTTATAA
>JAQICJ010000163.1 GCA_027858615.1 Deltaproteobacteria bacterium
GATCTCATGTTTCTGGATATAGGGTTGCCTGATATTAGCGGCATAGATTTAAAGAAACAGCTTAATAAGAATCCAGCCACCTCTGAAATTCCGGTAATCTTTTTCACAGTATGTTCTGGGATAGAGTGTTTGCGTGATGCTTTAAATCAGAATAATTGCAAGTATCTCATTAAGCCTTTTAATCCCGACGATTTACTCGAAAAGGTTAATTCCTTTCTTGCGCCGTTAGCATAGAGTTAACGGAATTTGAGGAAAGATAGTCTCGGTGCTTGGCGTCTGATGGTCTTGAAAAATTAAAAGGCCAGATTCTGACAAAAATATTTATATCACCTTATTGCTTCCTCAAAAAGAAATGAGTGAATCCTTATCTGTTTTGCCATTTCCTTCTAAGAGTAATATTTCCGTTTTTCAATCTGCCGGGCAATTTATAAATTCTTTAAGCAAGAAAACGCCTGATTTGCTTATTCTGGATATGAATTTGCCGGATATTACCGCTGATGATTTATTGCTTATTTTAAAAAATAATCCCAAGACGGCTAAAATGCTTATCGTCGCGGTTTCAACCAATATTGAGCTCACTCATAAAGTAAAAAGTTTTGAATCAGGGGCGGATGAATATTTTGCTTATCCTGTTGATGCAGATTTTTTTTCCATAAGGATTAAGAATCTTCTTGAAAGGAGATTCTTAAATAAAGAAGAACTGACTCCCAAGAAGACAGTTAAAGAATTGGATAAATACATCATCGGTCAGAATAAAGCAAAGCGTGCTGTTGCGATTGCGCTTAGAAACAGATGGCGAAGGCAGCAGGTCGAGCCTGAACTGCGAGAAGAAATTCTCCCTAAAAATATCATCATGATTGGAGCCACAGGAGTTGGCAAGACCGAGATTGCCAGAAGGCTGGCCAAACTGACTGGAGCTCCTTTTATAAAGGTGGAAGCTTCCAAATTTACTGAAGTTGGTTATATGGGGCGAGATGTTGATTCAATGGTGCGGGATCTGGTGGATATGGGAATAAACCTTGTAAAGAAAGAAGAGGAAAGCAGAGTCGAAAGTAGAGCGGCTGAACTTGCTGAAGAACGACTGCTTGATATTCTTTTCCCACCCCAGAATGAAATTACAAATTCCGAAGAGGAAGAGGAAGATGAAGAACAGGTAGAGAAAAAACAGAAACTTACCAGGGAAAAATTAAGAAAATTACTTCATTCCGGTGCTCTTGACGATAAAGAAGTTGAAATAGAAACCAAAGAAAACTCCATGCCTTTTGTAGAAATTTTTTCTCCATCCGGTATGGAAGAGATGGGAATGAATTTTAAGGATATGTTTGGCGGCGGTGGCAAGATAAAAAAAAGAAAAGTCAAAGTGCCGAATGCTCTGAAGATCTTGTCTGAACAGGAAGCACAAAAATTGATAGATATGGACAAGGTTTCCAAGGAAGCAATTTATCGCGTTGAGAATCAAGGTATAATATTTTTGGATGAGCTGGATAAAATTGCCGGAAGAGGTGCAAAGAGGGGGCCTGATGTGAGCAGGGAAGGTGTGCAACGCGATCTGCTTCCTATAATTGAAGGCTCAACTGTTATGACCAAGCATGGAACAGTAAATACAGATCATATTTTATTTATTGCTGCTGGAGCTTTCCATGTATCCAAACCTTCAGATCTAATCCCGGAAATTCAGGGAAGATTTCCCATCAGAGTAGAATTGGATAACCTGGGAGAAGATGATTTTTATCGGATCCTCACCGAACCAAGAAATGCTTTGTTGAAGCAATATGGCGCTCTTTTGGCTACAGAAGGAATTGTTCTGGAATTTGAAGATGAATCGGTTAGAAAGATAGCTGAAATTTCAGCCATGCTCAATCGCACCCACGAGAACATTGGAGCCAGGAGGTTGCACACCGTAATGGAGGCTTTGCTTGATGAACTTTCTTTTGAAGCTCCGGACAAATCGGGTCAAAACATTTCCGTTGGAGTTTCCTATGTTGAAGAACGTCTAAATCCAATTCTCAAAAAGGATGATTTGAGCAAATATATTCTTTAAAATTTGGGAATTTAGTTTAATTTCTGATTAGAAAAATGAAGTTTGTCATGTTTTGACAAGATTTTTACTGTTTTTCTAATTTCTAATTTATTCAGGCAAATCGAAACTTTTCCCTTTTATCAAAAAAAAATATTTTTAAGTGAACACTTTCAGTTTTATGAACTTGAATTTTTTGTGTTTGACAACTCTCATTTGCCTACTAAAATCCTCTTCAAGGATTAAGTTATGTCTTATAGAAATATGTTTAAATCCAAAATACACAGAGCTACAGTTACCCAGGCTGATCTTGCCTATGAAGGTTCAGTGACAATAGATGCCCAATTATTGGAGGCAGCTGATATTTACCCCTTTGAAAAGGTTTTTGTCTGGAATGTAACCAGTGGTTCCAGACTGTCCACTTATGCCATAGAAGGCGAGAGGGGCAGTGGAGTTATCTGTGTTAATGGAGCGGCAGCCCACAAGGTAAGTGTTGGCGATATAGTTATTATTTCCACCTTTGCCACTATCAAAGAAAAGCAGGCGGCCAACCATGTTCCAAAGGTTGTACTGGTGGACAAAGAAAACAACATAATCAGTAAAAATTACCAGGAAACTCCAGGCCCTGCTTTGCAAAACAATTAAATCTTCAAATGCAATTATTTCAACAGGGGATTACTGTTTCCGAATAAGGTCTTAATTTACAAATGGGTTAATTCAACTTCAAGGGAGTCTCAGATTTTTTTTGCTCGTTGCCTGTGGGTTGACTTTTTAGATTAATTGAAGATTATTTGTGATTCAGCTTCTTTTTTCCATGAAAATTTGATAAAAATGATTTGTGAAATAAATACCAATCTAAAAACTTTATTTAAATAAGATTATAACTGGTTTTGCCACTGTAAAAATCAGGTAGTTCCATCTCAGGTGTTTTTTGGTTGGTGTTTTAATTGGCTTGTTTTGCAAGTGGAGAACAAAAATGACGAAAATAAAATCTATCTTTCTAATTTCTTTTTTCTTGCTAAGTTTACACGGATGCACAGAGGAAGAACCAGATAAGAAGACAAAAGGCAACATTTCCAACAAAAAGACAGGCTCCAACAAAAAATCAACAAAAAAAAGCAACATCAGCAAAAAAAAGCAAGAAAAAAATACTAAAAGTTTGATCAATATTGTCAAATTAAAGGAAGGTGAAGTACCTATTCCACCCGATGTTTTGGCTTGGGCAGTTATTTCTCCTCAACATGGTTTGATCGTTGAAAAAGTTGTGGGTAAAACAATTAACCCTTCTATTTTCCCCTATGTTTATGTATTTTATATTGATGAGCAGGGTAAAGTTGTTGTTTTAAGGGGAGCTGCAAGAAAATCCGGATCAGCCAATTGTTATCCCAAAGGGAAATTTTGTTACAATTATCCAGAATCCATCACTCCTCCTGCAAAATTCAAAACATTTAAATGGAAACTTGGAAGTTCAAGGGCTCAAATCAATTTTTCAGGCAGGAACTCAGAGACTTTGCAAAAGAAATTTCCCAAACTTCAAATGCTGGAGTTGGCTAAATTTAAATTTGCCTTTGATGGCAAAAATCTTCAAGGGACAGCTTTTGGAAAGAAGGGGAAAGTCAATGAGTATTTGCAAAATGGATTCTACTACGTCAAACAATTGGCGCTCAAAGAAAAAATGTATCTGTTGCGTTTTGGCAAGAATGGTCGGCAGGTTGCAGCATCTTTGTTAAAAGCCACTATTAAGCCGCTTAAGAGAGGCAGAATCAGATTTATGATGGAATTGAGAGCGGATGATGTTGGTTGGATTTTTAAGAAGTTGAATAACTTGTTCAAAATACTCTGAGGTGTAACTATTTAGTTGCCGTCCCAGAATGGGGTTTTTTGAAAGAATGAGAAGTTTTCCTCAGATGCGCCCAGAAACTTCGCAGACATAGTTGCTACTATATCAAGAAGTTGCGACAAAGCAGATGAAATCAAATTCCGCATTCAGACGAATACCTTTCTTTTTGGGACGGCAACTACTTAATCATATACAGATTTTGAGTTGTTAAAGCCAAAGCACTGTTTTGTTATTGTATTCTTATCACTAGAAATTATCGGTCCAGTGTTTTGAAATCTGATTTCTGGTTTTCAAAATATTAAGATTGTAGAGGCACAAAATGAAAACATCAAAAGATAAAAATCGAATTCCCGAAGCAACCATGCGGCGTCTACCAAGATATTTTCTGCAGATTAAAAGATTGCTTGATGAAGGAAGTCGTTATGTTTCCAGTAAAAAGCTTGGAGACTATCTTGGAGTAAAAGGTACCCAAATCAGAAAAGATCTTTCCTATTTTGGTGTTTTTGGGAAAGCCAGATACGGCTATGAAACATTATCCCTGGCCAAAGCCATTAAAAAAATACTGGGTTTAACCAAGCAATACAAGATGGTAATTGTGGGAGCAGGTAATATCGGGAGGGCTTTAGCCTCTTATTCCGGGTTTCACACTTGTGGTTTCGATGTCAAATATATTTTTGATATTGATGATAAGAAAATAGGCAATATTATTTCCGGAGTAAAGGTCTATGACTTCAATAAAATAGAGGAAATTCTAGATAAAGGAGAAATTGATATTGCCATCATTTCCACTCCTGAGAATAAAGCTTTGCAGGCCGCTCAACGACTAAAAGACAATGGGGTTAACGCTTTTTATAATTTTACTTCAGCGGAATTGAATTCAATTGAAGATGTTTTTATTGAAGATGCTGAAATTTCACACGGTATATTCAAGCTGGCTCATCGTTTGAGGGGGAAATGGCCCCGAAAAGAAAGTGATTAATCAAATTCCATTTAGTCCGAGATGTTTTGAACCAGTTTGCTGATTTGGCTTTTGAATTTTTTCTCATATTTGTCTTTTCCGGCTATATCAAGGAACAATTTGAAATAGACCAAGGCTTTTTTCTTTTGTCGCAACTTCAACTTCAATAAACCTGAAACACGGTAGCAGATAGGGGGCTTGATCTTATTCTGACAGGGTTCAAGTAGTTTCTCAGCTTGTTTATATTGTAATTGTTTAAGTTTGAGATTGGCCCAGAGAGCTTTGAGGATTATTTTATCTTTGCCGGAGGTTGAAGTCAGGTTTTGTTTGATTAATTTTTCTGCCTGCTTAAATTTGTACTTTTCAAGGCATGAATAAATTTGGGGAAGATCATGTTTGAACTTGATATTTTCAGTTGGAATATCCTGAAGATTTTTAAGAGCAGCTTTTGATTTATTCTTTAATTGTGCATATTTGCCCATGGCAGCTTTTTTAAGGAAGATACGGTAGTTAGTGATTGCCAGATCTGATTGACCTCCCAGAGAATACATCTGGGCTATTTTGTAGATATACTGAATTTGGTTGGGTTTGAGTTCAAAATATTTTTCAAAAAAAGAAGCTGCTTTTTGATGTTTTTTCTTTTTCTCAAAGCAATTGGCAAGGGCCAGAACCAACTCGGAAGAATTTTTGAAATATCTGTTACCTTTGAGCAGCCAGGGAAGTGAAAGATAACAGAGTCCAGTGTCGTTGGACAGGGCAGCCAATGCTTTGTGCAGAAAATAACTGTGGGGATATTGTTTTATTCCTGCAGTGAGCTTGTTCATGGCTTTGATTTTATAGCCGTTCAGAAATAATTTCAGCGCTTGTTGATAAAAGAATCGCGGCTTGGGAGTATTTAGAGTTGTGATAGCAACTTTGTTGGTTTGATTTTTTTTAGATTTGTTCTCAATCTCAAGCAACAGCTTTTCAGTTTTTTTGATCCAGACTTTATCTTGGGGAGAAAGGGAGTGGAGATATTTTTTTAATTCTGTGGAGGCCTCCCGATAATTGCCTGTTTTGTAGTAACATTTTCCCAAACTGTAATGAACCTCAGGATCTTTTGGTTTTAATGATTCATAGGTGGAGAAAGCTTTGATCGCCTGCTTCCATTTTTTTTGTTTTCTCAAAGCATAACCAAGATAGTACCACCCCATAGGTTCGAGAGGATTGTCCCTGGTTATTTTGCGAAATACCCGGATTGTTTTGTCGGTTTTTCCCTGGGACAGATAGTAGGTACCCAATCCGTTCATGCATTTTAATTCGCAATGTTGAACAAGCACCTGTTTTTCCCAGTTATTAATTTGTTTTTTCAGTTTTTTCAATTTTTTGCCGGCCTGCACAGGAGCAACAAAGGAAATACAGTAGATAAAGATAAGAAGAAAAAAAATCAGACCGGGTTCAGAATCAGTTTTTGATTTTTTTTGAAGACTCTTACAGTAGAATTTTGACATCTTATTTGAGTTTAATCTTTTATTTTTATTCATAAATGAAAGTGCCAGGTTAAATGTTGAAACACAACCGGAATTGCGCTCCAACATAAAAGATTGGATAGTTTTTGTATTTCAGCTATTCAATCGGTTGAGATGATGATAAAATCCTCATTGATAAACAAGTATATCAGTACTTTCTCTTTTTACATTCATTGAAAGGATTTATTTTATGCGAAATTTTTTTGTTCATTCTTGTTTGATTTTACTGTCAACTCTATCATGCAATAAAAAAGACAGCAATACCAGTTCCCAGAAAATGGTTAATCGGGGCAGTGTTAAGGAAATAATGAATTCAAAACAAAAAGATGTTCGCAGGTGTTATGAGAGAGGACTTGAAGCTAATGAAAAGCTGGCAGGGCGAGTTGAAATCAAACTTGAGTACGACAAATCCGGAACCGTAAACAATTGTATTGCCACCAAACAACTTGGAGATCAGGGCGTTGGTAAATGTATATGTGAAGCCACCCAAAGCTGGAAATTCTCTTCATCTTTTGAACCCAGCAATGTTGTAACCTGGAATTGGGATCTTAAACCTGGAGCGCCAGCAAAAGAAGAAGTTGGAATAGCTGCCGCTGATCTGGAAGTTATCAAGAAAAAACAAATTGATGTGGTCATGTGTTATGAAGAGGAGTTGAAAAAGAACAAGCAGATAGAAGGGGATTTGTCGGTTGTCATTCATCTAAATGATGACGGAAGTGTGAAAAAATGCGAATTGAAGAAGAATGTAAGTGAACCTGCTGTCGGCCAATGCGTTTGTGGTGCTATTCAAAAATGGAGATTTGGGAAACCTGAGAAACCGGGAAAGGTTATTTTCTATAATTGGTATCTTAAACCCAAAGAAGCTGACCAGAAGACCGAGAGTGAAAATAAAAATGGTTCAGGAGCTATGGATGGTGAAAAATGAGTATTTACGAACGTAAAAACTTCATTATGCAGAAGTTGGCCAAGAACAAATATTTTTATAAAAGTGACTATTTCCAAGAATTTGAAAAAAGTGAGTCAACCTTTAAAAGAGATTTACAACAACTGAAAAGAAATGATAATTATGTAATTGAATACAATCCAAGTAACAAGCGTTACGAAATTAACAAGGAAAAAAGCAAATTACAGTTGCCAGGCATCTGGCTTTCATCTGAGGAATGTCACTCTCTGGTAGTTCTTTCAAATATTGTTGAAGGTTCTTTCCCTGAACTCGAAGAGAGCAAATTGAAGGGGTTCATTCGAAGTGTAGAAAACATAGTTAAAGAAAACGGAGTAAATCCCAAAATATTCAAAGAAAAGATTAAATACAAAGCCTTCGAAAAAAGAAAGCAGAATCCTGAATACTTCAGCCTTGTTTTAAACGCTTTAATTGGCGAAAAGAAATTTGAATTCAATTATCTTTCACGTCAATCAAAACAAGATGAAGTAAAAACCAGAACTGTGAGTCCTCTGCAAATGATAACTTACAGGAACAGTTGGTATTTAATCGGATATTGCCACCAAAATAACGAATTGCGTACTTTCGCTGTAGAACTAATTAGTCAAGTAGAAATAAAAACCGAGGGGATCAGACAGGTACGCAATAAAGATTTGGAGAGCTACTTATCCGAGGGTTTTGGCATCTATTGTGGCGAAGCCAATAAAAATGCCAAATTAAAATTTACTCCCCGGGCAGCTCAGTGGATTAAACACGAAACCTGGTATGCCGAACAAAATACTAGGGAGGAGAACGGGTATCTTATCCTGGAATTTCCATATGTTTCCCATCAGGAATTGGTTATGGAAATACTCAGGTATTCTCCCGAAGTAGAAGTTCTTGAACCTGTAGAATTGAGAACCGAAGTTGTAAATAAATTGAAAAAGGCAATCAAAATATACTGAATTTCGCCGTTTAACTGAAAGGATTACAAATAATGGCAAAGATGATTCCCGATCCATTTCAGAGAAAAGGTAAAGGCAGTAAAACCGAAAAGAAACTATACAATGCTTTGCGCCAGCAACTCGATGACGAATATGTCATCTATCACAGTCTTGAATACCTTATCCAGCAAAAGGCTACCGAAGGAGAGGTAGATTTTCTAATTGTTCATCCCCGCAGAGGGATTTTGATCATTGAATGCAAAGGGTATGGGGTTCATTATGACCAAGAACGAAAATGCTGGACCAGAAGAAATTACAAACTGAGAAGAGCTCCAGGTAAACAGGCCAGAGAACAGAAGTATGCTCTACTTGGCAAGTTCACAAAGAAATTCAAGAGCTCTCCCTTTCATCATTTTAAACATCCCTTTCCCATTTTGATGGGCCATGGAGTAGCTTTTCCTGTAAACACTTTCGATAAAAAAAGTCTACCCAATGATCTGGTTCCGGAAATAGTGATAGATTCCCGATACATGCAGGATCTTGCTGCAAAAATTACAAGTATTTACGAATTCTGGAACAGAAAAGGTCTTGATTTTGCCGAGCTCAAGGCTTCTGAATTTCGTTATTTGATCAATAATGTTATCAATCCCACCTTGAATATTGTTAACAATTTAAATAATAAACTGGAAAACCAAAGTAATTCTTTATCATTGCTGAGCCTTGATCAGCGCAAAACCTTGGACAGTATCTGGGCAAACAAGAAAATACTGATTAATGGGGGGGCTGGAACGGGTAAAACCATGCTTGCTCTTGAGGCAGCCCGACGTCTCAATGAGGAAGGGAAGCGGGTGCTCCTTTTGTGTTTCAACAAGTATCTCGGAGCTTATTTGGGCAAAAAAGTCAATGAATTTGAATCCGAGGTGGAGATAACTGCAACTTGTTTCCATGAATTTTGTTTCACTTGTGATGACAAAACGGGAGGCAACAAAAGACAAATCTCCAAAATCAAAGGGGGAGACAATGATTTCTGGAATGATGAACTTCCCCAGATTATTTTTGATTGTCTCAATGAAGGATTGATTGATAAATATGACGCTCTGATTGTGGATGAAGCCCAGGATTTTAAAGATACCTGGTTTGAGTTGCTTGAGTTGTGTTTAAAGGATGATAATTCCAGAATGGCTATCTTTTATGACAAAGAGCAGAATTTGTTCCGGGGTGAAAATAACTATCTTGAGGAAGTTGAGGCTTTCAAATTTTCTCTTAACGAAAATTTTAGAAACACTGTCAATATTACTAAATTAATCAGAACTTTCAAACATCCGGAGTTGTGTTCTCCCTCTCAAGTACCCGAGGGGGCTGAGCCAAAATACATCAGACAAACATCCCGGGATAAAACCATAAAAACTCTTAATAATATAATTGGTTCTCTGACGAGCAAACAGGAAATATCTCCTGAAAAAATTACCATATTATCCCCTCATGTTATTGCAAAATCAACTCTTGCCGGTATAGAAAATATTGCCGGAATTGCAGTTTCTAATCATCCTTTTTCGAGAAAAAACAAGTTGCTGCTTACCAC
>JAQICJ010000201.1 GCA_027858615.1 Deltaproteobacteria bacterium
GTTGGGAGGAAGGGAAGTGGAAAGGGGAATTTGACCTGGTCGGGATATTTATTCTTTGTAGTAAAGTCGTTGGGTGGGATAGGCGAATTCGATATCTGATTCATGGTTGAAAGATTTCAGGATATCTTCAAAGATTTTATTGGCGGTGGAGCGTTTTTCTCTGGCTTTGCACAGAAACCTGAGGGTTAGTTGCACTCCTGATGGTTCAATTGAAGTCCAGACTATGGAAGTAAGGTTTTTGTAATAAATCAAAAGATCGCCGGAAGCTTTGTGGACAGAGGTTTTTGCATCAACTTCTGAAATTGTTTGATGGTTTTTGGCAATCTCGGAAAGAATTGATTTGGCTTTCGCCCAATCGCTTTCAAAGGTTATGAGGACAG
This sequence comes from Deltaproteobacteria bacterium, assembly GCA_027858615.1. Lineage (GTDB taxonomy): Bacteria > Myxococcota_A > Polyangia > HGW-17 > HGW-17 > JAQICJ01. The sequence goes on from JAQICJ010000201.1 coordinate 381, forward strand.
GTATTTCGTTCCAGATGAAATCAAAACGCTGAGTATAGTTGGCTAGTGATTTGGTGAGAAACCAGCCATTAGGAATATGAATTATTCGTCCTGAACTTTGGTCTGCTGCAATCCAATTACCAATTTCCAGCAAAGAGATTTGGGAAGTACGAATATCTATCACATCTCCTTTGATGCCTCCGATTTCTATTCGGTCTCCAACAGAGAATGGTTTGCTGATGATAATAAAGATCCAGCCGGCAAGATTGACTAAAGGATCACGTAGGGCAATGGCTATACCGGCTGAGAGGAGACCAAGAAAAGCAAAAATTTCTCCCCCAAACCCAATCCAGATATTGAAAAAAGCAATCAGAGCAAGTATACGTAAGATATAGTTGGTGGTTTTTGTGGCCAGATAGCGTTTGGGCAGGTCTTTAATTGAACGGTATACTATGGATTTAAAGACAATGGCAAAAGATTGCCAGATTGCCAGAACAAGAATGGAAAAAAATATTTTGCTGGCAATATCTTTTGGTATATTAAGGTATTCATGCATCAGTGTAGAAAGATTTTGAATAAAATTACTCATGCCTACTATTTATCCTATTTTTCTGAAATAATCAAAATTTTAGTTATTGGTTCTGGTAAGAATTTTTCCTCAGACGCGCTGAGTAATTTTTCGACATACTTGATATTATGTCGGCGAAGTTACTCCGTTCATCTCAATTCAACTTCTTCACCATCCAAAAACCCCACTACTGGGACGGGAACTAGTTAAAATGAATATATTTATCCGAACAATAGTAGTTTTCAACTTATGGATTTTGTTTGCAAACCCTGTTTTATCCACTTCCTGGATGAGGAGAAAACCATATGTTCAAAATGTAACTACAACCAAGCTTTCAATATTGTGGGAAACCGGTTCCCGGGAAAAATGTAAAATTATTCTTGAGGCTGTTGATGCAGATGACCAATGGGAAAAGGTCTCACCACGGGGCATTATCCATGAGGTTAGATTTACAGGTTTGGCTCCATATACCAAATATCGGTACAAAGTATTCACTTCCCGCAAAGTCTACAGTGAAATTGTAAGAACCGCTCCCGACAAAGACACTCATTTCAGTTTTCTGATCATGGGAGACAACAGAAACGGGCATTCCAATCACCAGACCGTTATCAATGCAATGGCTATGGAACCAGCTTCTTTTTACATAAACACAGGGGATCTTACCAATGATGGTCTTAAGAGGGAGAATTGGTACAGGTTCCTGGAAATTGAGTATCCCCTGATGAAAAGAATCCCTCTGTACGCAGTGGTGGGCAATCATGAAAATTGTTTCGGCAAGGGGGAAGATCTCTTCATGCGTTATTTTGCTCATCCTCAAAATTCACCTTATCCTGAGCTTGTTTACACTTTTTCCTGGGGTAATTCCAGATTTTTTGTTCTTAATTCGGAGAAACCTTTTGTGGGTGGTTCTCAGAGTGCCTGGCTCAAAAGTCAATTGCAACAGACTGTAATGGATAAAGATATTCTACATATTTTTGTTATTGTCCATATATCACCCTTTACTTCCGGTCCTCATGGTCCAAATGAAGAGTTGCTGGAATCTGGACTTGTGGAGGTGATGCATAAATATGGGGTTGATATGCTTTTTGCTGGACATGATCACTTATATGAAAGGGGTAGGGTTCGCAATTTGAATTATGTGGTAACAGCCGGCGGAGGAGCTCCCATCTATTACGTCAAAGAGCCCAAACCATATTCATTGGTTACAGAGCCTACCCTGCATTACACCAAAATGATAGTAAAGGGCAATATACTGGAGTTTTCAGCCCACCGCACTGATGGTTCTCTGATTGACTTTTTTACAATCAAAAAAACTATAAAAAAGAACAGACAACCAATTTTTAAAATTTTGAAAGAAGGG
>JAQICJ010000242.1 GCA_027858615.1 Deltaproteobacteria bacterium
ATGTAAAAGTTGATTTTGATGCAGATCAGGATGAAATACCAGTGGGAAAGAGGTGATGATTTCTCCCTTTTGGAACTGAGAAATTCCAATCTTGCTGTTGGACGCGTTCCGGGTGGCAACCCCATCGAAATAGAAAATTACAGACTGAAAGTTGAGAGTTTTGTTAATGCTTTGAATGGAAGAGTTGAATTTCCACTGCTGCTTTCAGATATTGCTACGACTATTCCAATAGTGGGTGATATTGATGGGGCCGAAGGCCTTGAAACTACTGTAGAGGAATATTTTCCTCCCTCTTTTAAAAATAATTCACAGAAGCTGTACGCTACTTCCACGGCAGTGGAGCGGTACGGAGGAGACATTGGAACTGAAGAAAATATAAAAGAGAGTATTAATCTTGGATTTCCCCTTGTTTTTCACAACGGGCATGGTTCTCACGGCTGGTTTACCAATATTCTCTCGTCTCAATTTATTGAAACACTGACGAATCCACTTCCTGGGATTTTTGTAACTTGTGCCTGTCTGGCTGGAAATTATGCCGATGTGGCCACAACTTCAACTTTTAATGGGTGGAGTGAACAGGAACCGGAAAATGATTCGGCAGCTGAATTATACATAAATGGTCTTTTTGGTGGAATCGTCTATATCGGCAATGTTGCAACCGGATTGGGTGCTTTTGGCGGATCCCAATTTCTGCATGCTTTTTTCGCCGGTGTATTTGAAGAAGGAATCACCCATATAGGTAAAATTTTCAATTATGGTCGTCGCTTTATGCGTGATTCCGGGTGGGAAATTCCTGTTCTTCCAGTGGAGATGACAGATGACAGTGAGTGGTGGACTCATCATGCGGTTATCTTGCTTGGGGATCCGTCAATTGAACTTCAGGTTGAACAATTACCCTATTTGCAAGTTGAAATCCCTGAAACATTTTCTTTTGGATACAACGAAATTAATATTGTGGTAAAGGATGAAAGTGGTAATCCACTTGAAGGAGCCTCAGGGTCTTTTTGTACAAAGTAGATGATTTCTATCTTGAGGCAACTTCTGATCAAATGGGTAATGCCTCTTTTGGTTTTTTACCTTATGGTCCCAGACAGATTGAAGCCGGGGTTGTTCATGAGGGTTTTCATTCTTTCAGTTCCGTTGTTTTGCCTGAATGAATAGCAAATTGCAAACAGATTAATCTTGCAATAAAACTCAATTCTGATACCTATCTTCGTTGACAGGTGAATTTTTGCAAGTTTATGTTTTGGTTGAGTTATCTATTTCATGAATTAAGAATATTTCACCATGCTGACAGGATAGAAAATCCGCTTCCCTCAATTCAATGGTAATTACATCTTTATTGGGAACGGGAAGTATTTTTTCGTTTAAGTTACAACATTTTGTGATTGGAATAGTTGAGTAGTATATGACGCAGGAATATAGTGATCCGGAAGAAATTATCGGAACCTTTATCGGAAATTACAAAATAATGGATTTACTTGGATCCGGAGCATTCGGCGATGTTTTTCTTGGCAGACACCCCTCAATTGAAAGGGAAGTAGCCATTAAAGTTCTCGATGGCTTTCTCTCCAGAGATCCGGAAATAGTTCAGCGTTTCAAAGATGAAGCTCGTTCGGTAAATATAATCAAACATCCTAATATTATACAAATATTTGATTTCGGGCAGTTGGATGACGGCCGTCAATATTTTATTATGGAATTACTACATGGCATAGAATTGGGGGAACTGATCGAAGAGAAGGGAAATCTCTCAGTCCGAGAAACCATGATCATTGCCAAACAGGTACTCAGTGGCCTCGATGTCGCTCATAAACTGGGAATTATCCATCGAGATCTCAAGCCTGATAACATTTTTGTTTCCATGAAGGGAAATTTTCCTGAAATTAAAATACTGGATTTCGGAATTGCAAAATTATTGGGTGAAGCAGCTCAATCTAAAGCATCTACCGGCAGAGGACTGGTAATGGGGACACCTCTTTACATGTCACCTGAACAGGCATCAGGCAGTATCGAAGAAATTGCCCCTCCTAGTGATCTTTATTCTTTTGGGGTAATCATGTTTAAAATGCTGTCAGGTCAATATCCCATTAATGCTGAAACACCCAGAAAATTGCTGTTCAAACAGGTGTCTGAGCCACCCCTCAAACTATTTGATCTCACTAGGGGAATTCCAGAAAAGTTTTGTAATGTGATCGATCGCACTTTGGAAAAGGAGCCTGAAAAACGACCCCAAAGTGCAATGGAATTGTACGATGAGTTAAAAAAAGCTGCTGCACTGATATCACCCGAATTAATCAAAGAGCTCACAGATCTCGACGAAGCCCAGAAATTTAATCTGGAGTTGGAAGAGGCAAGAAAAACCCTTGAGCCTGAATTTGAAGATCCTGAATATATTAAACCTGATGATAACAAAGGTTCAATTTTGTTTTATCTGTTGCTGTTGATCATGTTCCTGCTGGCACTGGGAGCAGGATTTGCTATTTGGCAGCGGGTTGTTTATTTTTTGAATAAGAACCAACAGGGAACGGTTCAATTTAATCTACTATCTGGCAAAGATACTGAACCGAAAGATCGGGTAGTTAAAAAAACAACTCAGCCAAAAAAGCAAAAAATATCTGTTTGGACATTAGAGTTAAAATCGCGGCAAACTGGAGTAAAAGCAGATCTCTTTGTTAATGGCCGTCTCATCAAAAATAAAACATCTTTACCTGTTTCAGTAAAAATCAAAAATGGCGCCAAGGTTTCTCTTCAAGCCTATAAAGAGGGATATGAAGTTCAAAAACAATCTTTCAAAATAGATGGTGATATTGAAATTACTCTTACCTGGAAAAAGCAGTAATTTTTTCCTTTCAACTCAATTGTTCAAAAAAAATCTGTTTGTTGTATAATTGCCAGTGAATCCAAAATAATGGGGTTGTTGATTAATGCTGAGGTTGATTTTAAAAGAGAGTTAATCACTGCAAATCAAGATTTACTGATGGCAATATTCCATTTTTGATAAAAGTAGGAGTTTTATTTTATGCCTGGTGATTATCCTTCTGTCGTAATTTATGGAACTGGCGGTCATGCCAAAATAGTTTTTGATATTCTGAATCTTAAAAAGGTTCCAGTGGCCGGTTTTTTATCTGAACAGGAAGTTGACAAGAATCAACATTTTCTCAGTCGTCCTGTATTTGGAACCGAAGAAAAACTTAAGCTTGAAGACAAACCTTTTGACGCAGCAGTTGTGGCTCTTGGTGATTCAGAGAAAAGGGAAAAAATCTCCAGCATATTCAGAACGTATAAAATTCCCCTTTTTACAGCAGTTCATCCTCAAGCTGTGATTTCGAGGGGAGTAAAATTCAGTAGAGGTTGTATTATTTGTGGTGGAGCTTTTATTGGTCCGGATGTTACTTTGGGCGAAAGTGTTGTAATTAACAGTGGAGCGGTTATTGAGTATCAATGCAAACTTGGTGATTTCAGCCGGGTGTCTGCCGGTGCTGTTTTATGCAGCTCAGTTGTGTTGAAAAATAGAGTTTTCGTTGGAGCTGGTGCTACAGTTATTGACGGAGTAAAAATTGAAGAAAAATCCATCGTCGGAGCTGGTGCAGTAGTTACCGGTAATATAAAGAGCGGTCAATTGGTTAAGGGAATTCCCGCCCGTTCTTATTCAAAACCAGTACATTTTTAAATTTACCTTTCAATAACTGTCTGAATATCTGTAAAATTTCCCGAGGGGTATGTAATAATTGGAATTCTGTTGCTTGAACAACAATGAAAATAAAATAAATACAAATTAGATCTTTTTAGAAAATTAGTTATAATGTGTTAGAACAACTACGATATTCCCAATCAAGTGAGGTCCCATGAGCTTCAAGTTCAGTATATTATTTATTTTACTAATCTCCATAATATCATGCAGTCCCGGCAGTGGTAGCGGTTCTGTCAATTACGGCAAAGTATCAGATTTTGAAGAACCCTGCGCCGGTGGTTCCCAATGTGAAAGCAACCAATGCATCGAAACAGAAGATGGGCCAGTTTGTACTCAATATTGTTCAGATGATTTATCTTGTCCTGAAGGATATTTCTGTTCCTGGGATCCGTCTCTTGATTCTACAGAAGACAGTACCGAGTTGGGCGATAACGACATGATTGGCCTTTGCCGACCTGTTCACAATGATACCATTTGCAAATCATGTTCCAACGATGGACAATGTGATATGATTGGAGGACATTGCAAAGAAGTTGGCGAACGTACTTATTGCCTGCTTGATTGCATGATTGATGACTGTCCTTCAGGTTTTTCCTGTTCCACTTTGGGAGATGGCTTTGATTATTGCTTTCCTAATACAGACGACTGCACTTGTACTATTCTCAGCGAAGGAAGAAAGCTGGGCTGTTCCCTGGCCAATGAATTTGGGGAGTGTCCCGGAACCAAAACCTGCTACGGCGACAACGGCTGGTCCGGTTGTGAGGGACAGATGCCCGGTCCTGAAGTTTGCGATGGGGAAGACAATAATTGTGACGACAATATAGATGAAGGGCTGCTTGGTTCCATTAATCACTGCTCTATGTGTTTCGATGAATGTCAGGGGTCAGGCAATCCTGGCACTGTTCCCGTATGCGATGAAGAGGTCTGTGGTCTTGAGTGCCAAAACAACTACTATGATGCCAATAACAATACTCAAGACGGTTGTGAATGCCAGGACGATTCCGAAGCACCTCACAGCGTTGAAGATACTGTCAGTCTGGGAGGATGGACCGATTGTGATTTTACCTACCAGCATGTTACTTCCAAAATTCCCGGCGATCTGAACAACAGCGGTCCACCAGACTATTTCAAGTTCAACTATGATAATGTCTGGAATTGTCAGGAAAATCTTACGGTTACTCTCAAAATTGTTTCTTCCGGTGTTTCACATCGCTTATGTGTTTCCGGAGGCAATGATACTGACGAATCAACTTGGGAATGCAAATCTGTCAGTCCTGGAACGGAAGAAACCATCAATCCTTATGACAACGACGGCAACTACTATGTCAAAGTGGAATTGTTGAGTCAGGGTACCCAGAATTGTACTCCCTACCAGTTGACCATCAAGGATAATTAAGATGAAGAACTACTTCCTTTTTAACGTAATTTTTATTTCGATTTTTGCTTATGCTTGTGCCCAGGGTGGTAGTTCCAACAACACTAACAATACAAACAATACAAACAATATCAATAATATCAACAATACCAATAATACAGGGGATGGAAGCTTTGGCGATATTTGTCAGGATGGTTCATCCTGTCAATCGGGATATTGTATTTTTTTCAACGATTCTGGTCAGGATAAATGTACCCGGATTTGTGAGACACAGGATTGTCCCACCGGGTTTACCTGCAGGAAAGCCACTCGAACAGATGAAACAACCATTTGTCTTCCTGTAAACGATCATGTTTGTACTACTTGTAATACTGACGGGGATTGTGGTGAGCACTCCAACAGATGTTTCGAAATGGGAGAATACAGGAATTGTTTGCTTGAGTGTTCAGTTGAAATCTACTGTCCTTCCGGATATGCTTGTACTCAACTTTCTTCTGTAAGTGGAAACAATGGATATTTCTGTTTACCTTCTGCAGGTGATTGTGGTTGTACTCAGGATAATGCTGGAACCGTGCGTTCGTGCAATATAGAAAATCAATACGGTACTTGTGCCGGGGAGCAGGAATGTCTTGGCGCTGAAGGCTGGGGTGAATGTGATGCTCAAACTCCCACAGAAGAAGTTTGTGATTATCAGGACAACAATTGTAATGGAGATATAGACGAAGGAGTTATCGGGACTTTGGAACACTGTGAAGATTGTAATCTCCCTTGTTCGGGTTCAGAGATGTCGGGAACTGTGGTTGAATGTATAAACCAATCCTGCTTTATGACCTGCGAAACTGATTATTACAATGCGGACACCACCGATTCTAATGGTTGTGAATGTGTTGATGATACCACCGGAGGTTCATCAACAGCATCCAGTGAACACTTGGGCAGTTTTACCGATTGTGATTTTTCCAACAACGTCAACAGTCTTTTCGTTCCGGCAGATGACAACAATCAAGCGGGACCTGATTATTTCAAATATAATTATGAAAATGTCTATGATCCCACCTGCTGGGCTTATAACAAAGTAAGACTTGATGTCCCAACTGCAGGAGCTTTGTTGAGGTTGTGCGGGGGTGACAGCACCATTGAAGCCACCTGGGATTGCATCACCGTAAATGCTGGCAGTCAGGATGAACTTGAAATGCCTGTTCCCGGCAATGGTTCTTCAGTTACCATGTATTTCAAAGTGGAGAGGGTAGGGATAGCTGCCAATTGTGGTCCTTATTCGTTGCGGGTTTTTGACGATGGTGATTTTTAGCGATAAAGTAATTTAAAATCCGGGGGTTTCCATGGGGCCAGAGCTGGTTCCTTTGATAAATTGTTGAATTATGGGATCTTTACTTAACTGATATTCTTCTCTGCTTCCTTCAAAGTAAATTTTTCCCTGGTAGACCATGGCTATTTTATCAGAGATACCAAAAATTGATGGCAAATCATGTGAAACCACTATGGTTCCTGTACCTCTGTCTTTAGCAAGTCTTAAAATCAATTTGTCTACTCTGCGAGCGCTCACCGGGTCAAGACCGGTAGTGGGTTCATCAAAGAGAATATAATCCGGCTGCATGGCAAGAGCTCTGGCAATGGCAACTCTTTTTTTCATGCCGTCACCGATTTCAGATGGAAATACACTTGCATACTTTTCCATCCCAACTTCAGTCAGCAGTTGCATGGCTTTATCCTGGATCTTATCTCCAGGAACTATTTTGTGTTTTTCAAGGGGTAAAGCAATATTGGCCAGAACATTGAGAGAATCAAAGAGACTGGAACTTTGAAAAACCATGGCGACTTTTTTTCTGATGGGTATGAATTGTTTTTCCTTCAGATGTTCAACTTTTTTTCCATCAACTTCAATAGAACCAGAAGTGGGTTTGAGCAAGCCGATAATATGTTTGATGGTTACTGATTTACCTACCCCGGAAGTACCTATGACAAAAAGGATTTCTCCTTTTTGTACTTGCATGGTTATTCCTTTCAGGACTTTTTTGTTACCAAAGCTTTTATGGACGTTTTTAAATTTTATGCTCATGTTTTATTGGATGGTCATAAGACCGATAGCTGAAATAATAAAATCAAGAATAATAACTGCCAAAGATGAATTAATAACCGCTCGGGTAGTTGCTACCCCAACACCTTCGCTGCCAACTTTGGTTGTAAGACCGCAATATCCGGAAACAACAGGGATGGCACTGCCGTGGGCAAGGAGTTTAGTGCTGCCGATTATCAGATCTCCCCAGGTAACCTTGTCAAAAACAAAGAAAACGTTGTAATTGACTCCAAATGAGTGATGAGCCATGAAGGCTCCGGCCAGAATCACCAACAGAGCGGCATAGATTCCCAGGATGAAGGTCATGAAAATTGATGCAATGAAGCGGGGGACTATGAGATAATCTATCGGATCCACTCCAGACATCCTCAACGCATCGAGCTGTTCAGTTACTTTCATTGATCCTATTTCTGCAGCAATTCCTGCTCCCACTCTTGTTGCCAGCATCATAGCTGTCAGAATAGGAACAAAAGCATGAATCATTCCTTTGATAAATTCCGGGCCGACCTGACTTTGATCTCCTGTGATCTTGTTAATCTGCAGGCAGACTTGAAAAACAAGTACCATGCCCAGAGCACTCAATGTAACTGACACGAAAAGGAAGGAGCGATTGCCGATTTCATAAGCCTGCTTGAGGATTTCACCTTTTTCCCTGTTTTTGAAATGAAAAATTCCCCTGAAGATATTAAGTGTAACCAATAATAGTGTTTTTGCCGCTGTAAACACACTGATTGTTTTGTCTCCGACAGCTGCAAAAAAGTTGGTTAAAAACTGTTTCATCATAGTTAGTTTCCGTCCCAGAATGGGGGTTTTTGACTGGGGCTGAAGTTGGATTGAGATGCGAGGAGTAACTTCGCAGATATAGCAACCACTATTTCAAAAAGTTACGACAAAGCAGATCAATTCAAATTCCTAGTTCCAGGCGATGACCTTCCTTTTGGGGACGGGAACTAGTAAATCAGGTAATATTGTAGGTTAAAATATAGTCGAAAATCACAATGCCAAGGGCTGAAGCAACTACAGAATTATTAACTGCTTTTCCAACTCCCACTGCCCCCCCTTTGACACTGATGCCAAAATAACAGGAATTGAGAGAGACAATAAATCCGAAGATTGCTGCTTTGATCAGACCATGGATCAGATCTGCGAGATGAAGATTCTGTGAAAATGATGTCCAAAAACCGGCATAACTGACTCCGGCAATAAATTTGCCAAAAAGAGCAGCTCCGAAAATGGCAACTACAGTGCCGATAATTGTCAGCAGAAAAAGCATTATGATCATGGCCAGCACTCTGGGGACAATCAGATATCTGAAGGGATCTATTGCTAGTGCTTTGAGTCCGTCAATTTGTTCTGTTACTACCATCGTTGCGAGTTCTGCAGTGTTGTTAGATCCAACTCTGCCACTGAACATGAGGCCGAGAAGAATGGGACCAACTTCTCTGAATACAGAATATCCCGCTCCCCAACCTACCAGACTTGTCGCTCCAAATTTTTTTACAAATACCGAGGCCTGAATAACCATAATGCCACCGGTAAAAAAAGCTGTCAGGATAATTATAGGTACTGATTTAACCCCCATTTTATAAAGATTTCGCCAGAATTCATCAAGATCGAATTTGGGGGGAATAAGAGCTACAGTAATTTGATAGAACAGGTAGGTAATTCCTCCCAGAATATTTGATAAAACAAGAAATTTTTCCCCGATTGAAGCAAAGAAAGAAGAGATCACAAAGGCCCCTCCTCTTCTCCCCGCACAAATTGGTGAACAACAGGATCAGTTGATGTTTCCAGGCCTTTTTCAGGACCACTGTATCTGATTTTACCTTCATGGAGAACAATTATGTTATCAACAAAATTCCTCAAACCTTCCACATCTGATGAGATGGCCAGAACGGTGGAAGAGTTTTGGCGTTTAATTTCCAAGAGAAGATCATAAATTTTTGAAGTTGTAACGGGATCAAGTCCGGCTGTGGGTTCGTCGTAAATATTGAGGGGAGCTTTGTTGATGGTTGCTCTTGCGATTCCAACTCTTTTTTGCATCCCTCCGGACAATTCAGAACAAAGTTTGTCTTCACTGCCGGCGAGTCCTACTTTTTTAAGGCGTTTCCAGGCTTTTTCACGCAGCAGTTCCGGATCGATATCGGGATTACTTCTTCTCAGAGGAAAAGCGACATTTTCCCAAACATTCATGAAGTCAAACAGGGCGTTGTTTTGAAAAAGCATGCCAATCTGTTTGCGGATTTCAAGCAGTTTAGTTTCGGGAATTTTGCAAATATCTGTTCCATTGAACAGGATATTGCCTTTTTGAGGTTTGAAAAAACCGCAGATAGTTTTAACCAGAACACTTTTTCCCGAAGCGGGAGGTCCGATGATACCCCAAATGGAGCCTGGTTGGATATTCAGTGAAATCCTGTCCAGAATAAGGTTTTCATCCAGTTTTAAGGTAATATCGTTTAATTGGAGCATTAGACCATTAAGTAGATTGTCCCACTTTGGAGCGGGGAACTAGTAACTAGTCAGTACATTTATTGGATAGAGTTTTTACTCTGGATAAATATCGACTATTTTTGTGATTATTCAGAAAATGCTTGATGTTTTTACATTTCAGACTGGTTTTCTTGGTTAAATCATATAATTTGATTAATTCGTAAGCTACATCGTCATTC
>JAQICJ010000288.1 GCA_027858615.1 Deltaproteobacteria bacterium
GGTCTGAAATAGGTAATGGTTCTTACAATAAGCAGAATAAAATTGATGGTATCATAAAAAGGTCGAATTTTGGAATTACCAGCGCGGTGTTTATAATTGACAGGAATATATTTTACTCTGTAGCCTCCAACCAGCATGGCTAGAGAAATCGTAGAGGTAAAGGAAAAGCCGTCCGGAAGCAATTTTATGTATTTAAGGACTATTTTCCGCCTCATGATTCTTAATCCTGAATTGAGATCGGGAATTTTGCGGTTGGCAACATAGGAAGCTAGCCAAGTGATGAATTTCTTTGCCGGTTTGCGAATAAGAGGAATATTGACATCTTCTCCTGTTCTTGCCCCGATAATCATATCGAAATCATGACGAGAAGCCGTAATATTGAGGAGTTCTTCCTCCGGATAAGTGCCATCGGCATCGATGATCACAAAGAATTCAGACTGAATGGAACGAACTCCTGTTTTCAGTGAAGCGCCATAGCCTCTGTTAATATTGTGGTTGATGGTTCTGACATTGAGATTGGTCAGGATATCGCCTGTACCATCGGTAGAACCGTCATTTACTACAAGAATTTCATAGGTGAAATCAGCCCGATTCAACACTTCCTGCAACTTTGCCAAAACCTGTTTGATACTGGCAGCTTCGTTGTAGACAGGAATGATTATTGAAATTTCCGGAATATATTCACCGGTATCTCGAAAATTTTGCTTCATAATAGTTTTATTTTAGGATGAGAACAATGATGATAGCAATAATTGCAATCAAAGTCATTGCCAGCATCAAGTAGATATATTTGTTTAGATTCTGGTTATTATTGTTTGAATTATCAACTGTCTGAGGTTTTTCCAGTAAATCTTCAGTGTGAACTGGTTCCAGATCTTCATCCTCAAACTCCATATCAAATTCGAGTTCAAGATTTTGTTGATTATTGAAATTATCTGCCGAGATCTGATCAAATGATTCGGCATCACTTGAGTCAATTCCGGTCAGATTGAAATCCATATCTTTGGTCAGACGCATGATCTCCATTTCTCTCTGATAATCTTCATAAAAGATATTTTTAATTTTGTTGGAGAGCTCTTCCTGCTTGAATTTGAAAGGAACAAGAACTTCTTCCAGGGCATCTGCCAGTTCGCCGGCTTTTTGATAGCGTTCATCTTTTGATTTTTTAAGTGATTTCAGGACAATTTGATCCAGTTTTGGGGGAATGCGCTGGTTAATGCTTGAAGGAGGATTGATATCGGCTGTTCTGACCATGTTCATCAACTCCGTCTCACTTTCAGCATTGAATAATCTTTCCATGGTGAGCATTTCATAGAGAATTATCCCCATTGAATAAATATCAGTTCGGGTATCAAGGGGAAGACCCCTGATCTGCTCCGGAGACATATAATGGAATTTTCCCTTCAGAGTACCAATTTCGGTGGTGTATCTATCACTGGTTTTGGCAATTCCAAAATCAATTATTTTGACTTTACCTTCATAGGAGATGCGAATATTGGAAGGGCTGATATCCCTGTTGATGATATTAAGTTGGTTTCCGTTTTTATCGGTGAGGGAATGAGCATAGTCAAGGGCTCTCAACGACTTGACAGCAATAAACAAGGCAGCGGGAGTAGGTAATCTTTGTTCCTGTATTTTGAGTTTACGAAGAATATGGTTGAGATCTTTGCCCTGAATATATTCCATGGTGAAAAAATAATTATTGTTATAGCGACCCCCCTCATAGGTTTTGACAATGTGTTTGTAATTGAGGCGATTCGCGGTTTTTCCTTCAGACAAAAACATATCTATGTATTTTTGTTCCTTGACTAGTTTGTTCCGCATGCATTTCAATGCAACTATTTTTCCATCTTTTATCCTTTTGGCGCGATATACTTCGGCCATTCCGCCTCGAGCTATGAGACCCATAAGTAAATATTTGCCAAAAATAGTTGGATTTTCCGGTGAACCTGCATCCAGTGACAATTTGTACTTTTTTGACATTATTTTTTTCCTTTAAGATCATTGTAATATTTGTGGAACATTTCAATCCACTTGAATTGAAGTTCGTTCCAGGCCAAACGATTCATTTTTCCAGAATCTTTTAATTTTTTGATGAATGTCTTTTGGGAGATAACAATATTTTTATCTTTTTGCCAATTTTTTAATTTTTTGTTTTTGATCATGTATTCCCAACTTTGTACCTGGGGTTTGTGGCTTTCTATGATAGCTGTTTTCAAAAGCAGCCTGAACAATTTTTTTCTTTTGAGTGATTGTTGAGAATTAAACTGCAGGGTTGATTTTTGATTAAAGGGGTTTACATAAAAATTTGCAGGTCCTGATGTTTGGTAGAGATCTGGTATAATTGGCAGTCTGGGAAGTATTTCCTGTTCTGGTCCTTTGGGGTGACCCACCGGCCTGATAAAGAGAAATTGCCCGTCTGTGAGCACATATTTGACAAATTTTTCAGCCAGAAAAAGATGACGAGCGTTTTTTACAATTGAAATTGGATCTGAGGTGAAAACAGCGGTTTTTTCAGGGAGGATAAACTTGAGTTGTTTGGCGACATTTTTTTCAAGTTGGGATTTTTGCATATGGAAGATAAAATCAATGGAAAGTCCGCAAATTGCCTTTTTATTGTCGAGAAGTTTGTGAAGAACTATTTTGGAGCTCTTCAAAAAACCACCATTTATATTGGCTCCCAAAGAAATTATTGTTTTTAGTCCCTCTTTCCAACCCATTGATTGCATGATGATTTCATAGATCATGTAAGTGGAACTGCTTGTGGATGGATCTGCACTGATCAATTTTTGAAAGAATTGAGGTTTTGCCAGTTCTTGCCAGGTTTCAGGCAGTTTCAGTCTCGCTTGTTTAAGCCGACCCTGGTGACAGAAAAAACCAAATCCAGAGAGGGCTGTTCCATACCAGTACCCTTTTTCATCATAGAGTTTTACGCCATGGAGGGAGGACGGGATTTTGTCTTTGATTTCCTGTTCCAGGTTGATTATTTCGCTGCAGCGAAAATTTTTGCCGTCGATAGTGAGGCATTGGGATGAAGCAAGACGTTGATGGATCTGCTCGCCACCTCCAAAGATAACGTCATATTTTGTTAATTTGTTATTGCTAATTGAGGCTTTGATATTGGTTTGGAGAGAAGCCAGATCATCTCGGAAAGAAAACCATTTTATTTTGACTTGTTTTTTGTAGTGTTGTTTCATCCATTTGTTGAAACCGGCTTCAAACTCACGATTGAGCAGGGTAGGATGGGCTGAAATAATTGATAATTCAACTGTTTCGAAGAGGACACTCTTTTTCTTTTTATCTTTTTTCCAATATTTCCATGGTTTTAAAACGAAAAAAATGGCTCCGCCAACTACCAGGCAGGCCAGCAGAAAAACCAGAATACCCGATCTGTTTTTTTTCTTGACCGGAGCCAGTGCCATATTCTGCAGAACAGGAATCAGCATATCTTTGAGATCGAGGATGGAGGCAGGTCTTTCCTGGGGTGCTTTTTTGAGACAGTTAAGAATAATATTGTTGAGTTCTTTGGGAATATCTACAAGTTTATTTAGTGGTTCCGGTTCATCCTTGAGGTGAGCTGTAATCACGCTCAGGGCATTTTTGCCTCGGAAAGGAACTTTTCCGGTAAAGATTTTGTAGAGAATTATTCCGAAAGAATAAATATCAGATTGAACTGAAATTTCTTCACCTTTACATTGTTCTGGAGACATGTAGAGAGGTGAGCCTTTGATAACCCCAGCCTGGGTTTCATGCATGGAGGAAAAGCTGTCTTCTTTAAATTTGGCAATGCCGAAATCAAGGAGTTTTACAGTATATTCACGGTCTTCGTCTTTGCAGATATAGATATTTTCAGGTTTAAGATCCCGATGAATGATTTTTTTATCGTGGGCAGCCTGAAGAGCATCAAGGATTGGGGTAATAATCTTGTAGGCATCATAAGCCTTCAATTTGCCTTTTTTCTTGAGAAAATCGGCCAGAGATGAACCTTCGAGCAATTCCATAATAAAATAGAAATTGCCGGATTCAAGTTGTCCGAAGGCAAAAATATCGATGATTTTTTTGCTGCCGATGGAATTGACTGCTTTAGCCTCATTCATGAAGGAGGTGACAATTTTTTCATCTTTGGAGTATTTTGATTTCAGAACTTTGATGGCAACTTTTTTTTCGATGACTGGATGAATACCTGAAAATACCCATCCCATTCCTCCTTTGCCGATAATATTGGTAACTTTGTATTCCCCCACCATCTTTCCTAGAAGGATATCTGGAGAGTTGAACAGGGTATCACTTGCAGAGAGATCTTTGATTTTTTCAGCTTTTTTCTGGGAAAATTTCGGAGAAGAATTTTCTTTGAAGAAACTCGGATTAGAAATAGGTGTAGGAGTTCCGATTATTGTTTGTTGTAATTTTTTGCCACATTTTCCACAAAAGGTAGATTTTGCATCTATTTCTTTTCCACAGTGGGGACATTTGGCTTTCATGCTGAAAAACTTTCAAGTGGACGCTGAGCTTGCCGAAATTGATTTCAAGGAAATTCAGGTCAAGTTGGTTTTTGTTTCAGTGGATATAGTAGAACTATTTTTTGATTATGACAAAGTTTTACCGGTGAAAATAATAAATCCCAGAACAATACAGATTGCAGCCGGAACTGCAAATAAAACCAGTGGTTTTAAAATATAACTCAACCATAACTTATCTTCTTGATTTCTAAAGATTTCTATTTTTGCATTTTGGAATTTCCATTTGAAAATAACAAAAAGAACCAATAGTAAAGCTCCCAGGGCCAGGGAAATATTGCCAAAGGCAAAATCAAAGGAGTCGAGAAAGGACAGATGTTTGTCGCCGATTTTGATAAATTTGGTGAAGAAGGAGGTTGCTCCCTGGGATAAAGCTGAAGGAATTCCGACGAGAAAGGTGATAAAACCAATGGAAACAGTTGCTTTTTTACGAGATATTTTGTGTTCATCAATCAGATAGGACGCTGCAACTTCCAGCAACGAAATTGTTGAGGTGAGGGCAGCTATGGATAAGAGCAGAAAAAAGAAGATAGCCAGCAATTGTCCACCCGGGATTTTAGTGAAAAGATCTGTGATCACAACAAAAACCAGACCTGCACTGGCTTTTTCGGGAGCTCCGCCAATCACAGGGAAAATAATCAGACCCGCCATAATGGCGATAGCAGTATCAAAGATGATGACAACAAAGCCCGCATTCAATAATTTTTCACTTTTTTTGAGATAACTGCCATAGGTCATCATGGCTCCCATTCCCAGAGAAAGTGAGAAAAAAGCCTGACCCAGGGCAAAAATAAATGTGTTGGTATTCATTTCGCTGAAGCGAGGCATAAAGTAATATTCCAGTCCCTTGCTGGCATTGGGCAGAGTAAAGCAATAAATAATCAACCCCAGCATCAGGATGAGGAGCAGGGGCATCAGGACTTTGCTTATTTTTTCTATCCCCCCTTTGATCCCGAAAAAAACAACTGAAGTGGTAATTCCGATAAATATGAAGAGGAGTGATATTTGCAATAATCCATTGCTGGTGAATTTATTGAATAGAGCACTGGTATTGCCGCTTTCAAAACCGAAAAAGATTGAGTGAAAGAGATAGTAAATGGTCCAGCCAGCTACAACTCCGTAATAGGAAAGAATTGCAATGCCCGTTATTACTGCCAGATAGCCGAGAAATTTCCAGAATGAACCTGGAGCGAGAGCTTTGATAGCACCAACCGGTCCTCTCTTTGTTTTTCTTCCGGCTGCCAATTCCAGGTACATTACGGGCAGTCCCAAGAGGAAAACTATCAGCAGATAAAGAAGGACAAAATTTCCTCCCCCGTTTTTTCCCACAATATAAGGAAATCTCCAAATATTACCCAGCCCTACTGCAGATCCCGCAGCGGCCAGGATAAAGCCGAGAACTGAATTCCATTCTTCTCTTTGAGGTGCACTCATAATCAAGACTCTTTGTTAATCACAGACCAAAATGGCTGGTTATTGACTGAAGGTGAAGTTAAGTTCATCCTTCGACCATTAGCAGTTAAAACCTCCGAGGTTTTAAAGTAATAATCTGAACAATTCAATTATTTGGACATTGTCAAATATACAGGGAGTCAGACAGAAAAAAAAGGACTAATTTTCAGAACTTGAAATGCAGATCCTCGAAGGGAGAAGATTGGGAACTTGATGATTGATTTTGGGAAATTGTTGTTTGACTAATAATGCAAAAAGGAAGTTGGGGCTTTGGAGTATGTGAGGCTTATTGGGAGTCTTCGTTGTCTTTGGCTTCTTTTTCTGTTTTTTTCTCTGTTTGTTTGATGTTATACAATTCATTATATTCTTTAACAGCTTCCGGGTTGGTGGCTGCTTCGGAAATACAATTTCTGAATGCTGTACACTCCTTGATTTTATTGCATTTATCAAATTTGCTTTTGTTCTTTTTGCATATTTGCAAAAAGATGGGAGAGTGATTTTTGTCTGATTTTATATTTTCTTTTTTGAGGCAGGTTTCAGCCTTTTTCAAGGCAACATCACAGGTTGGTTTTTTGCAACCGATGGTAAAGATTGTCAGTTGCAGAGCAAATACTAAAATTAATTTGTACATGAATATTCTCCAGATTTCAGGGTGCCGGAACAATAAAATGCGGATGCAGGCAATACTTTGCGGTTAGTAAAATTTTCTTTGCCAGAACCTTATCAAAAAATGAAAAATTGCAAAGATTTATTTTATCTGTTCCCCTGCTTTAATGATTCAAGCACTTGTTACACTGGTGATTTCAGGCACTTCCTGTTTAATTACTCTTTCCACCAGGTTTTTTACTGTCATCTGTGAAAAAGGGCAGCCATGGCAGTGTCCCATGAGTCTTACTTTTACTTCTCCCTCTTCAGAAACTTCAATCAGGGAAACATCTCCTCCGTCTCTTTGCAGAGCAGGTCTTACTTTTTCCAGTGCTTTTTCAACTTTTTCTTTGATGTTTTCATTGTTTTCCATTTTTTGCTTTCTTTCTACCTGCTCTGATGAGTGATTAATTTGCAGGTGTAAATAATTCCAGGCCAACCTGTATTCAGATCGGGGTGTCAATAACTTCAGTTGAAAGTTGAAGTTATTGAGAAATAGCAGAGTAAAAACTCAGTTGCAAGTTGTGTCCGTTATTTTGTGACTTTTTGTCAGTATGACTCTGAGAATACTGGTATAATCGATTGTACTCCATTTGCCGGGTATAGTAGTGAATGTTAATTCTAAATTATTTCTTTTTAAACAGAGAATCCAAGTCCTTGCCCAATCGACCTCCGATTTTCTTTTTTCCTTTGCGCAGTGATTTTGTACTCATTGTATTACGTTGAGCCTTAGTTGAACCGGAGCCTGCTTTTTTTGTCTTTATTGAGGAAATTCTTTTATTGTTCTTTTTGGAGTTGAATAATTTGCTTAAATCAAGAGCCAGGTCGGCATTTATTTGGGATATTTTCTTTTTATTTTGTGCCAGTACTTTTGGAATATCTCTGGAATAGAAAGTCTTGCCAAAACAATTACGCAGATACTCCATGAGTTCATCTATATTTTGAAAACGTTTTTCCGGTTTTTTTGCCAGTGATTTTTTGATTACGTGGACTACCTGTTTGTTGAATTTAAGTTTTGGAAAAAGTTTGTTTATTTCAGGAGGAGGGGAGTTGATGGCCTGATGAAAAATTTCACTGGGACTTTCACCGGAATAGGGAATTGTTCCCGTGAGCATTTCAAAAAAAATAATTCCCAAAGAGTAAATATCGCTGCGCGGATCTCCCTTGACTCCTCTGGCTTGTTCTGGCGCCATGTATTCAGGGGTTCCGGCTATGGTATCTCCTGTTTGGAGTTGAGCCAGATGAGCAACACCGAAATCAAGAATTTTAACCAGATCAAAATTTTCTTCTTTTTCCAGTTTGAATTTGTCCGGGTTGTTATCCAGAAGCTTAACCAGTTTGCGGCGGCCTTTTCTTTTAACAAGGAAAATATTTTCAGGTTTGAGATCCTGATGGACTATTCCTTCATCATGGCAGGATGCTAAAGCATCACAAGCTTGCAACATGATATTGACTGCTCTATAGACTGGCAGGGGAGCTTCATCCAAGAGCAGCTCAATTAATTCCCGTCCTTCCATGTATTCCATGACAAAAAATGGAGTTTGATCGGTTGTATAACCGAAGTCTGTTATATCGACAATATTGGGATGGTTTATCCTGGCTGCTGCTCTGGCTTCAAACAGGAAGCGTTGGATGATTTCTTTGTGGCCCCTGAATTGTGGATGGAGAATCTTGATAGCAAAAGCTTTGCCGATAAAAACGTGTTCCCCTTTGTATACTTTACCCATGCCCCCTTTGCCGAGGATTTTGTTCAGAAAATAATTGCCTACTTTTGTTCCCAGTCGGGAATCGGGAGGAGCAATCAATTCGGTTTCATCGAAAGGGCAGATTTGACCATCTTCTTCAAATAATCGTTGGCAGACAGGACAATAAAGCATACTTAGTTCCCATCCCAGAATGGGTGTTTTTGACTGGGGCTGAAGTTGGATTGAGATGCGCGGAGTAACTTCGCCGACATAGTAGATACTATTTCAAGAAGTTACGACAAAGCAGATTGATTCAAATTCCGAGTTCCAGGCGAATGCCTCCCTTTTTGGGATGGGAACTACTTAATTAATATAATAGATTAACACCACTTTGAATAGCTGAAATTGGATTCTTTGTAATTAGATTTCAGGATTAAGTTTAATTTTGGTTGAAGTTGGGGACTCAGTGGAGTTGATCTTCGATAAAGGTGGTAAGATCGGCTAGACGGTGTGTGTAGGAACCAAATTCGTTATCATACCAGCCAAAGATTTTAACGTGGGTTACTGGTATTTTGAGTTTTTTGTGGGAGTCAATACCCAATCCCAGTTCCGCCGGATCAAGTTCCAGAAAAGCAGTACGGGTGTGGGTATCATTGGCTTCAATAATAACAGCCGCATCTACACCTTTGTAATCTGTTGATACTTTTTGAACTTCACTGTAGACGAGGAGATCTTTCTGGGGACCTTCAGCAGCTTTTTTCATGATCTTGTTAACTACTTCTCTGGTTACTGAGCTTTCTCCATCTTCGTGAATTCTGGTTTGAACAGTTATATTGAGAGTTACCAGAGAAACTGTAGATGTGGGTATTCTTACTGAATCAGCCATGAAACCGATTTTCTGTATTTGGGGAACTACAATGCCCAAGGCTTTGGCTGCGTTGGTTGAAGTGAGAATAATATTGTCGAGAACCATGCGGTTTTTGCGAAAGTCGGTCGCTTCAGCAGCCGGCACCTTATCAAGAACACTCTGTGTATTTGTAGTTGAGTGGATGGTGGACATGGAAGCTGTAAGCAACTTGCTGGTTTCTTTGGCTTCAAGCAGAGGTTTGATCATATGAGCCAGAGCAGTTGTAGTACAACTGGTGGCACTGATTATGTTGTGTTCATGAGGATCAAAAGCATTGTGGTTGATCCCGTGAATCAAGGTTACTGAATCATCAGGGGTTGTTTTATTGGTTTTCATCTTGAACGCGGAGGAATTAATGACTTTGCGAGCTCCTCCTTCGAAGTGTCCTCGAATAGAGCCCCCAGGAGTTCCTGGATCTTTGGTGGGATCACGAAAAACACCTGTCGTATCAACTACGACTTTTACATTATGCTGATGCCACTGAATATCTTTGGGATTGCGGTAGCGGGTAAGTATAACAACCTTGGTTCCCTCGATGTCAAGGGTGTTTTCCTGGTTTGGATCGACTTTGATCACAGGCCGCTTTTTATCTCCTTTATAACCGTAAAGATAACGGCTGAACTGACCATAGGTTGAATCTGATTCCAGATAGTTGGCTATGTCTTGCATGTTTTTCCCAACTTTTCTGCCGGTATTTATTGCTATTTTATCGTAATAACCCAGAGAAATATGGCGCCAGAGGGTAAGTTTGCCGATTCTGCCTAAACCGTTTATTCCAAGAACTCTCATTAAGACCTCCTAAGGTTGTTTGTGTGGATTTTAAGAGATAGCCACTTTGAAAACCTGAAAAGTATTCAGTAAATTAATTTGTTTGAACAGTAGTTGTTTTATTGGTGCAATAGCTTAGCCAACTTTGAGAAAAAACTGATTTTATGATGCATTAGCTTGGAGTCAGTCAATGAATTTGCCAAAGAGTTTTTAAAATACTTGAATACAAAAACGATATTGACAAAAATGAACCAAGTCAAGCTGAGTTTAAAAAATGGAATTTTTAAGAAACAAGAGTTTGTCAATCAAACCATTTCAACTATGGTGGAGGAGTTGGATGAGTGGATTATTTCTTTTTTGCCTTTGAAGATAAAGCCATTTTCACCATTAATGGAAATCCAGTCTCCTTCATTTATTTCCAAATCGCCCAGCCTGGCTTGATTGTTTTTATCATCAACAGCCAGTTTTCGACAATTGGCAATGCATACTTTACCCAGTCTGATTGCGGTGACAGCAGCATGGCTGGTTACTCCTCCCCTGGCGGTAAGCAGACCATCACATTTGAAAATCATATCCACATCATCAGGAACTGTATCAGGTCGGATCAGCAGGAGGGGTTCCTTTGTTTTAAGCAATTTGTTGATGCCGTCACGGTTGAAAACAGCTCTGCCTGAATAAGCTCCGCCTCCGGCTCCAACTCCAATTCCCACAGGAGATTCCGAATCTTTGAAAACAGGTTGTTTTTCGCCATGTCCGCTGACCAGATTCCGGCGTTGGAGAATATAAAGATTTTCCGGTTGACTGTCTTCAAAGGTAAATTCTATCTCCTGTTCTGAATAATCGTTATCAACTACGAGTTTGTGAGCCAGTTCTTTGATCTGGTTGTAATGGTTGGGAAAATTTTCTTCCAGAGAGATAAGCTCTTCTCTTCTTTGTTTTTCTTTTTCAGATATGGGATAGGGATAAACAAGACCGGATACGACATCTTCACCTTGAGAATGGGGGACAAAATCTCCATAGAGTTCGATGTTTCTATTTTTAGTGCGGGTCATTGCAACTCCGGTACCTGAGTCCAGATTGAGGTTACCTAGAATCATGCGTTGAATGATTACGGCGGTTCCCCATTCACTGGCAATATCGAATTGGTTGCGATATATTTCTGCCATAGGGCTTTCCCAGCTTTGAAAAACCAGTTCCATAGCTTCAAAGACTTGTTCAAGTGGATCTTCCGGAATATAAATTTCATGACGATTTATCAGATGCATGTATTCATCGGCCAGTTTTGCCATATTAGCAGGACTGAATTCGAGTTTTCTGTTTATTTCGAATTTTTTCTTTTTGTTGTTGATGATCTCATCAAAAAGATCCCGGTTGATTCCGTGAGCCATTCCCCAAATCTGAATCATACGACGATAGCAATCCCAGGTTGTCCAGGCATAATTGGGTAATTTTTCCAGTTCTTCAACTATTTCTCTGTTCAGACCGACGTTGAGAAAGGTCATCATGATTCCCGGCATTGATACGGCAGAACCGGATCTTACCGAAAGCAGGAGTGGGGGTTTGCCATCTTGACATCTGCCCAGAGTTAATCCACAAAGACCTTCCAGTCTTCTGACTTCGGAAATAATCCTTCTTCTGATGGCTGTTTTCATGTGGGGATAAGATTCCATGGCGCTGCGACAACGGTAAGCCTCGGTGGTGACCACAAAACCTTCCGGTACTTTGACTCCAAATTCTCTCAGAAGAGCCAGATTGTAGCCTTTATTACCAAGCCAGATGGCATTTTTCATAAGATTGGGAATTTGATTGAGAGAAACCAATGCTTTGTCCGCATTGAAAGAAAGGACCAGGTTGACAATTTCAGGAGGAAGTTTAAACCTCATATCTCCAAGGGTGGTGATAATCTGGCTTAAAAAGGAATCAAGTTTGCTGATACCGAAAGCCGAGGAAAGAATTTCTCTTATTATTTTTTCTGAAAAAGATTCAATGTTTTGAACTTCATTGAGTTTTTCTCTACCAATAATAGTAATAGCTTCCTTGTGGAAATTATAAAAGTATCTTTTGATGATTCCGCGGACGTGCTGGCTGATAACTTGAAAAATATTCAGAAATTGTCCTACACTGAAGCCTTCTTTTTTCAAAGCTGAATCGAGCATGTTCAGATCTGATTCCAATTCGTGAACTTTGATTCCATCAAGATCGAGAGCCTTACATAATTTTTCCAGAATCCAGTGAATTTTTCTGAGGGCAGGGCGGGTGATATAATCGAGATCAAGAAAAGAAATCTGTTTTTCAAAAAGAATTGAGATTAATCGTTCCAGACGATAAGTAATACCAAGACATTCCAGCTTTTTTTCTTCGTAAACCCCATACATGGATGGAATTCCGGCTGCTATGTGTCTTTTCCTGTAGATTCTTTCTTCTCCCTCCGAAATTTCAGGATCCAGAATAATTTCCTTGAGATTTGAAATGAGATTTAAAGCTCTTTCAATTGCTTTATCCAGTTCAAGATTATCGATGTCGTTGTACAGTTGGGTTACTTCTATTTTGTTTATGAATCTGGTGGACAGTAATGCTTCCCGGGCACCTGCAGCATCAAGATCGTATTTGGAAACAAGCAGGTTGTAAATCCGGTTTAAATGGGTGATTCGCATGTCCAGATCGCCATCTTCACAATAACTTTTTACCAATTCGTAATCAAGATTTAGAATTTTTTCAGGTTTTACTCCCAGAGAACCGGCCAGAATTTCAACAGATTCTTTTGTATATTGGATAAACCTTTGATTATTCTGAAGAAAATCCCATACTTCTTGGGGGACATAATTTTTCAAGCGGTCAATAGAACCGTCTGTCCAGGTTTTGAATATCTTTCTTACCAGTTCTATGTGGGTATTATTACTTTCTATATGAATCTGCTTGCGAAAAAAATGGATAAGCAAATCCTGGCGGTTATTGATCTCATCGATCTGGGTGGAAGAGAAGCGCAATTTGCCTTCGGCTCCGATTTCTTTGAAAAACACGGGAAAAAGCCTGCAGATTTGTTTGACCTGTTTGTATACAGGTCTGATGTTGGAGTTGAGCATGTGGGATACATCAGCCTGAAATAAATCGGTATCATTTATGAAAACTCCGCTCCAGCGCAGGTTAACATGTAATCCAGCCAAAAGTAGAGACGCTTTTTGAGGATCGATTTTAAATAATTCCAGATAAGTTCTTAATCTGGGAAGATGGGAGGGGTTACGGCGGGTCTGCCAATCATCGTCCACTCCTCCAAGGTTGGGTTCAGGAAAGGGAATAGTGAGAAGATGTCGGCAAAATAGTTCAATTGTTTTGGTTTGTTCGGTAGGGATGATCTGCTTGCCCAAGTTGAGAATTATGGAATTGGTGACAAAAAACTGTTTGTTGTCAAGTTTTTTCAAAAAAGGAAAAACCATACTGAAGATTGTTTTTGCTTTTTCATGTTTTTCTGCAATTTCTGATTTGCGCAGAATAAAAGTGAGGTGGTTGAGCAAGTCTTTTTTATAGAATTCCAGCGGTGTATAATCGAAAAGACTGAGAATTAATTCAATTTTTTTAATAAGGGGATGATCTTTGCGGGATTTCTCAAGAAATTCCTCCGCAAGTTCCTCATAATTAGGCAAAGAAAGCAGATTTTCGTTATTATCAATAGTATCCAGTTGCTTTTTATAATTTTCAACTTTATCAAGTATTTCCTGAATAATTTGAAAAAGGGATATGGTCTGGTAATTTTGAATCCAGTCTGCAGCTTGTTCTTTTCCCCAGATTTCGCAACAACTTCTGAGGCTGCCTTTTAATAGTACAAAAATTTGTTCATGGGTAAGGGGCTTGCCAGTTTCTTTTGCCATTCTTTTCAAGCGGGTGGAGGACCTGGCGTTGAAAAGAGGAGCTTGTTGCAGGGGAATTTGCAAAAGTTTGACAAGACGAGCAGCTTGTTCGTCGGAAAGATAGCCGGTTGCAAGTTCTTTGGAGATCATTCTCAACAAAGCATTGAGTATCCTTTCTTTAAGATGGATCTCAGATTTTTCTTTGAGGAGGTTGATGCCCAATAAACCGATATCATAGAGATTCTGTGAGACATTATCTGAATTATGAAAAGCCCAGGCATCTTGCAGAGCCAGAGAGCGATAACCTTTGGCGACGGCCTGAAAATCAGGAAAAGGGTGATAATATTCTTTGAAGAAACTTTCCAGTCTGTCTCGGAGTCCGAATGAATCGGAAACAGTTTCGAGCAGTGACTTGGCAATTTCAGGATAATCACTTGGGGGTAGAGGGATAGATGATTTATTGGCTTGCCAGGCATCACTTTCAGATAAGTGTCGCTTGTCTTTGTTGTTTCCCATATTTTTACTCCAGATATTGCATTAAATCGTAAATTCTTGAGGAAAAACCATATTCATTATCTTGCCAGATTAATCCGCGAAAGTGATTATTGGTGAATTTCCAGTTAATATCAAGGATAGCCGATTCCGGGCGGTTTATGACCAGATCAGAATCCACAGATTGTCTGGATTTATGGAAAAACTCATAATTGTCAGACAAATTTTCAAAAAAATCGGTCAATTCATTTTTTTTTACCGGATTTTTGAAATTGATAGCCAAATCAAGAGCCATTCCCCTTTTAGTGGGTAATTCCATTGATTGCCCTATGAAGATATCTGTCAAATGGGGGAGATGATCCTGTAAAGAAAGTTTAAGAGCTGTTTTTATATTGCGCAAAGTGAAGATTTTATCTTGTTTCAAAGGATGGAGAATCCGGCAACTGATAGCTGCCGGGGCGAAACTGGTTTCAAGATGTGAAATAAGCGGAATCAGACAATTACCAGTGCAACTTCCCATGGAGGTTATTGAGCCTTTTTTGAAAAATGGTTTCTGACTGTATAAGCCGGCCATATAATGATTGTCGGCTCGGGGTTCTCTGCGAGTCAAAATTATGTGTTTAACCCGCTTGAATTGAAGAACCTTTGTCCAATAAGCAAGCAGATTCTCATCACCGGAGGCATCGATGACTGTTTTAACTTTGGGAAATGAAGCAGCATCGGGTGGTTTGTGCAAAAGTTCGCCCTGTTCATAATTCCTCTGAAAAATTGCTGCTTTGGCAATATTTTTGTCATAAACCCATTTCAATTCAAGATTTTTCTGCCGGATTATCTTACCTGTTGCCTGACCGATTTTCCCACAACCCCACAGGGCAAGATCGTGTTTGTTCATATTTATCCTTTCAAAAAGTTAAAAAAATCTTCATAGACCCAGCCTGAAGTTGAAGAAAATTTTCTCTTCATCAGTTTCGTTTACCTTGACTCTCAGACGTTTTGGATCAATTTGCAATTGTTTCAATTTGAATTCAATCAGATCTCCACGTTTTTTGGCCTGGAGACTGTTGGTAGAATGGATAACTATGATAAGGTGAATTGTTTTATTTGCTTTGAGGATTTCTGCCAGGCGAGTCAGTTCGGTTTCGCCGGCTGGATTGAGGCGAGTCGAATTTTTGCCAAATTTCAAATCAGAGAAGATCATGCCGTCAGCTATGGAGCGACAGCCGTTTTCATTGACTTGTCTTCCCCCTTTGGTTGATGGACAAAGATCCCGGTCGTTTGGCACTTTGTCTCCATCTTTATCTTCAGGAGAGATTGATTTGTTTTCAGTTGATTTTGTTTTAACCGACTCGTTTTGTTTTATCGGAGATTGTTTTGCAGCTGGTTCAGAATTGCGGGTTGGAGCTGGAGAAGAGGACCATAATCTCCAGGATAGAGTAATCCCTACTGTGAAAAATGCTGGATCTTTTACTTTAGACATTACAAGTTGTTGAAATCCAATGTAAAGTCCGCCCCATAATTCATCTTTTATCTTAGTTAGAATATCTATTTTGAGAGAATAGCCGTACCAGATAGAATCGGAATCACGGGTGGGTGCAAAAAAGACAAAGGGACCTGCTCCGATTCCTGCATCAATTGAACGACCTGCAATATTTGAGAGAAACCGGTAGTGAAAATATTGACCCAAACCAAGAACCTGAGCGGTGCCAAAATAAATAGACTCGTCAATTTCAGTGGAAGTGGCCAAGGTATGGTTGTTGATGAGCCGAGGAAAGGTGAATTTGATTCCTGTTCCCAGATTTAATCCGGTTTTGTTGATGCCATTGTCCAGACGGTCAATAAGAGGATAACCCATTCCTGCTTTACCTGTAAAATCAAGGTTAAATTCGATTTTTCGAGCTTGCAGGGAGGCGGGAAATAAAAAAATAAGAAATAACAGAACCAAATTTAATCGTTTCATTTAATAATTTCCTTTAGAACTGACAGAAAACGCTAATTTTACTTGCCCTTTTTCTTTCTTCTTTTCTTTTTTCTGGATTTTTTAGCCATTTTGCGTCGGCTTTTGCGTTTTTCCCGTTTTTTCTTACTCAGTTTTACTTTGGTGGGAGGCGCTCCCGGTGCTCCTGGCAATCCCTGATTGCCGGCAAGGGTAGGGTCGAGATCTGGTGGAGTATCACCCATTTGGCCAAAAGACATGAGATCGTTGACATCCATGTCCTTCATTTTCTTCATCTGACTCAACTGCTTGAATCCTGGTATTTTGCTGAGCAAACCCTGATTTTCGCCAAGTTGTGCCATAACCTGTCTCATGGTTATGAATCTGGCTATGAGTTCCTCGACGTCTTTGGATTTCGTGCCTGAACCTTTGGAAATACGCTTGATGCGGTCACTGTAGAACTTCAAATTTATATTTTTTTTATGTTTTCTTCTGGAGTTTCTTTGAACTTCTCGGCTGTTTTTTATTAATATTTCTGGATCATTCTTTTCTGTTCTGGTCATGGAGTTAATAATGGCTTCTATCCTGACAAGTTCGGAATCATCAAGATTCATCTCATCGGGTAGTCCATCAGGAAAAAAGGGCATTTTTTCCATCAGATCCTTCAGACTGCCCATTTTCTGGATAGTTTTAATCTGATCCAGAAAATCACTCATATTGAATTTGCCCTTAAGCATTTTTTCGGCGTCTTTTTCGGCCTGTTCGGCATCTACAACTTCTTCAAAGTCTTGAACAAGGCCAACGATATCACCCATGCCGAGAATTCTGCTGGCCATGCCCTCGGGTCTGAACTCTTCGAGGTTGTCTAGAGATTCTCCCATGCCAAGAAATTTTATAGGTTTACCTGTAACTTTTTTGATGGAGAGAGCACTGCCGCCCCTGGCATCACCATCGAGTTTGGTGAGAATAGAACCGGAAATATCCAGTTTATCATCAAATGCTGAAGCTGTTTTTACTGCATCCTGTCCAATCATGGCGTCAATGACCAGAAAGATATTGTCAGGTTGGGTGCGTTTTTTTATCTGCACCAGTTCTTCCATCAGAACTTCATCGATAGCAAGCCTGCCTGCGGTATCAAAAATAAGGGTGTCAAGACCGTTGAGTTTTGCATATTTAACTGCTCTCTCGCAAATTCCGGGAGGATCTTTGACATCTTCGCTGTATACTTCAAACCCGGTTTGTTTGCCCAGGACTTTGAGCTGTTCGATAGCTGCTGGTCTATAAACGTCGGCGGCTACCAGAAGTGGTTTGCGTTTATGGTTTTTCTGCAGATATTTGGCCAGTTTTGCCGTTGTAGTAGTTTTACCTGAACCCTGAAGTCCCACCATCATGAAGGAAGCTATTCCTTTATCGGGAAGTTCAAGGGAAAGATCCACCGGCCCCATCAGATTTACAAGTTCATCATAACAGGCTTTGATAAAATGTTCTCCGGGGTTGACATTGATATTTTTATCCCCCTTGGCTTTAACTTTGACAACTTCGCCTTTAAGTTCTTCCTTCACATTTTTGATGAAGGTTTTAGTTACTTTGAAGTCGACATCGGCTTCTAGTAAAGACATTTTGACTTCACGAAGAGCACTTTTGATATTTTTGTCATTAATTTCACTCATTCCCTGTAATTTGTGGCGGGCAGAGCGAAATCCATTGGTTAAAGTTTCAAGCATAAAAGATCTCCAGAATTATTTCGATTCGAGAATATTGTGATTGATATTTGAATAAAAACAACAAACAACATTCCCAAAGGTTGAGTTAAAACTTCAATTTTTGTTTCGGCCCCCGGGGTTAAATGTTTCCGGTTTCAGATTGGCAGAGGCCTGGATCGAGTTGTCCAATCAGATAATACAAGCAATAATTTTTACACTATTATAGTTTTTTTGTTTAGAAATCTTCAAAAAAATAAAAAAGCGGTTGTAAAATTCATAACCATCGGAGTTAAGTTACTTCTTTTTACCTGTTTTAGCCGTTTAGTCAAACAACAATAGAGAAATAAGGCATTTATGGGTTTTCTAAACTGATAATCAGAAAAAATGGCAGGAAAAGAAATTACAGTCCTTTTTCCAGGAAGTAAATAAGCAGAAATTCTTCAGCAGTACATTTGGGGCCAGAAGCATTGCTCATCTGCCTTGCTTTGGCTTCCAATTTCCTTTTTGTGAAAAAACGATAGATGCCCAAAGCGTTTTCAAGGGTGGAATTGTTGACTTTGTTGTTATCGAAGGAGGAAATCACTGAATTGCTGTCGATGACACCGTTTTGTTTGCGGATGGAATCTTTGCGACAGAGTTCTTCATAGGTTGCTCCAAAAAGAAATTCGCGAAAAGCGGCCTGAATTTCTTCGTTTTTGCCGTGATTGGCGATGAAGTCGATAAAATGAGGAGTGGCTCCATTAATTTGCATATCAAACATTTCCTGGATTCCCATCATTGTTCCCATGACGATCTTTGCTTTTTTTCGGGCTGCCCAAATTGATTCCATCAGAGGGGCAAAATTACGCATTGCTTCGATGGCTGTTTTTTTCCAGAGGGTTATCAGATAACGAATGGCCTGCTGTCTGATGGTGTCTTTTATGTTGGTATTGGTAGCCACGCTGGTAAGCAATTCGGCGGTCATTCGATTATAAACTCTTTTGGAAAGGTGGTGGGAAACTTTTTTACTGTAATGTTGTATGATTTTTTTATTATTTTTGTCAGCCAGAATTTCGAGAGAGTAAATAATGAATCCCCAAAAACTGATTTCAAGATCTATCAGGGTTTTCCCAAAAATTGTCCGAGTGGGAAGGCGCAGTTCAAAATCGTGAGGATTGATGTTGATAAGATTTTCAATCAGATCATGTTCATCGTAGATTTCACATTTAAATTCAGGATGATTATCTGATTTATCCAGAGCCAGGGAATGAAATCTTCTTATTCTGTTGAATTTATCAGTTATGTAACTGATGTGGATTACATTTTGAGGATTCATGGTGTTGGAAAGTACCTCCATGATATCTTCCACTAGTTCAAATTCCTCAAAGGTGAAAGGACCTACAGAATCATTTTCATCCAGTTCAGGAGATTGTTGCGGTTTTTCTTTATACATGTGATCCTCAATTTTAAAATATTGGATTTGGAAAAAACAACTCAAATAAAAACTGTTGCTGAACAATGAGTTTATTTGTTTGTTTTATCCCTTTTTAGTTTGGATTTCAAATGAAAGATTTCAGTCATGATTTGCCTCTGGAATACCGAATTTGCAACTTTTGGGTAAACTCGTATGAGAAATACAGTTTGGAGTTATAAGTCAGGTTTTAAATCTGAAAAGTTAAACTGTAACTTGATTGAGTTGTCGGAATTTGGTTGTAGAGGATTAAGCTCTGGTCAAACGAAGGTTTAGAATGAATATTTGCCGCCAATAGTGAAAATGATGTATTGATCAGAGGCACTGTCGGCAGTTCTGTATCCAGCCTTGTCAAAACTGAAACTGAAATTGTTGTATTCAAAATCTGCAGTTATAGCCAGATGTTTGAGAATTTTATAGGAAAAGCCTACTCCGACCTGAATGCCCCACAAGGAAGCCTGACCGTAATAATCACCTTCAACTATTGCTCCGGCTCCTAAAGGAAGCAGGATAGCAAGTTTTCCTTCCAGTTGAGCTTCGTCACTGATTGTAAATCCGATCATGGAACCGGTTTTGAGGTAGGAATAAGAAACACCAGGAACATCGAGAGCATCTTCTTGTTCAAAGCTCCATTCTCTCATGCCGAAACCCAGAAACGGCTTAAAAAACAATTTCTGATTGAGATGATGCAAGTAAACAAGGGATGCTCCAAAATTATAAATCATAGTGTTAATTTTGTTATCTTCATTGTCATGGGCGTATGATTTGAAACCAGGAAGATAAAAAGCATCAAGAATAAGACCGAAACGAGCTAACAGACTTCCAGGTTTGGAAAAAGCGGCAGGATACAGTTCAAATGATAAAAAAGGAGAAAAACTGGGAGCGGTTGTTTTGTAATAGGGTTCGGTAGCAGGTTCAAAGTCTAGATTGCGCTGAATGAATCCCAAGGAAAGCTTGGCACTGAAGGGAGCATAATTATATTTGCGGGCCATTTTGAATTTCTTTTTGACTACAGGCTCTTTGATAACTTCTTCAGGTTTTTCATCATCTTCTTCTTTAATCTGTTTGGTTTCTACCTTTACAGGTTCCGGTTCTTTTTTTTCGGGTGGCTTGAATTGTTGCATGGCCAGCAGCTTTTTCAAGGTGGCCATGGCGATCTTTTCGAGATCTTTTTGGGTGGGGTTGTATCTTCTGAGGACAAATTCCTTCTCAAAAATAGGTTTGCCTTCTTTCCAGGAATAGATGATGGATGTGAAGATATATCTGCGCCTGCTTTTGCGAACCATTTTGCCTCCGATAAAGGCGGTTACCCCGAACTTGGAGCAGATCGACTTTATTTTTGGAGGTTTAATGTTGTCAAAATCAATATCTCCTTCAACTTCTTTGATGTCTTTTTTAACCAAATAATCAAAGTTGGATTTGAGCAGATTTTTGATAAAGGTGCGGATTTTATAAGTTCCCCTTTTGTTTTTACCATGGTCAAATGGCAAAAGAACTACTCTCTTCTTTTCTTGTGCTGTTGCCATTTGAGTAAAACGGGCGAAAGAGGCTGCAAAAATAATCATGAAAATCAATGTTTTATTCAACATAAACCAGACCTTTCTCTATTATGGTTCTGCTTGATCCAATCTTCGAGAATTTGTAAAAATCTTATGAATTTAATTTAACAAAAAAGTACCATAAATGGGAGATTTATTTTTCGAATTAACCCAGAATTTGGGATAAATTGTGCCAAGGAGCTATCTCGGCAAGTATTTATTGAAGTAGCCGATTGGAGAAAATCCAGACTTTGGTGATATTGATGACGAAAATTGTGATACTCAGTTACTGAAAACAATTACGTCGTCAAAGAAAAATCCAGGATAGTCATTAACAGAGCCATCACAGTAGAAACACCAGCGTACCTGAATGGTTTGGCCAACCTGACTGCTCAAATCTACAGCATAAGTTTGCCAGGAAGGAGAACTTCCTGTCCAGCAGTCTTCACTGCCACAATCGCCTGCGCTGTATGGGGGGTTACCTGATCAAGCAAAGTCCAGCCGCTGCCGTCGTTGGCATCTATATGGCAACCGTCCCAGCCGCTTTCAGAATCGAGATAACCCATGAATTCGAGGGTAGCTGAAGTTGCAGTGGCAAGATCAATATTGCCGCTGGTGACGCAATGACTGCCCCAACTCATGCTGGCTCCATAATCGCTATAATCGCCGTTGAAATAGGTGCCGGCACAATTGTTGCCGCTGAAACAGGAAGAAGGTCCACTGCTTCCAGCATTTCCAATTTCCCACACTCCACCGCTGGTGCTCCAGCCGGCTGGAGTTCCGCCTTCAAAATTGATAAAAAGCTGGGCGTCCAGAACATTGAGGGTAAATGTTTTCTGATCCGTATTGGTGGGATTGTCTGTGTCTGCTACCTTGATGGTAAACTGATAGGAATCTATGTCGGTTACAGCGGGTGTACCTGCAAGTTCCCCGGTAGTTGAGTTGAGAGACAACCAGGAAGGAGAATCTCCAAGGAAAGAGTAGATGAAGTTGCCGCTCCCGCCCCATACATTGATATTTGTGGTGTAGGGGGTGTCAACTACAGCTTTGCCCAGATCGTCGGGGGTGGTTATGGAGATAGGAACATGGGCGCCTTCAACCACCATGATATCATCAATATAAATGCCGGGTTCGCCGGTGTAGGATGAATGGTCGAAATAAGCTGAAAAACGAAGCAGAACGTTGGTTTGTCCCGCCAGAGGAGTTAGATTGGCTGTATATGGATTCCAGGAGTCGGAACCTTCGAAGTATTCCCAGCCTTCTGAGCTGCCTGCAGTAGAAGTATATTCAGGATCTACATCGGTGATCAGAGACCAGGAGGAGCCGTTGTCAAGGGAATATTCCACATGCCAGGCATCTTCATTGTAGGATGAGTCGGTAAGATCGACCCAGGCCCAGAAGAAAAGAACCGGATTATCGGAACCAGTGAGATCAATGGGAGGAGTTATCATGGAATTGGTTGAATAATCAGTATCAGAAGGACTGTCTCCCCCAATAGCAGTAGCTAGACAGGAATTACCGCTGAAAGCATTGTTCGGACCGACATTAGAAGGTGTACCCCACTCCCAGGGATAGACAAATAACCAGTTGTTGGGAGGGAGCAGATCGTTAAAGTCTTCGAAAAAATACCTGATCATATTGGTGCAACCGGTTTTATTGAAGGTGCAATCAGCATTGCAAAAGGCAAGACCCCCGAGGTAGCCCAGAGTTGAACAATTTTGATTGTCCATGTCATCTCCGTCGCATTCTTCGCCGTATTCCTTGATGTCGTTGCCACAGACCGGACCGGTTCCTGTGCAGGTGGAGAAATCGTAAGTACACCAGCTGGTACAGGTAAGGTCGCCGCCGTCATAGCCGAACATTTCGCAAGATTTTTCGTTTAAATCGTCGCTATCACAAATTTCGCCAGTTTGTTGCACTCCGTTGCCACAAGCAGGACAGCAGTCCTGTTGACAATTCTGACAACTTTCACCTTCGGCTATGGTGCATTCATCATCTCCACAGACATATTCCCGCACACATTCAGGGGAACAGCCGTCATGAGCTGTCAAGTTGCCGTCGTCGCACTCTTCACCAAGTTCCCAGATGCTGTTGCTACACACAGATTGGTTGTCTTCATCCAGACAACCTCGAGAACAACCATCATCAGGGGTATTATTGCCGTCGTCACATTCTTCGCCTTCATCCAGAATACTATTGCCACAGTCGGAGCAACAGTCAGCGGGACAAAGTTCACAAGTTTCTCCATTATCGGGATCGCAATCGCTGTCGCCACAGATAAATTCAACCAGGCAATCTTTGGAACAACCATCACCGGTAACATTGTTACCATCATCACATTGTTCAGATTCGGATTTGGTGCCGTCACCACAGCCGTCTTCTCGTTCACAGGTTGAACTGCAGCCGTCTCCATTATCGGTATTGGCATCATCGCAACCTTCATCGAGTTCCCAGATGTTATTGCCACAGATGCTTTCTGCATTTTCCATTTTGCAATTACCGTCACAGCCGTCACCTGTGTCAATATTGTCATCTTCACATTCTTCGCCAAGCTCCAGGATCCCGTTGCCACATCCGGTTTCTATCATGCATTTGTCATCACAGCCGTCTCCATCTTCTTTGTTGTCGTCATCACATTCTTCGCCAGGTTCCACAATGCCGTTGCTACAAAAGGATTCAATCATGCAAAATTCATTGCAGCCGTCGTGATTGACCAGGTTGCCATCATCACATTCTTCGCCAGGTTCCACAATGCCGTTGCTACAAAGATC
>JAQICJ010000007.1 GCA_027858615.1 Deltaproteobacteria bacterium
AGGAAATGGGAGTGGTTCAGAATTACACAAGATTAGATTTTATGAAAAAAAACCAAAAAACTGCATTTTAAGGTTGACATATTTTTCTGTATAAATATACAATGTTAAAGAGTAAGTAACTTTAATCCACAACCGTTTTTTGTTTTGTATTGGGTTTAACCATCTCAATTGCAAAACGTAATCTTAACATGTATTTGGAGTATGAAATGTCAGAAGATCCCAAAAGAGGAAGACCAACAGGAACCTACGAAGTCGATAACGATGTTCGCATCAGAATCAAGAAAATGTATCAGAGTGGGGATACCCTTCTGAGTATTGCCCAAAAGCTTACCGAAGAGGGAGTGCCCACCGCCCGTAACCGCCAATGGTATCAGGGAACAGTGCGAGCTATCCTGCATCAGATGGATGTTAATACCGAACGCTACAAAGTTCCAGATTTCATCAGAGACCAGATTTTCGATCTATACCAGCAGGGCATGAGCTACAACGAAATAGCCAAAGTTCTTACCAAGCAGGGTTTCAAAAATACCCGCGGCCGTAATCATTGGCATGCTTCCACTATTTCCCGCATCGTTCAAAAAAGACTCGCCGAAAAAAAAGAATAAGTATTTCCTTTAACATCACAAAAAGCTCAGGGGACAAAACAAAGAGTGAACAAGTGGATTAATTTTACAGATATTTCCGCTGGAAAGTTCCGAGACCGGCGAGCAAGAAAAGGCAGGGATTTGAAATATGAAGAATTACGGAAGATATGTACGGAAAAGGGACTATTCGAAGGAATGTTTACGTGAGGATATACTCATGATGAGGCCGGCAGCTATCATGAAGGTCAGCATGGAGGAGCCTCCGTGGCTGAACAGAGGCAGGGTAACTCCAACAATGGGCAACAGTCCCATTACCATGCCGATATTAATGATGACGTGCCAGAAAAAGAGGGCGCCGACACCGATTGAAATAACTGAGGCAAAGCGATCTCTTGAGTTTTTGGCGATGGAGATACACATTAGAATCAACCACATGTAAAGTCCAATCAGGACGGTTGAACCAAGAAGACCCCATTCTTCGGCCCAAACTGAAAAAGGAAAGTCAGACCATTGGGCAGGGAGAAAGTGGAATTTACTCTGGGTTCCGGATAAGAATCCTTTACCGAATAATTTGCCGGAACCGATAGCAAAGATGGATTGGCGATAATGCCAGCCTTCGCCAATGGGATCTATTGATGGATCGAGAAAGATGAGAATTCTGTCTTTTTGGTAGCCTTTGAGGACAAAAGTCCAGATGAGAGGCATCAGAATGATCAGAGA
Source organism: Deltaproteobacteria bacterium (assembly GCA_027858615.1). Lineage (GTDB taxonomy): Bacteria > Myxococcota_A > Polyangia > HGW-17 > HGW-17 > JAQICJ01. Next base: position 1,305 of record JAQICJ010000007.1, read on the forward strand.
ACTGGCAAGGGTGATGATGGATCTCAAACGTAACCGCAGCAAGAAAAAGACAGAGAAAAAGATGAGCAGAATCAATAATCCTGTACCCAGATCAGGCTGAATCATGATGAGCAGAAAGGGAACAGAGATGATTACCACCGGCCAGATCAATTCTTTCAGAGTTCTGCCTGCATCTGTTTTGGGGGGAGCGGCATCAACCTGACGGGCCAGGGCAAAGATAACCGCGATTTTCATGAGTTCTGAAGGCTGAAGAATCATGGGACCGATGATCAGCCATCTTTGAGAGCCGTGTTTGGCCATTCCCACAAACAAAACCAGAATGAGAGATATTATTCCCAGGACATAGATGAGATATGCGTATTTTTTGTAAATTCTGTAATCAATGGTGGCAGTGATGAGAAAAGCAGAAAACCCAATGAAAATCCAGTAGATTTGTTGAGTAAACATGGGTGATTTTACATTGGCACTGGCACTGTACAAATTGAGCAGACCCAGACCTGTTATGGAGATCAGGAGCAAAAGCAACGTCCAGTCTATTCTGAGGTAAAACTTTCCATAGTTTTGAGACAAAATCAAACTCCGGGTTAATTGTTATTCATTTCAAAGTATGCCTGGTAGATTTTCATGGCCAGGGGCACAGCTGCTTTGGATGCAAAACCACCGTGTTCAACCAGAACCACAACTGCTATTTCAGGCTTGTCATAGGGAGCAAAGCTGGCAAACCAGGCATGATCTTGAAATCTCCAACGGGAAGCCTGAGGATCTTCGTCATCTCTGGCCATGGCTCTGACCTGGGCAGTACCGGTTTTACCTGCAATTTTCAGATTGTGCAGGGAGGATTTATAGGCTGTACCTGAAGGATCATTTACAACTCCCTTTAAAGAATCGATCATGAAATCATAGGTTTGCATTTTCAGATTGATCTTTCTTTTGTCAATGGGTTTGAAACCTTTGATAACGGCGCCTTCACTGTCGATGATTTCTTGGATGATCTGAGGCTGGTAAAGATGGCCTTTGTTGGCCAAAAGTGCATAAACCATTGCCTGTTGCAGAACACTTACCTTGACATTGCCTTGTCCGATAGCTGAATTCAAGGTATGGCCGATGCGAAATCCTTCCTGAAATTTTTGAGCATACCATTGCTTGGTGGGAATGAAACCCGCCTTTTCAGAATTGAGATGGAGACCGGTAGTGGTGCCAAAACCCATAAGATGAGCATATCTTGACATTCTGTCCATACCCACTCGTTCTGAGAGCATGAAGAAAAACACATTGCAGGAGGAAACCACGGCGCTGTGGATATTCATGAGACCATGGGCATGAGAACAACGAAAGGATGAATTGCGACCAAACTCATACCAGCCCTTGCACAGGTGATATTCTTCGTTTGAGATCAACTTTTCTTCAAGAGCGGCTATGGTAGGAATAATTTTGTAGGTGGAACCGGGAAAATAAGTTCCTTGGGAGACCTTATCCAGCATGGGATTAAGAGGATTGCTGTAGATCTCATGGGCTCGGGAAGAACTGAGTTTCCCCGATATTTCATTAGGATCAAAGGCTGGTTTGGAAAGATAGGCGAGAATTTTGCCGTTGTTGACGTTGAGAATTACGGCAGCTCCGGATTCGTAATTTTTGAAACTGCGTTCCAGAGCCCTTTGCATTCTGGTGTCAATGGTCAACTTGATATTATGTCCTGGAACCGGATCTTTTTTCCAGGGTTGGGGCAGCCAGCGCAGGGCTGATTTAGTTGTCTTAACCTGTCCTTTGGCATCAAGCACCCGCCAGACAAATCCTTTTTTACCCCTGAGATGTTTTTCAGAATATTTTTCGATGCCGTATTTGCCTTTCCAATCTCGGGGGCGGTAGTTCATCTCCTTGTATTTTTCGATATCCTCTCTGCTTACTTCCCCGACATATCCCATGACATGGGAAGCCAAAAGCCCTCTGGGATAAAAACGTTTTTCCTGAGAAATGATGTTTACTCCGGACAATTGTTCGAAATTACTTTCGATGATCATTACCCACTCTTTAGGAATATCTCTAAGGGCAAGCAGGGAATATTCACGCTTGCGACCCTCAGCCAGCAGAATTTTCTGTTTGATGTAGTCTACATCAGCCTGGTTGAGTTCGAGGAGGCTGGTGAGAAATTCAAAAGCTTTCTGGTCGAAAAATTGGGGGGTAATATAGACACTGAAGGCAATTCTGTTTTTAGCCAGAATTACTCCGTTTTGATCGGTGATAATACCTCGAGAGGAGTCGAGGGTTCTTTTTTGGAGAAAATTATCTTTTGAGAGTTGGCGGTATTCATTACCGTATACAATTTGCAACTGGATGAGTCTGCCCACCAGAATCACAAAACAAATTACAATAAAAAGACGGGCATAGTTGTACTTTTTGCCTATTTCGCCACTGTCTGAAAGTAGTTGACTTCTCATTTGAAAACTCCTTCCGGAGATGTTTCATAACTGACGAGTCGATCCAGTTTCCAGATTATATAGAAATAGACAGGCGAAAATAAGCCGGTGACAAGAGCTTGCTTGGGGATATATTCAAGCAGAACCCAGGAATGGTGGACTGGATTGAGCCACTTTTCGAGGGAGATGATAATTAAACCGCACAGAACGGAGAAAACTGCCCCGAAAAGAGCTTGAGTGATAAGACTTATTCCATAGATTTTGGCAGAAATCAGGCGGGCCAGAAAATATAGAAGTACAAAAACAAAGGCGTGCATGCCGATGGGAGCTCCGGTATACAGATCCATCAGATATCCAAGTCCTAAAGATGCAGCCGCACCTCGCGCCAAACTGCCTTTGACTCCGTGGGCAATATATAAAATTGTAATCAGGGCAAATTCGGGGGAAGTTGTTCCGAGGAAGGGGATGATTTCCAAAAGCAGTGGTTCAATTAACAAGGTAAATACTGCCAGAAGGAAGATTGCTAGAACTCTGTTCATTGGATGCCTGAATTAATGGTTGTCTGAAAATTTTATTATAACAAGATTTTCGCCAGAAATTTAAAAAATGAAGTCGAAAACCTGGAAGTTAATAGGGACGCTGTCCCACTCGAGGAAGTTTTTTCTCTTTTTCCAGAGTTGGTATATTTTTTTCTTTGGGAGGTGGGGGAGTGATAACTACCAGTACCTTGTCCAAATTTGAAAAATCAACAGTAGCTTCCAGGATGGCACTCTGAAATTTGCGGACTTTGCTGCGGTTGATTTTGATGATTTTCCCTACAGGGAGATCTGGAGGATATCGGACTCCTTCTATTCCGCCAAGTCCACTTGTAACAACAATATCACCGATTTTTACCTCGTCTTGTTTTTTGAGATAGGTCAATTTAGCCGTATAATTTTTTTCATCTCCTAATCCCACCAAAAGAGCTTCGCTACCGGTTCTCTTGACAATAACCGGAATTTTGACCCTGGGGTCGACAGCCAGCAGCACATCGGCATAATTCCCGTAGACTCGATGGATTTTGCCGACAATTCCTTCGGGGATTACGACTGGATCATTTGGCTTTATTTTGCCTTTGCCCCGGTCAAGTTTTAATTTGACTACTCTATAGTAGGGAGATAGTGATTTGCTGATAATGCGGGCAGCTACCATCTCGGAGGTGGAGGATTCTTTGAAGCCCAAGAGTTTTTCGACTTCTTTGCCTCTTTTTGCCCAGATTACCAGAATATCGTTGTTTGCTTTGAGAATACCGTTTTTAAGTCTTAAATCGTCATTTTCTTCTTTGAGGTTGACCAGATAAATGTAGTTGAGCCAGATATTGTGAACCCGACGGTAGACAAAAACCGAAGCATGCTGAACCGGGCTGGAAACTCGCAGAATGAAACGGTCGAAAGAATTGATGTTCTGGGGTTCTTTTATGTTGGAAAAGAGAAAAATCACCGGCAGTGCCAGTAAAAAAATACTGAGTATTATCTCTTTTGATCTTCTGGAAAGAAGCATTGGTCTAAGTGGCCTTTCAAATTGGTATGAAATTTACAGTATTTATTCCGCAGCGTAAATCAAACATTTTCTTGAATAACCCAATTAATTTAAAGGGATATGTTCTTGACCAGGGAATAGACACTTGTAGAAGATCGGGCTCAGGATCGATGTTCGAGAGTAACTTCCTTAAGCAGATTACTATCTTCAAGAGCACGGCCTGTACCAATAACTACTGCATATTCAGGATTGTCTGAAACTGAAACTGGAAGTCCAGTTTCCTCTTTCAGGAGGGTGTCGATGTTTTTGAGCAGGGCTCCTCCTCCGGTGAGTACAATTCCATGTTCCATAATATCTGAACTGAGCTCGGGTGGAGTTTGTTCCAGAACCTCTTTAACCGTAGCTACAATGCTGGAAAGAGGTTTTTGTAATGCTTCGTGTATATCTGAAGATGTGATGGTGATCATTTTTGGAATGCCTTCAACCAGATCTCTGCCACGAATCTCCATTTGTTCGACTTTATCCTGTTTATATGCGGTTCCTATTTTAATTTTGATGGCTTCTGCCGTTTGTTCACCAACCAGAAGATTTTTTTCTTTTTTGAGGTAACTGATGATTGCATCGTCCAGTTTGTTGCCGCCGATCCTCAAGGATTTGGCGAAAACAATGCCGGAAAGGGAGATGACAGCTACTTCAGTGGTGCCGCCTCCTATATCAACGATCATGTTGCCTGATGGTTGGGTAATTGGCAGACCCGCTCCAATAGCAGCCGCCATTGGTTCTTCGATCATGTGTACTTCCCGTGCTCCCGCAGCCAGAGCCGAATCTTTAACAGCTCGTTTTTCAACTTCGGTGATCCCTGCAGGCACGCAGATGATAATCCTGGGTTTAACCAGGGTTCGGTGCTGATGAGCCTGGCCAATAAAATAACGCAACATGGCTTCCGTGATGTCGAAATCGGCAATAACACCGTCTTTCATGGGACGGACAGCCTGAATGTTGCCCGGAGTGCGACCGAGCATTTCTTTGGCTTTTCTTCCTACATTAAGAATCTTTTTTCCGCCGTGAGCTGTATTTTGAATGGCAACAATCGAGGGCTCATGTGAAACTATACCTTTGCCTTTAACAAAGGTAAGAGTGGTGGCTGTTCCCAGATCGATTGCCAGATCATTGGAAAAAAGGCTATAGAGCCAGTTTAGCATTTTATGCGAACCTTTCTTTTTTACCTGTCAGCAAATAATATGAGAAGAAATTTTGGACTGGCTGGTGAAATGAATTCAGTGTGAATTATATGCCCAGAGCGCAGGGTGGGCATGGGGATGGCAAAAGCCTGCCATCATCAGCGCCAGTAAATTATATGAAGGCTGCCTGGTTAAAAAGCAGCCGGAGTAATATTATTGCAATTATTCAGGTACAGGTTCAATAAATATTATATTCTAATAAAACTGAACCATTAATAGTCGGCTTGGGTCTGTTCATCGGATTCCTCAATGCTGCCATCGGTGGAACCGAGTTCTGAGGTATGGCCGACACATACACCCAATTCAATGATACATTTCTGTCTTTCGGGCAGGGGACAGTCATAATTGTCCCTGCAACCGTTTTCAATGGAAGTTCCCATGGGTTCCTGGCAACCGGAACCAGTGGACAGGAGGAAGGCAGCAAGAAAGATTGCAACCCAGCAGTCTGGCCGGAAAAAATTGAATTTGGCAGAAAGATTATTCATTTGGTTTTATCCTGATGGAAAATTTGTGTCAGAATCTTGTTGAATATCATCAATTCCGGCATCTCCGTTACAATTATCCGGTTCGGTGCAATGACCGTATTCTCCATTGATTGCCTGGTAACAGCAAATCAGAGGATCTTCGCAATCCTGGTTGACTTTGCAGAAGTCGCCGCTGGCTTGAGAGCAACCGCAAGCAATCAGAAAGAAAAAGAACAGAGTTTTAGTAATAAGTGTTTTCATCAGAAAAATTTTTCTTTTCTATTGAACAATTTTCTTCGTATTGACAGGTGCCTTCTGAGCTGTCTTGAGGTATGCAGCAAATCAATGGACTTTCGCAGTCATCATTAATTTCGCATCTGTCGTTTTCCTGTTGTTCACAGGCTATGGTAAAACTTACAGTAAAAAATATAATAAGTAAATATTTCAACATTATTTGTACTCTATTTCCAGAATTGCATATTCGCGAATTCCTTTGGGAGTTTTAAGTTCAACATCGTCATCAACTTCCTTGCCGATTAAGATTCTGGCAAGGGGTGAACCGATGGAGATTTTGCCATTTTCGGGATCGGATTCTTCTTCACCCAGTAGTTGGTAGGTAACTACTTTTTCGGTCTGCATGTTTTCAAGGGTAACAATTGCTCCAAATTGAATTCTGTTGCTTTTAATCAGTGATGGATTGATAACTTCAGCTCTGGCTACTTTATCTTCGAGGTGGGCAATCCGACCGGCAAGTTTGCCCTGTCGTTCTTTGGCTGCATGGTATTCTGCATTTTCGCTGAGATCTCCGTGAGCTCTGGCTTCTTCGATATCTTTTATGTTTTTGAGGACTTCAACATATTTCAAATTGCGAAGTTCTTCTTTAAGCTTTTTATATCCTTGAGGAGTCATGGGATAACTTTTCATGATTTTCTCTTCCTAGTTGTCCAGTTTTTGAATCGTGTCACCCCGGATGATTCTGTATTCATCGGAGGGGAGATTGGGTTCCATATATGAACGGTAGCCTTTTATGCTCCACTCGTTTTCGGCAAAACCTTGGATAATTCTGTTTTTGATGCGAAGACTTTCATCTTTTTCCGGCAGGAATAGTTTGAGCAGTTCTTCCCGGCAGGTTTCTTCGTCGTTGGAATTAAACAGACAGTCAACAGTGAGAAATCTGATGGTTTCGTTCATGTCTTCGAGGTAAGGAGCAATTAACTTGGCCATGCGGGGATCATCCCAGTCGTTGAGAAAGTTGAGAATTTCTTCTTTACGGATGGGATCGCGCTCATAACCGGGAGGATTGTCTTTGATGAGTTCTTTGAAGAGTTCGTAGATATAATCTTTGTCTTCGTTGACGATTTGTTTGATCAATTGCAAGGCTTGAGAAATGGAATGAACCGGATTTACCGAAGGACCTTCTTTGGAGAAGATGAACTTCTTGAGTCGAGGCAGGGCATCCCGGTCAAATTGAAGGATAACTCTGGTTAACCATTCTTTTTCTTCTTCATCCACCACTGCTCCGCCTTTGCCCTGGGTTGTGATGGTGAATCGTTTCAGCAGACCGTAGATAGCTTCGGGGGAGCCATCGTTGCGAAGATAGTGCATGGCTGCTTGTCTTTCATCGGGTTGGGAGTTTTTATTGAGTGTTTTTCTTAAATTTTTGGCAAAAGCTCTTTGATGGCGCTCTTCCTTGTTAAATAAACTTGAAAAAAATCCCATGGTATCCTTTTGAGCCTGGTGATATTTCGGAGTGTTGGAGCAATCTGACCCGACTGCTCAACCTGGGCTTCAGGGTTGTTGAATTTGTTGTAAAGACTGAATTATGAGCCCTTGAACATTAAATGCAAAGGAAATTACAGATTCAATCAAAAATAAATATCTCTAAAAGATAAATAGCTCTCAAAGCCGGTATTCTAATAATATTTATTTTATTTTCAAGTAGTAAACTGCTTTGTCTTAAATAAAAACCATATATTTCAAAAAAAAATAAAAAAAATGGAGATTAAAAAAAAATAAATTCGAAAATATAGGCAAGTTTTATTTTTAATTACATTTTACCACTTGCTGCAAGTTTGCACTTTGGGAAAGAACAGGACCGGAAATTCTGTTCTTTCCCAGAAAGGAAACATCATGAAAAACTATTTTATTCCAATTATTTTGTTCATTCATCTGTTGAATGCCGGCTGCGACGATCGAAAGGCGGAAAAAGGATTTGAAATGGGAGATCTCACCAAAATCGTTTCTCCTGAAAATGAGGTTGCTCTCCCGACTTTCCCCCCTCCTTTGCACCAACAATTATGTCTGCTCGAAGATCTTGCCTGTCTTCCGGATAGTTCTGAATTTGTTATCCACAGGGGAAAACTTCTCCAGAATCCTGCTCCCGGACCCCTGGAAAAGAAAGAACTGATAATATCTTCGGTTCCACTTGAAAATCAGGGAAATTTCATCTTCCCCAACTACTTTGGAGAAAGGTGGAGTTATGAAATCAAGAAGGAGGCGGTTTTGGCTGTTACCGAAAACAGAAAACTGGGGCTGATTCCTCTGACAGCCGAGGCTATTGAGAAGAGTTCAAGAATACAATCCTTTGATCTTTCAGTACTCAATCCGGAAGAAACAAGCAAGGCCGTCACCTCTCTCAAACACAAAAAAGATCTGTTTCTTGCGGTCTTCGATCACAATCAATTGCGGAAAATATTGCCCCTGGCTGATAAACTGAAGGGTTTGCTGATAGTGCAGCCTTGTGTTGAAACCAGATTGCTGACTGAGTTTGAAAATCTGGAAGCTTTGTCTCTCTCAGTCGCTTCCCGACCCCAAGGTGAATTTAACTTTCCCAAGCTGCGTTACCTCGATCTGCTGGTTGAACCCGGGAAATCCCTTACTGCTGCCGAAGTTTTGAAATCCTTTACTTTCACAACCAGTTTTAGAACTTTGAGGATCAAAGGAGAGCCGGGAAAATTATCCAGGATCTCTTTTCCCGATTCCCTGGTTGGATTTGATTTGCAAAGCAGAAGTATCAGGCGTTCTCCCCTTAATTTTTCCTTTGTGGGAGTTAAATTAAGAAAATTAGTACTCAAGGGAATGACTTTTGCCCCGGGAGATTTGCAGGGATTGCTGAAAAGAACTCCCCGCTTGCAGTTTCTGGAGATAGAAATGCCGGTAAATGAAGATGCTTCTGCTTTCAGGCTGCCTGGCAGCCTGGAAAGATTCAGTTACAGCGGCAATATTTCCCAGAAGTTGATAACTTCCATCAAAAATTTGCCTCGTCTCAAATCATTATCTCTTATCCAGAAATTTATCAAAAAGATGCCGGTTAATCTGGGTGTTTTGAAAAATAGTGAAATAAAAGATCTGGAATTATCAGAAGTAAATACTCGAAAGCTTCCCCGACTTTTCCAATTGAATTCTCTGGTGATTATTTCAGAACAGGTTGATGCAAAAACCTGGAAATGGATTGCCCGGCAAAAGTTGTTGCGTCGCCTCTATTTATACACTTCCTCCATGGATAATTGGCAGTTGCCTCAAAATCAGACCCTCGAATATTTTCGGATTTCTAGTCCAGGAAGTGAATTGAACAGGCCAGGCTTTGCAACCGAATTAAATAACACTCTGAGCAAAAGTTGCCATTTTCTGGAATTGAATCTGGGCAGAATAAACAAGAAAACCATGTCTGTAATTCTGGAACATTCAAAACTGCAGTTCCTGAAACTTTTTAATCCCGATCCCGGTTCACTGGAAGTTGATCTGCCTGTAAGCTTTCCGGATTTAAAAAAACTGGCTCTGGTAAATATTGGGAAAAAATGCCGCAGCAGAATAATGGAACAACTTCCAAGGTGGCGAAAGCTGGGCTCTATATTTCTTGAAGGTGAGGAGATTGCACCCTTTTATCTGGTACAAAACAGGCAATATCTTTCTGAAACGGGGGATTTGAATTAAACAAATATGTTGCAATTATTCAAGTTCAGTTTGGGTATTCAGAGAATTCGGGTACAAAAACAAGAAAAGCCAGATGGATATATTTTTTGAATTCACAAGGAGTGATTAAAGTTATATAATAACCTTTATGATTTTAACCAAACATCATTACAGCAGGTATCTTGAAGAAACAATCCTGACCGGTAACCTTCCTTTTTCGGAAAAGTTGATAGAACCCCTTCACATTGTTAAAAATAAACAATGGGACTTCTCCCCTTCATTCAAAATCGATCTTTTCATTCTGGCAACCAGTCATGCTGCTGTGTTAACTTTTAAAAACCACACTCTCATTCAAATCCTTGCTTGCAGCAGTTTAGGTTCCGATCATGGTTTCAAACAGCTCAATCAAATGGATCTTCAAAACTCTAATTTCTTAAATTATCAGACAGATACCACTGAGCTCGCCTTGCAATCAGAAATCAGAAATATGCAATTAAAAGAGGGGAAGAACTTTTATGGCAACCTGGCCAAAGCTTACGAACTTTCATACCATTTTTCATCGGTAGGCAATGCTTTTACCGGCGTGGGTTTCACTGTTGCAAGCGATCAACTGCGACTCAACTCCTTGCACAGTTATCCCAACGAAGAACGGGCAGTGGTTTCACAGTTGGAAGTATCATGGAAGAACTGAACTAAATTAGTCCGGTGGATTAAACGACCGGAGACAGACAGATGTTATGGACAGTAAAAAAAAATTTCTTGAAGGCAGAAAACTGGGTGACAAACTTACGCTGGTCAAAAAAATTGGCCGTGGAGGTATGGGCTCTGTTTACAAGGCACGTCACGAAGTACTCGAACGCATTTTTGCCGTCAAAATTCTCCGATCAGAAATGCGCAAGGATCCGGTTATCGTAGAAAGATTCAAGCGGGAAGCCAGAGCTGCCAGCAGATTGGAACATCCTAATGTAGTATATATTTCAGATTTTGATCAACTAAGGGATGGTAGATTTTATATTGTGATGGAATATATACCCGGCACAAATCTCTGCAAGGCGATCAAGCAAGACGGTCCCATGGAACTCAAAAGGGGACTTCGGGTATTATTGCAGGTGTCAGATGCTCTGGATTATGCTCATGAAAAAGGAGTTATTCACAGAGATCTCAAATCTGACAATATCATTCTTAAAAAAGGGAGAAGGGGAGAAGTTGTCAAAATCCTCGATTTCGGCCTGGCCAAAATAATTTCCAATGCTCTTGATTTGCAAAAAATTACTTCTGACGGTCAGATTTACGGAACTCCCGAATCCATGGCCCCAGAACAAATTGCTTCCAAAAATATAGACCACCGGGTAGATCTTTATGCCCTGGGAGTTCTGACCTACGAGATATTTACCGGCAAACATCCCTTCACCGGTCCTCTTTTCAAAGTTCTCATGGCACACAAAAAAGAAAAGCCTCCGGCTCTCAGCGAATTCAGAGAAGTTCCCGAATTGCTTGAGGAACTTATTTTCAAGGCCATGGAAAAAAATCCTGATGATCGTTTTTCCAGTGCCCGTGAAATGTACGAAATATACGAAACGGTACTAAAAGAAGTCAAGGGAACAGGCAGCATCAACCCCATTCCTTTTTACAAAATACGCTCCCGAATTACCGGCAATTCCGATAAAACCAATCTTCAATACCTGGAAAACAAGTTTAATCAAACAGTAATGGAAATATCTGAACATCTCAGGGATAGAAAGATCGGTTCCTCCCAAATTACCAAAATTCTAGCCAATGTGCTTAAAACCAAAGAGAAATATTTCGATTATATCAGCAAAAAAACTTTTACCAGAAGCAGACTGGATGAACTCGAAATTATTTCCAGAGAGAGGACCGCAACTCTCAGGCACGCCATTATTTCAATGAATCTCGAATACAAGACTCTTGCCGAAGAACCCCAACAATCAGATGAATGCAGCGACATTCTCTTCCAGTTGAACGAGCTGGAAAACAGGTTGAAAAAAGTAAGTGAAGAATATAATCGGGAAGAAGAGAGATTTGAAAATCAAATAGATAAATACAAAAAAATAATAGAAGATTATGAATTTAAATTAAAAATGGGATACAAAGAATTATACGATCTAATCAATCAATCCCGTCAGGCTGCCGAATCATCTTCCACTTTGCGCAATTCATTCCAGATCCTCGACAATCTTCAAGCCAGAATCAATTCCTTTAAAAGGGAAAACTAAAATTCTTCTTCTTCAATTTTAAAACGGATGGATATGATCGATTTTGATTTGATGGGTTTGCCATATTGATCGAGGGCAGGTTTGTATTTTGCTTTTCTGGCTCCGGCAACTGCTGCGCGATCAAGTATTGGATGCAGCTTGGTGAGGATTTTTACTTTGTATATTTTGCCTTCTTCGTCGATAAAGAGCATCAATCTGACTTTACCTTCAATTCCGAGATATTTTGCTGATTCAGGATAACTGATTGCCGGGAAGAATTTGCGTTTCGGACGTACTT
>JAQICJ010000058.1 GCA_027858615.1 Deltaproteobacteria bacterium
TCTTCTTGAACTTGTCCCTGATTAATGTTAAATAGTTCCCAATTGAAAAATCAAAGTTCAACTTGGAAACTCAGTTTTGATGTTTGGATTTTAATTCAGTTTTTAGTATTCATTTTTTGTGAGATGAGATGATAGTTAAAAATTTTATATGTGCTCATTAACTAACCATAATCCTGGAATTACTAATTTTATCAAATCTAAGGAGATTATCTAAATGGCCGAAAATCTAGAAGAACAAGTTTTTGACATTCCTGAAAACCTCAAAAAAAACGCCCTTATCAACAAAGAAAAATATGAAAAAATGTACAAAGAATCAGTTGAAAATCCAGAGAAATTCTGGGCTGAAATTGCTGAAAAATTTGTATCATGGGACAAAAAGTGGGACAAAGTTCTGGAGTGGGATTTCCACAAAGGTAAAATTGAATGGTTCAAAGGAGCCCAACTCAATGTATCCTATAATTGTCTCGATCGACATGTTGAAAACGGCAATGGTGACAAGACTGCCATCATCTGGGAAGGCAATGACCCTGAAAACATCAAAAAATTTACTTATGCCGAACTTACCGAGGAAGTAAAGAAGTTTACCAATGTTCTCAAGTCAAAAGGCGTTAAAAAGGGCGACAGACTAGCTCTTTACATGCCCATGGTTCCAGAACTGGCAATCGCAATGCTCGCTTGTACCAGAATTGGAGCTATTCACTCCATCGTATTTGGTGGTTTTTCAGCTGATGCTCTCAGAAGCAGAATTGACGACGCCGGTTGTGAAGTTCTGATTACAGCCGATGGCAGTTTCAGAGGAAAAAAACTAATAAATCTCAAAAAAATAGCCAACAATGCCCTCAACGGTGATTCTCCAATTAAAACTTCCATTGTTGTAAAATACAATGAAATGGATGTTGAAATGGTAGAAGGCAGAGACACCTGGTGGCATGATGAAATGGCCAAAGTTGATGCAGAATGCCCCTATGAAAAGATGGATGCAGAAGATCCTCTCTTTATTCTCTACACTTCCGGATCAACCGGCAAACCTAAAGGTGTAGTCCATACAACTGGTGGTTATCTTACTTATACCAGTGCGACCCACAAGTATGTTTTTGATTATCAGGAAGACGATGTTTACTGGTGCACAGCCGATATCGGTTGGATTACTGGTCACTCCTATATTGTCTATGGTCCACTGACAAATGGCGCAACCACAGTAATGTTCCAGGGTGTTCCCAACTATCCAGATGTAGACAGATTCTGGGATGTTGTTGACAGACATAAAATCAATATCTTCTATACAGCTCCAACTGCTATCAGAGCTATCGCCAAAGAAGGTGCCGAACCTGTAAGGAAACACGATCTTTCTTCTCTGAAAGTTCTCGGAACAGTTGGCGAACCCATCAATCCTGAAGCATGGCTCTGGTACTACAACGAAGTAGGACATGGTAATTGCAGCATCGTTGATACCTGGTGGCAGACTGAAACCGGTGGTATCATGATCACTCCCCTGCCTGGAGCAACTAAAATCAAACCTGGTTATGCCACTTTGCCTTTCTTCGGTGTTCAACCGGAATTGGTTGATGAAGCAGGCGAATCAATTGAAGGTGTTGGCAGAGGCTATCTCACCATTAAATTCCCCTGGCCCGCAATTGCCCGTACTGTTTACAAGAACCACGAAAGATATCTCGAAACTTATTTCTCAACTTTCCCCGGAAAATACAATACCGGTGATGGTTGCTTGAGAGACAAAGACGGATATTACAAAATTACTGGTCGTGTTGACGATGTTATCAATGTTTCCGGACACAGAATGGGTACAGCCGAGGTAGAAAGTGCTCTCGTATCCCATCCAAAAGTAGCTGAAGCAGCTGTTGTTGGAACTCCCCACCCAATCAAGGGACAGGCAATTTATGCATTTGTAACAGTAGGCAAGGGCGTCGAAAAAAGCGACGAGTTGGCACTTGAACTTAAAAAGCATGTCAGATCCGAGATTGGCCCCATCGCCACTCCCGAGCATATCCAATGGGCTGACGGACTTCCCAAGACTCGTTCCGGAAAAATCATGAGAAGAATTCTCAAAAAGATTTCAGTCAAGGAATTCGATAATCTTGGTGATATTTCCACTCTCAGAGATGAATCCGTTGTTCAGGACATTATCGACAA
>JAQICJ010000091.1 GCA_027858615.1 Deltaproteobacteria bacterium
AATTCAGACCGTGTTAATTTTTTAAATACTGACAACGGGGAGCATCAAGATAAATCTTGAATTTGCTTTTAGTGGGCATCAATTTTTCGAGATGGAGCCACATTCTGTCCGTTCCGGCAAAAAAATCGAAATGATCACCTTTGATCCATCCTCCGACGTCATCAGCTCTGAAGCAACCGTCGTGGTAAAAATTGCCGATGTTATCTATCAGGGGAATATAGAATCCGTCCCATCTTGGCATATAGACCACACTGCCATATGGAATCATGTTGTTATCCACGGCGATGGAACGAAACGGAACCAGAGCATTATTTCTGGAGCCTGCACCCCATGGGAATTTCTTTTTGTCCAGAAAAGTATAACATATAATTCCCCCCAGAGGGCAAGGGATACCACAATCACATGATTTGGAAAAGTTGATCACGTCACCTCCTAGAAGTTTGCCACTGCCTTCGACACAGACATCGGTGGCAAATTCCCAGGGAACATGAGCCAGAGGCACACATTGAGAGTCATCCAGAAATACTGAATCATCACCAGCAGCTTCTATTTCACGGGATAAATAATAATAGGTTATCCAATATTTTCCCAGAAAATTTCCTTTTCCCGCAACTGCTTCAGGAACGAAAGTTACTTCTCGCAAGGAATAAGCACTAAAATCGGAGTTGTAATCATAACCATTCAATTCGATTATGTGCAGGGAGTTGCCAGGGTTTTCAAATAGAGGCAGCCACACGGAATAGTGGTTTGGATATTCCGTTTCCAGAGATTTGACTTTTTGTCCGTTAATATGGATATCTACTCGGTAAACGTTGTAAGCAGCAAATTCAAGATTAAACCAGTTGCCGATTGTTTCGCCTTTGAGAGGTGAAAATACATATAGAAAGGGCTGTTCAATTGGTGTATCCGAATAATAAATTTGCTCGGGGCTTATTTGGCTAATCTTTTTTGTTGGGACTGGTTTAAATTCTTCGGTTTTTTCTGTTTTTTCAGAGCAATTGGTAAATCCTGAAAGCAAGAAAAGGAGAAAAAAAGTTTTGCAGGACTTTAATTTATTCATGGCTGTATTAAGGAATAAGAAATTATATAGAATGATAGATGACCTTTTTATTCAGACAGGAGTTTTTTAAGCAGTGGATCCATTTGTTTTGCCCATATTTTGTAGCCTTCGCTGGTGAGATGAAGGTAGTCCCTCATTATGTTCGAGGAGATTACCTTGGCTTTATCCATGAAATGAGCCCCAAGATCAAGGAAATGTACCCGATTATCGTTGCGAAAATACGTTGAAAGCATAAAATTGGTTGATTTTATGAGTTTTCTCAGATGGTTCGGTTCATGTCCTCTGGGAAATAATGCCAGCAGAATAATGCTAGTGGAAGGGGAAATCTTTTTAAGCTTATCGACAATTTTTTTAACTCCCCGGGCAGTGTCCTCAGGAGAATGCCCCAACGCCAGATTATTGGTTCCGGCGAGCACGACTGATACTTTGGGGGTTAATTCTGTAAAATCATATTGGTTGAGGCGATAAAGAATATGTTGAGTCTGATCGCCGCCCAGACCCAAGTTAAGAGGATTATATTTACTATAAAAAGATTTCCAGATTTCCAGACCTTCGTTTTCCCAGTAATGGGTGATGGAATCTCCAATGAAAAGCAGTTTTGTATTTTTTCTCATTTTGAGTTCCTTAATCAGGTGTTTGTTTCTTTTTTCCCACCACCAGTAGTTTCTTGGAACAGGGGTAATAGTCAGAGGCTTCTTTTGATTTCGCCGGTTTGAATTCAAGTTTATAAAATCAGGATCCGATTTTATATCCAGGTTGAGGGAAGAGGGGGAATAAATCTGGAATTGAGCAAGGAAATTCTGATTGGAATCTTTGCACCCCTGAGGGAATATCAGAAGAAAAGGGAGCAGCTTGTAAAATAAAAAAGATTTCATGATTTAATTAAGAAAAGATTTTGAAGAAATTATCAAATTGGATTTGAAAATTTGCGAATTAGAAATAAGAAGGAGCTTAGGAAAATAACAAGGATAATACCAGTGTTTTCTGTATTACTCTGATGACCTGGAGTTGAACAGCCACAACCGCTGTCTTCGTTGTTTTCTTGGGGATCCTGATTATTTTCACAGGCATCACCAACTCCGTTGTTGTCAGAGTCAGTTTGCTCAGGATTTGCCACCAGGGGACAATTGTCATCCTGGTCGTCGACCTCGTCGTTGTCCGAATCGTTATCACAAACGTCACCGATTCCATCTTCGTCAGTATCGGTTTGATCCGTATTGGACGTGTTGGGGCAATTGTCTTCGTCATCAGAGATGCCATCATTGTCGGCATCGTCGATATTTTCTTCGCAGGCATCACCAATCCCGTTGTCGTCGGAGTCAGTTTGTTCAGGATTGGCTACCAGGGGACAATTGTCATCCTGGTCGTCGACCCCGTCGCTGTCTGAATCGTTATCACAGACGTCACCGATTCCATCGTTATCAGTATCAGTCTGGTCAGGGTTGGAAGTGTCAGGACAATTGTCCAGAGAATCAATGATGCCGTCATTATCACTATCGTCTTCACAGGCATCACCAACTCCGTTATTGTCGGAATCTGTTTGAGCCGGGTTGGCTGTCAAGCGGCAATTGTCCAGATCATCATTGACGCTGTCATCATCTGAGTCAGAGTCAAGATAATCAGGAATGCCATCGCTGTCACTGTCGACAGGAGATGTTACAGGATCGTCATCACCAGCTTCAACAGCATCTGGAACAGTATCATTGTCAGAATCTTCGTCCATATAGTCAGGGGTTCCATCTGCATCGCTATCGGCGGTTGGAGTTGCAGGATCGTCATCACCGGCCTCAACTGAATCCGGGATAAAATCATTGTCGGAATCTGTATCCAGAGCGTCAATTATTCCATCGTTGTCAGTGTCATCAGGATTGGCTTGATTTCGTACCTCTACTCCATCGGGAATCGAGTCCCCATCGGTGTCCTCAGAAAGGGGATCTGTGGAGATAGCAAGTTCAAGCTCATCAGAAAGTCCATCATTGTCGTCATCGCTGTCACAAATATCACCCTCGTTGTCGAGATCGTTGTTTTCCTGGGTTGAATTGGCAATATCGGGACAATTGTCATTTTCATCAAGAATGCTGTCTCCATCTCGATCTCCATCGCAAACATCCCCCATTCCATTATTGTCAGTATCCAGTTGATCTGAATTAGCTACGAGTCTGCAGTTGTCTGTTTCGTCATTAACGCTGTCATTATCGGAGTCGCTATCTATGTAGTCCGGGTCGCCATCACTATCAGTATCCACAGGTGGAGTATCGGGATCATTATCACCGGCTTCAACGCTATCTGGAAGATTATCGTTGTCTGAGTCTGAATCAAGGGGGTTAATGATTCCATCGTTATCGGAATCATAAGGGTTGATGAAATCTCCAACTTCATCTCCGTCAAGGATTGTGTCATTGTCTGTATCTGGATTGTCAGGTTCGGTACCCAGAATAATTTCATCATCGTTGGGAATACCGTCTCCATCAGTGTCTGAATCACACAGATCTCCGGTTCCATCGTTGTCCAAGTCGTCCTGGACTGGATTGGACAGAAGGGGGCAGTTATCAACTGCATCAGGGATTGAATCTCCGTCATCATCGTTATCACATGCGTCTCCAAGACCGTCCGTATCAGTATCAGTCTGGAAGGAATTGGAATGGCTTGGACAATTGTCGTTGCAATCAAGAATGGAATCACCATCGGAATCAGCGTCGGCAACACCGCAGCCACAGATGCCCGGTTCAGTTTTGCCAGGATCCGAGGGGCAATTATCCAGGCAGTCCGGGGTTCCATCTGAATCGGAATCAGTGTCGGCAACACCGCAGCCACAAGTGCCAGGATTAATTTTGCCGGCGTCTTCAGGGCAACCGTCATTACAATCCAGAGTGCCATCAGTGTCTGTGTCAATATCCGGGACACCGCAGCCACAGACCCCAGGATCCATTTTGTTGAAATCATTGGGGCAGTCTTCGCAAATATCACCGGCACCATCTCCATCTGTATCAATCTGAAGAGGATTTGAGGTAAGCATGCAGTTGTCACAAAGATCCCCTGCGTTGTCATTGTCGAGATCGTCTTGACTTTGGTTGGGGATATCAGGGCAATTATCGCAGGTATCACCCAGGGAATCTGTATCTGAATTGGTTTGATCAGGATTGGGAGTATTCAGACAGTTGTCGCAAACATCTCCTTTATTGTCATTATCTTGATCAGTTTGGGAATTATTGGAATCAAGAGGGCAATTGTCACAGGCATCCCCATGATTGTCACCGTCTGAATTGGTTTGGTCCGTATTGGGAATATCAAGACAGTTATCACAGATATCACCAACATCGTCATTGTCTTGATCTGCCTGATCAGGGTTGTGATCCTGGGGGCAATTGTCACAGAGGTTACCAAAGCCGTCAGCATCAGAATCTGCCTGGGGAAAATTATCTGCGAAGGGACAGTTGTCACAGGCATTCCCGATAGTATCACCATCGGAATCAAGTTGATCAGAATTGGGAGTGGCGGAACAATTATCACAGAGATCGCCTGCATTGTCTCCATCAATATTGGATTGAGCCGGATTGTGTGTTTCAGGACAATTGTCAATACTGTTGGGGATCCCATCATTGTCGTCATCACCCAGATCAATCTCCCCAGGATCACCCTCACCGGGACCGGGTCCAAAATCAGAGGTCATGTCGTTTGTATCTATATTGGCAGGATAACGTTCCAGACTGCTGCCTTCTGCAGGAGCAGAAACACTCGTTACTCCGGGCCAGGAGGAATTGTAGAGAGCCAGGTCGATAATAGTGTCGTGATTGTCAAGCAGGATGACTTGATCACTGCTGTTGGCAAGCACACAATTGCCTGTAGCCCAGTTTGAGTATTGGGTGGTGGCTGGAATACTGCGAGAATTGGCTGAAAAGGAGTAGTTTGCGTCAAAACCCCAATTAGTGAAGAAAGTATCTGCATTATTAGCAATTACTATGACTTGACCGGAAGATATGGATCCTGAACCAAATCGCTCCATTCCTTCGCTTGAATCGATAGATTGAGCGTCTCCTATTTTATAATTGGTCAGATCTATTGGTTCTGTACCAACATGAAAAATTTCGATCCATTCGGAGATAATCTCATCGGTGGAAGGATTGCTGAGGAACTCTGAAATTAAAATTGGAGAATAAACTTCGCCTGCCTGATAATAATCGTACATGGTGGCAATATTGGACGGGACAAACCATAACTCAAAATAATAGTCGATGATGGCATCACTGACTTCTTCCCAGGTATTTCTGACATCTGTTGCTTGAGGATCACCATAATTGGTGACTACATCCAGAACATCAGAAGTGCCGCTTATATCCATGGCGTCGTCATTGGCTTGGGAGCGCATGACTGCAATTGTAAATCGCAAAGGCATGGGAGGTATATCCATGGGATATATAATTGACCAGGGTATTGAAATTTCTACAAGATCTGTTGTTGAATCTATATAAGAAAGGCCTGTTTGCACGGGAGTCCAATTGGTAGAGCCTTCGCCATGCGTGTAAAGGTTTACTGGAATAGGAGAACCGGTAAAAGAAGATGCAAATCTGGTTTGAATCAGGTATTCCCAATTGACCTGAGAATTTACTTGAGTATCTGCATTGCCTGCCAGCCAGGATTCTCCATTGCCTGCTTGATTATTGATATCAATAGCAATCTGCAATTGAATTGTGCCGGCTCCAGATTCATTAATTAAATCAGAAAATTTTCCTGAAAAATAGAGATTGGTAGCATCGCCAGTAACCCTGAATTCAACAAGATCAGCTTCTGTGTCTCCACTTGCAAGATCATTGCGTTGATCCCCAGCCAAATCTTTCCAGACATATTCTCCTGCAAATAAAGAGTTTCTTCCTATTTGTCCAAGGTTGTCGTAAGGAGGGGGAGATATTTGCCAGTCAGTTGGATTTCCATCCGGATTAATGGTGGCAGCTTGGGAAATGGCGCTAGAGACAATAAAAAACAGAAAAAATGAACAGGTGAAAAATATATTTGTTTTCAGGAACATTAAACATCTCCTTTGTAAGTATCCAAGGCAAAATTATATCATAAAAAAAAATAAAATCATTTTAAAACAAAAGTTGAAGATATAATTTCAAACTTCAATTTTCAGGCAAACTTACCAGACAGATCTGGCCAATGTGAGGAAAAATATTTCTCCTGAAAAACCCTGTTTCCTTAAAAATTTGGCTGCTGTTCTTAAGGTTGCACCGGTGGTAAATACATCGTCTACCAACAAAATCCTTTTATCTGAAATTGAGTTGATGTTTTTGACAAGGAGATAAGAATTGGGGCTCAATTTTTTGCGCTGAGAAGGAGAAAGACTTACCTGGGGTGCTAGATTTCCTTTACGGAGCAGAAGGTTTTTTTCGATTCTGGGTGCGGGAACTGACCCGTTCCATTTTTGGTGGATTGTTCTGGCCAGTTCCAAAGAAGGTGAGAAGCCTTTTTCAAGCCAGGATTTTCTGGTTGGAGGGATGGGAAGCAGGCAATCGGGATTGAAAAAACTGGCAAAGGGAGGAAGCAGGACTCCGAGTTTTCTTAAAATCCAGGGACAGTGACCATATTTCCCTTTTCTGATTGCAGCTGCAACAGCACCACGGTATTTGAAAAGACTGTAACCC
>JAQICJ010000152.1 GCA_027858615.1 Deltaproteobacteria bacterium
TTTTGCAGTTCGTGCCATAATTTCAGCAACAGATTCTGAAGATCCTTCTATTTCATCCAGCAGTTCCAGTAATTTCTCCAAGATTTTACTGTCATCTGGTTCAGTTGATTTTTCAGCATTGTTCAACTTTTCCAGAATTTCAAAACCTGTTTTTTCAGTATTTTTGTTTTTTTGGCTCATTTCAAATGTAATTTTAACATAGAATCAAACTAAAATGGAATAGTTTGAATAGAAATATTTTTTCTAACGGAACAAGTAACAATGGTATCCAATAACTTAAAAAAACTGCTCCAACCTCTACAAATCAGTTATTATTTTGTCTATGCCGGCTTTCTTTCCACTGTTCCGATTTATTTCGGGATAACCTGGGTAATCAAGAGCAGTCTCAAAGGTGAGATTTTTCCTTTCTATCTGCTGTATCTGGTAGCTCTGCTTGGGATTATTTCTCCTCTGACCGCCTTTTTCTTCAAACATTCTTTTCTGCTGGAAAATTCAATTAAAAAGACCCTCTCCATAATAAAAAGCAAAGATCAACTTCTCCAAATGACCTTTTTTAAAAATTCGTCCAGAGAAGTTCAAAATTCCCTGAAAAATCTCGAACTCAACGACTTGCAAAAACTTGTGGTTTACAGAAAGATTCTTCCCTCTTATCTGATTATCTGGTCTCTATGTGAGTTTTCAGCTATTTGTGGTCTTGTTTTTATGATTATGGGAGGCAAAATTCAATATTCCATGTTATTTATGCTTTATTCGTTCCTGAATCTGCTTTTTTATTTTCCATCTTTCAAAAATATTTCCAAGGAAATTGATCAGGTTAAACATAAATGATCTTGATCTTCAAAAAACTTTTATCAACTTGACTTTTAAATAATTTTTTGGCAATGCCATATAAATCAACTTCCGTTTCAAAGGGCAAGTATTCATCCGAGAAGTTAAATTTTAGTTGTTTTGCAACAATTTCTCAATACAATAAAACTTCGTGTAATTTTATACTATTCAGTACTTCCACTTTAAAACGCAACTATTCCGCTTTTTATCGCAAAAATTATCAGTGTTTTTTACTAAACTGTTTTTTGCAATAAAAACAATGCAAGTTTGTTCAAAGGAGGATAAATTGAAAAACTTAATTTTTATCAAACTATTGGTCTTATCTTTTATTTTTACCGGCTGTGGACCGGACAACAGTGACTCCGAAGAAATCAACGCCTGCGGAGGCACAACAGAACTTTCCGAAACAATTGGAAACCCCTGTGGCGAATGCGGAGCCTGGGCCTGCGACGGTCTTGAATTCACAAAATGCCAGGACAGCGGATACAATGAGTGCGGGGGCTGCGATAAACTCCAATACGCCGTCGGTCAAAGCTGTGGCGAATGCATGGAATACCAATGCTCCGAAAGCAATGACAACAGTGTTGAATGCATAGCTTTGCCTGACAACGGCTGTGGCGGTTGCTTTGAACTTCCTCATACTCCAGAAGAAGAATGTGGCACCTGTGGGGTCTACACCTGCTCCGGTAATGAATCTGTTTTCTGCGAAGAACAGCCTGTAAATGCCTGTGGCGGTTGCGGCGATCTTCCCAATGAACTTGGCAACTCCTGCGGAACCTGTGGAACCTGGATCTGTTCCGGAGACGGCGATGGAACCATGACCTGTGACGAAAGTGCTTTAAATGAATGTGGTGGCTGTACAAATCTTCCCGGCACTGTCGGTGGAGATTGTGGTTGCGATGGAACCGGCTCCTGGGAATGTGATGGAACTTACACTCTGAGTTGCACCGACCAAACTTCCAATACCTGCGGTGGTTGCGGTTCTTTAAGTGCAGAACCCGGAACTTCCTGCGGAGATTGTGGTGTTTACGAATGTGATCCTGTCGATGATACTGCTGTTATCTGTAGTGATCCAGGCACCAACGTCTGTGGCGGCTGTGGCGTCCTCAGTGCTGGCATTGGTGATTCCTGCGGTTCCTGCGGTGTATATGAATGTGCAGCCGACAATGAAAGCCTCGACTGTAACGACCCTGGCTACAATGATTGCGGCACCTGTACAGAACTTTCCGGTTCCTGGGGTGATAACTGCGGCGATTGTGGCTGGCTGGTCTGTTCAACTGATGACCAGAGCCTCATCTGTGACGATCCGGGTTACAACACCTGTGGCGGATGTTCATCCCTGCCCGGTAACATTGGTGATTCCTGTGCCTGCGGCGAAGGAACCCTCTCCTGTGACGGTGAAACCAGCATGAATTGCGACGGAGTGGATGAAGAAGATTACTGGAGCCCAATCGATCTTGGTAACTATACCGACAGTGACAACGATATGACCACAACCGACACACTGACTCCGCTTTTTGACGAAGTCGACTGGTTCTATGCTTATGTTGAAGATGGATCCCTGGCAGCTTACTATCCAGAAGGAGAACTCTCCAATATTCCTGCTGATCATGATTACGATCTTTGTGTCTACTACGAACCCATGAATTCTACAGACAGTGAAGTCACTTGTAATAACGGCTTTGAAGATACAAATGACGACGGACTTAACGGCTGCTGCAGTTACAATTGGGGTGAAACCGACGAATATGTCAAACTCAATCCTGACGCTCTTAATACCAACGACGAATCCGGATTCATATACTTCGTCATTGAGTATTATAGCGGTAGCGGCTCCTGCGACGAATATACCCTTACCTACGGATTCTAATCAGCCCCCCTTTCCTTTCTTATTCTGCCCAAAACCCTCCCTGATGTGATCCACTGCACATTATCCAAGACAAGTATCCTCAATCCTTGCAATTGCCAGGGTTTTACCTTTTCTCATTTTCAAACAAGTGGCAAATTTTTCTTACCCGAAATTTGGTTTGGTTTGCACTTTTATTGCTCTTCCCCCCACCAAACCACAACCTGAAAAGGCACAATCCAGATCAGCATCTCTGGAAAAAGACTAGAGTTATAAATAATTTCCATCCCAAAATGTGGGTTTTCGTCAAACTTCAATTTCCGGGGGTGAAAATTAACCAGGTCCATGGTATGAATACAACGAGTAAAATTCAGTTTTTCATAACCGACTATTATCTGGTGCAATAAATTGCAAATTTTCGGAATTTTTCTGGTTTCACGGAGGTCAATTTAATGTCATTTTTCCTTGTTTTATTGTTTTCCACCCTTTTAAGCTTTAATCCTTCCTTCGAAAAAGTCGTCAACCGGCACCCTGTTGAAGGAAAAATTTCACAGAGGGAACAATTGAATATTCTCTATAATGCTGTTGTTTCTCCTGAAAAATTAAGTAAAAAATGGCAGGCTCTCCTGCAAAAATCACCTATTGAGCCGGATCAGGCAACCTCAATCCTGGTGAGTGTTTTTCAGAACAGAATGAAGCGAGGCTTTAAAGATGATATGCCGGGATTTCCCCAGGAACTTGACTATTATCTGGATTCGGACACCCGTCCTCTGCGTGTTTACTACGAATCACCATCATACGAGGCCAAAGCAGCTGCAGTACTTGAAGCAGCCGAGTATGCCTGGGATATACAGATAGATCTCTGGGGTTTTTATGAACCTTTGATAGTTACTCCCGAAGACAGATATCGTATTTATCTCACCGACAGTGGCATGGGAGGCGGTGGCTACAATGCCCCGGTTTCCGATTATCCCGAAACCCCCCGCGACGATTGTACTTCCTATATTGTTATCGATAAAAGCAACGATGAATACTCGATTTCTTCGGTAACCACCCATGAGTTCAACCATGCTCTCCAAGGTAGTATGGATTGTCTTGAGCCCCCGGTTTGGTGGGAAAATACAGCCACCTACATGATGGTTGCTGTTTATCCGACCTCTTTACCCTATATCGGTTATTATCTTCCTTCTTTTCAGGAGGCTCCCCAGGAATCCATCAGTTTTTTTCAGCAAAATGGAACTTACCAATATGGTGGTTTTATCTGGCCTCTCTACATAGCCGACAATTATGGCGCCAAAACCTACCAGGATGCTGTTCTGATAAGAGAATTCTGGGAAGAATGCATTCAAAGTTCAGGTTTTTCCAGCAACGTTCCAAACTATCTCAAAGCCATTGATAATGTATTACAGGAATCAGAACAGACCTCTCTTTATACAGTCTTTGCGGAATTCTCAAAAGCCCGCTATTTTATCGACAGCAATGTTTCCCAATATCATTCCAAGCTTCCCGGAGCCAACAATCTGAATCCGTCGCCGGAGCTTAACAAATCACTTAACATCGCCGTCGAGACCAGTTATTCACCAAATTCGTCAACAGTCCCCAAACCTTATGGTGTCAACTACATCAAACTGGACAAAGATGCCGGTTATGATCGTTCAACCGTGGTAGAATTAACCAATACCGAAGGTAATAATCCCTGGTTGCTGCAACTGGTATCCTTCAACAACGATACAGTTATTTTTTCCGAAAAAATCGACGGTATCCATACAATCATCTATAATCCCGCCGAAGTTGGAGAGGCCCTTTTGATTGTACAGCATCTTGGTAACGAAACTTTTTCCCCCGACAATCTTCCCGATTCCGGCAGCAGTTATACCATCAATATCAGACCGGAAATTGCTTTGCCTCTCATAACTTTCGTCCACCCCGGCGACCTGTATGCAGGTTCAACCCAAGATCTTACCATCATGGGAACTGATTTTCAGGATAATTTCACCCTTTCATTTGTTCCCGACGGCTATATAACTGTCAACGAACTCACTTATATTGATGCTAACAATCTTTCTGCCAATATCACCATCAGCCCCGATGCCCTGCTTGGAGATTACTCTCTGACCATCACCCACGAAGATGAAGGAACCAACACCAAGGAAAGTGCAATCAACGTCCTGGAAAACCCCGATACCGGTTCCCCAGAAGGCTGCAGTTGTCAGGTTGGCAAAACCGAAAATTCTTCCCTTTTCCACTTTCTCACTGTTCTTTCCATCCTGGGATTTGCTCTGCGTTTTAAAATAAAAGGCTGAATCTCACAACCTTTCCCGGTGTTCCTCTTTTTATTCAAGCCTCAATCAACAGCCGCCAAATTAATCATTGGATAGTTGTTTAATTTGGAGTATATTTACTTATTATGAAATCAATCAATTATTACATATTGTTATTTTTTCTATCCCTCCCCTTTTCAGACAGTATTGCAGTTAATTCCTTCAAAACCAACAGGGTTTATCAATTTTCCTTCTTTAAAAATATTCCCACCTATCGGGCCAATTTCAAAAGAGACGGAAAAATCGGTTATTTCGGTCCCAGCTCCTTCGTAACCAAATGGAAATTCAAGGCCGGAGGCAATATTTCATCTTCTCCGGTTCTCGACAAAAACGATAATGTTATTTTTGGCAGCAAAGACGATCATCTTTATTCAGTCAATTTCAAGGGACAATTGAATTGGAAATTTAAAACCAGCGGAGATGTTGATTGTACTCCAACCATTACCAAAAATGGCAACATCCACTTTGGCAGTGATGACAATTATTTGTATTGTCTTAGTTCAAGCGGCAGGCAGAAATGGAAAGTGCGTCTCAGTGGTTATGCCAGAACTAGTCCCCTTGTTTTAGATGATGGTCTGGTAATTACTACTTCCTATTACGGCTATCTTTATGCAATTAAAAATGGAAAAATAATCTGGAAAAAATATTTTGGAGGCTATTCAAAATCTTCTCCCTCTTGGGATAAAAAGAGCAAAAGGATTTATGTTGCTACCAGAAGGGGAAAAGTCAGTGCCTGGACCAAAAAGGGCAAAATGATATGGTCCAAGCAGGTTACCAATCGTTCCTATCGTTATCTTCGCAACAGCACTGTTCCAATCGGTGAGGAAGGCAACCTGTACGTTTCAACCAATGAAGGCGTTATTTCAATTGATCCCAAAGGTAAAATACGCTGGCGCATCCCTCAGATCAAGGCTTATATTCCTCCCACCAGATTCAATAAAAACCATTGGGTTGTAGTTTCTCAATATGGCTATTTTTTTAAATTCAACAACAGTGGCACAATTATCAGTAAAAAGAAAATGGCGGGAAGTTATAATTATTCAAGTGTGCTGGTTGACGGCAAAGGCAACAGTTACTTCGGTTCCAGAGACAATCACTTTTACGGAGTCGACCCCGACGGCAAACTGCTTTTCAAAAAGAATACCGGCAACAATGTTGATGCATCAGCTACCATAGGTTCCGATGGAACCCTTTATTTTGGTTCCAACTCCGATTATCTTTACGCTCTGAAAAAAAGTGGGAATTAAAAACCCGGGGCAATCGCAAAAACTATTGAAACAGGGGAATAACCGTTGATAACTGTCACGGATGAAAAATTCTCAATCGGCAGAGGCAGTAGATGATTTATACCAGTTTAGTTCCCGGTTTCACACTGAGTTCAAGTGAACTTACCTCGTATTCTCCTTTTTTATCGGTTTCACAACTCAAAATCATGGCTTCGGAAACACCAAATTTCATTTTTCGGGGCTTGAGATTAGCCACAACCACAACCTGTTTACCGATGAGAACCGAAGGTTCCGAATAACTTTCCCTGATTCCTGCCATTACCTGTCTGGGTTTAGCTTCTCCCAGATCTACCTGAAGCTTCAGCAGACGGTCGGCTCCTTCAACTGTTGCAGCAGCTACAATCTTGCCTACCCGCAGGTCAACCTTGGTAAAATCTTTGAAATCCAGATATTTATTCTTCTTTTCCTGTTTTTTCTTTTGCTGGGCTTTGCGTTGCTGAGCTCTTTCTATCTTGGCCCAGGTATCACGCAAAGTAACAGTTTGATTGAAAACAAGATTTTTGCTGGTGGAATCGTAACGATCCACTACGTAATAACCCAGTCTCTCAAATTGATAGCGTTCTTCCGGACGGGCTTGAACAAGTGAAGGCTCGAGGTAGCAATTTTCCAGTACCTCCAGCGATTCCGGATTGAGACTTTCCAGAAAATCATCAGCCACAAGGGGATTGCTTTGATTAAACAGGCGATCATATTTGCGCACCTTCGCTCTGATGCAATGCTTGGCTGATACCCAGTGGGAAGTTCCTCTGACCTTGCGACCGTCAGGAGAAGTACCGCCTTTTGATTCTGGATCCCAGGTGCAGTGGAGCTCTTTTACTTCGCCTGTTTCAGGATCTTTAACCACTTTATTGCAGGTAATCAGGCAAGCGTAACGCAATCTGATTTCCCGACCCGGAGCCAATCGATGCCATTTACGGGGAGGTTTCTCTTTAAAATCTTCACGTTCAATATATATCTCACGACTGAAGGGGATTTTGCGGGACCCCTTTTCCGGCTTGTCGGGAAAATAAGGGGCATCAAACTCATCAGTCTTATCTTCCGGATAATTGGTAATAATAATTTTTAGAGGATCCAAAACAGCCATTACCCGGGGAGAAGTTGCATTGAGATCTTCTCTGAGTGTATGTTCCAGCAGTGCAATATCAACAATGCTGTCACGTTTTGCTATGCCAATTTTATTGCAAAATTTACGGATTGAAGAGGGAGAATAACCTCTTCTTCTCAACCCGGAAATAGTTGGCAAGCGGGGATCATCCCAGCCGTCTACAATCTTTTCTTCCACCAGGCGGGCCAATTTGCGTTTACTCATGACCGTATAGGTGAGATTGAGCCGGGCAAATTCGATTTGTTGGGGTGTTGCCGGAACCGGAGTGTTTTCAATGACCCAATTGTAAATAGGGCGATGATCTTCGAATTCGAGGGTACACAGGGAATGGGTGATGTGTTCAAGGGCATCTTCGAGTTCATGGGCATAATCGTACATTGGATAAATGCACCATTTATCTCCGGAATTGTGATGGGATGCATGTTTTATGCGATAAAGAGCAGGATCTCTCATATTCATGTTCGGGTTGGTCATGTCGATTTTAGCTCGGAGAACATGTTCGCCATCACCAAATTCTCCGTTTTTCATCCTTTTGAAGAGATCGAGATTTTCATCAACAGTACGATCGCGATAAGGAGAAGGTTTGCCAGGATTATTGTAATCACCCCTGTAATCTTTGAACTCTTCAACACTCAAGCTGTCCACATAGGCTTTTCCTTCTTTGATAAGATACACAGCCCATTCATACATCTGATCAAAATAGTCCGAGGCAAAGTAAAGCCTGTCTTCCCAGTCAAAACCCAGCCAACTGACGTCCTGCTTGATTGCCTGTACATATTCATCGCTCTCACTCAGGGGATTTGTATCATCAAAACGCAGATTACATTTACCTTTATAATCTGCAGCTATTCCGAAATTAAGGCAAATGGCCTTGGCGTGACCTATATGAAGATATCCGTTGGGTTCCGGCGGGAATCTGGTGTGGATACGACCATCATTTTTGCCGGTTTTGATCTGCTCGTCAATAATTTCGGTAATGAAATTGGGAGCTACCTTTTTATGTTCAATATTAAATTCATTTTTATTGTTATCAGCCATTATTATATTTCTCCAATAGGTTGAATCTGAATGTCGCTGTCAAGTTCCTGGTAACTGAGTACCACAATCTGGGGAATTTCAACAGCAAGAATTTGTCTCAAATACCGGCGAATATCCATGGAAGCGACAATAACCTGCTGAGTTACCTCGGAAGCCATTTGTGCAAAAACATTGCCAGCGTTTTTTTGAATTTCCAGGGTGACCTCGGGATCAAGGGACAGGAAAGAGCCTTTGTCGCCTTTTTGAATACCTGCTCGAATCTCTTCTTCGGTATCATGAGATGCTAAAAATACAGGAAGTATGCCCGAAGAACAATACCTGGCACTTATTTCTTTTTTGAGATCCATCCTGACGTATTCGGTGAGAATTACCGGATCATTTTCTTTATCTGCCCATTTTTTTAACGAATACAGAATCTTATCCATATAGCGAATACAGATATTTTCCTCAACCAAACGGGAACAAATGTCTGTCAATAACCCCAGCTCCACTGGATCTGGATAGCATTCCTCAACCAGGGCTGGTTGTGTTTTTTTGAGAGCCCCAATGAGAACAGAAACGGAGTCCATATTCAACAGTTCGTAGCCGTATTTGGATAGAATCTGATCGAGATGGAAGGAAAGCAGGGAGACCGAATCATAGAAGACAGTTTTATCGTCCATGACTTTTTCCAACTCTTCGTTGTCAAGCCAATAGTAGGATGACGGCAAAGAGATTTCCACCTGACGCATATCCAGGTTATGTTCTTTCAATTGTAAAGGAGAAAGGCGGCAAGCCTGATAGTCAGGGATTATCTTACCTTGGCCGCGATTGGTTTCGTTGAGCAGAATCTGGTAAGAAAAATCAGCCAGTGCCGGATTTATCTTGACTGAAACCGGAGGTATAATCAGCCCCCGCTGCCAATAATTACGAGATCGTATTTCTCCGATCAACTCTTCCTGTAAATATTGCCGATCTTCATCAGTATTGTACAGAAGTACACTCAATTCAGTTGAAATTTCCACCACCAGAGGTCTAACCAGAGGCAAAGGCAATTCACCGGTGTTCTTCTCTTGATTAGAAGGCTGATGTTCAGACTGATTGGATAGCAAACGATCCCCGGGCATCAACTCGCCCTTTTCTTCTTTGGAAGTTGATTTTTCTATTTTATATCCCACAAAAGCAAAAGTAAGACCGAGAATCATGAAGGGCAAAAAAGGCAGACCGGGCACCAGAGCCATAAGGATCAACAAAGCTCCAACCCATTTTACCGCTGCCGGATGGGCAAGAATCTGAGAACTGATATCCTCTCCCAATTCGGTGTTCTTATCTTCAGAAGCAACCCTGGTGATAATAAATCCACTGGCCAAAGACACAAGCAGTGAAGGAATCTGAGAGACAAGTCCGTCACCTATGGTAAGAACACTGTACGTTGAAACAGCTTCTGCAGCTGACATTTCCATCTGCATCATTCCCACAGCCAGACCACCAATAATATTGATTACGGTAATTATCAATCCGGCTATGGCATCCCCCTTGACAAATTTCATAGCTCCATCCATGGCTCCATACAACTGAGATTCTCTTTGCAGGGATCTGCGGATTTTCCTGGCTTCCTTGTGGGTAATATGACCGGAACGCAATTCAGCATCAATCGCCATCTGTTTTCCCGGCATTGCATCCAGAGTAAAGCGGGCGGCTACTTCGGCTACCCTTTCTGAACCTTTGGCGATCACAATAAATTGAATCAGGGCGAGAATCAGAAAAACCACCGCTCCCACAATAATATTGCCTGAAACCACAAAATTACCAAAAGATTCAATGACTCTGCCCGCATCAGCCTGCAGCAGGATCAATCTGGTGGTGGCCACGTTAAGTCCGAGTCTGAACATGGAAGCAAGCAGCAAAAGAGAGGGAAAAGTTGCAATTTTGAGAGGCTCGGTCACATAAAGCGAAATAATCAATAAAGTAGCACTCAAAGAGATATTCACTGTCAAGAGCAGATCAACCAACAAAGTCGGCAGAGGGATGATCATCAAAACCAGAATTAAAACAACAATTAAAGCTAATAGTACATTTGCCTGGGGAAATGACTTCAGTCGATTCATAAGGATTAACCCTTACTCTGGATAAAAGGGAAGATGGTTTGGTGGAGTGGATCTAAAGTTCAGGTAAATTACAAAAACAAATACCCATCCATTTTCCAAATTCCCCTGTAACCCAATTTGTTTATTTTATATCAAACACCATCAGGGACGATATAGATCGAATACACCATATATTTCGGGGGAAATTATTCTTAACTGGCTGTGATTTTTATCAAAATATGAAATAAAAACCAGAACTTTTTTTCCATCAAGATTGGCAAAAGCCATATGGGTAAAAAGAGGATTTCCCTCATAGGAAAGATTTGAAAAAGAATCGTTGAAGAAACACTCAGAAGGAACGAGATCAACATTTTCAACTGGCAAACCAAGAACAGTGCCATCACCTGTGATATCAGCACTACAATATTGAACATCCTCACTTTTTTTCAAAGTCATTTTTCCAGAAAAATGACTTTCCCCAACAGTCTCCAGATTCAATTCAACTTGTGTACACAAATCAATTCCATGCCGGACCAGTCGACTCTGAGAAACATCACCAACCCACTTCCCCTCAAACTCACTGATATTCTTGCAAGATACACCAGCAAATAATACGGCGAGAACCAACACAAATTTGGGCTTGAAAACAGAAAAATTGCTCATACCTGAAATTTAGCCTGAAAAAATACCATCTGCAAGTAATTATTCCCGATCCGGGTTAGGGATCTCCCCATTTCTTCTCTCC
>JAQICJ010000238.1 GCA_027858615.1 Deltaproteobacteria bacterium
AATTCAAGTGTTGAACGGGAAAAAACATAAAAAAATAGTAAGAAGCCTTTCTTTTACCAAGAAAAAGCTTCCTGTAGTCAGAGGTTTTATTTTTGATAAAAACTTCCAACCCCTTGCTGTACCTACTGAATTGCCCAGTGCCGCCATTGATCCTCTCAAACTGGCTTATAGTCTTGCCAAAAAAGTTAATCTCAATCCGGGAGAAGACATTGATCTGAGCAACCGCAAAAATAGAAAAAAACTGGCTTATAGTCATAAATTACATAAAAAAATATTGGAGTTGAGCAAAAAACTTGCAATTGCAATCCATGAAGATCCCTACATTTTAAGTGAAAAACTCTTCGAATCCATCATCAGAGGCTCCCGTTTTCTCTATATTAAAAGACATATTGCAGACTCAGAAGTAGCTGCTCTGAAAGAGATCAAATTCCACAAACATATTCTCTGGTTTCCCACAGAACCGGCTCGCCATTATCCCCACAAAACCATGGCTTCACAGATCCTGGGTTTTGCATCCATTGACGGACAAGGCATGGAGGGCATTGAAAATCAATTCAACGTGGAATTGAAGGGGACAACTTCCCAAATAACTGCTCAACGAGATGCCAGAACCTCAACTCTTCTTATTGACGGCCTCCCTGATATCGATGTGGGCGGTGCTAACCATGTTGTTCTAACTATTGACAGCAGAATTCAGCGGGACACCGAAGAAATTCTCAGCACAGGACTGAAACACTATGGGGCTAAAAGTGGAGCCGCTATCGTCATGGATGCTAAAACAGGAGAAATTCTTGCAATGGCCAATGTTCCTCTGTTTGATCCGGCTGAAAAGCATAAAGTTTCCCCTTCCGTATACAGAAACAGAGCTGTTATTGATTCCTATGAACTTGGCAGTGTTGTAAAACCATTTACCATGCTCGGCGCCATGGCTGCAGGCAGAATCAACTCAAATACTGATATTCCCATGGATTTTGTAACTCTGCGTAACGGCAAACGCTGGAAGCCAAAAGACCACACCTTTTTCAACAAAGCCTCCATCAAACCATGGCAGGTTCTATCTCGCTCCTCCAACCTCGGTATTGCCAAAATAGCCGAATTATTGGGAGCAAAAGGACTCTATAAC
This sequence comes from Deltaproteobacteria bacterium, assembly GCA_027858615.1. GTDB lineage: Bacteria > Myxococcota_A > Polyangia > HGW-17 > HGW-17 > JAQICJ01. Next base: position 1,124 of record JAQICJ010000238.1, read on the forward strand.
ATTTTTGTCAAACTTGGTTTCGGAGTACCCACAGGAATAGAACTTCCTTCCGAAGCCACAGGAGTACTTCCGGTATTAAAAAAATGGACGGATAAAGTCTATCTGGCTACTCATTCCTATGGACACGGATTTACTATTTCCTTGATTCAACTTGTTCAAGCTTACAGTGTTTTTGCAAACAAAGGTTTTATTGTCCGTCCTCATATCGTCAGATATCTTTTTGATGACAAAAAAAGGATTATTTCCTGTCATTCCAAGGTTTCCTGTCCCAATAAAGGTCAACCGGAACGTTTCCGGGTAGTTCGCAACCAGTATGCAATCAAGGAAGTCATGAAGATGATGGAAAAGGTAGTTACTCAGGGTACGGGCACCAAGGCTGATCTCAGGCAATACGGTTACAGTGTCGCCGGCAAAACCGGAACAGCAGAAAAAGTTAAGGCGGGAGTAGCCTATTCCCAAAATCACAACCGGGTAACCTTTGCCGGTCTGGTGCCGGCTAATGACCCCAAAGTTGTTATTGCAGTAATGTACGATGATCCTGAGGGAGATCCCGAAACACTCGAAAAAAATAATCCCGAAAGTGAAATGCGTAAAGATGCAGGTTTCATTGCTGCTCCTGTATTTGGCAAAATTGCACACAGAGTCATGTACCATCTGGGAGTTCCCCCTGATTTACCTGAAGTCAAAATTAAAAAAGCCAAACCTTTTCGCAAAATCAGCAGAAATTCAGGTTCACCTGCTATTCCCCCTCTGCCTGTTCCTGAAAAGGTTGTAATGCCTGATTTTACTAATAAAACTCTGGCTGATGTTTTGGAAATCCTCGCCAATATCAAAATGGAATGCAAAATAGTTGGACATGGTGTAGTCTATCAGCAATATCCGGAACCCGGTGGTCCTCAGAAAAATTGCATTCTTCAGCTTAAACCCTTTGTCAACCAGAAGGTGCAGCTTAAAAGTGCTCCTGAAAACAAGAAAGATTCAAAAAATAAATCTGAATAAAGGATTTTTATTTCCAAACCAGAAAACTTGATCCCGGTTTCAGATAAACTTGCATAACTATGAAAAACCCAGAACTTCAAGAATTATTCCATTCTCTGAAATTAAAAAACACCCACTTGCTTCAGAAAAATATCTGGCAAAGCAGAGTGCAAGGTATCACAACTGATTCCAGAAAAATCAAACCCGGCTACCTGTTCATTGCTATCAAAGGTCAAAAAACTGATGGTCACAATTACCTGAACCAGGTACACCAAAAAAAAGGATTGGCAGCTCTGGTAAATTCAATCAATCCTGAGCTTCAACTTCCACAGATTCAAGTAGAAAATACAAGTTCTCTGTGGGGTCCCGTTTTCGCCAGGTACTATGGCAACCCCCAGGAATCAATGAAATTTATTGGAATTACCGGAACCAACGGCAAAACCACAACCTCCTATATTCTTGAGAAAATCCTCAATGACAATGGAATCAAAACCGGACTTATTGGCACTATAGAATACAGATATGGCAAAACAAGAGAACCTGCACTTTTCACTTCACCCCAACCGGATCAACTTTTCCCTCTTCTTTCCAGAATGAAGCAAGCAGGCGTCCAGGCGGTGCTCATGGAAACATCTTCCCATGCTCTAGCTTTGCAACGCTACCGCACAATTAAATTTGATCTGGCGCTGCTGACAAATTTTACCCAGGATCATCTTGATTTCCATGTAAATATGGATGATTACGCTGCTGCCAAAAGACTTCTTTTTACCCAATATTTAAAACCTGAAGGGATTGCTGTTGCCTGGGCCGAAAGTAAAAAAGTCGATTTTATCATTCCCCAAAAAATTAAACCCGTAACCTTCGGGTTCAACCCTTCTCTTCATCCCAACTGGCTGCTTACTCTAGATAATCTTTCCATCAAAGGCCTCAAAGCTCATATCAAAGATTGTAAAAACAACAAAGAATATCAAATAAAATCTTCCCTCATTGGAGAACACAACCTGCTCAACCTTGCTGCTGCCTTGATCCTGGCCCAATCACTCGGAGTGGATATAACCAGAGCTTGCTCGGGCATTACCAAATTGAATATTCCGGGAAGACTGGAAAGAGTTCCTGGTTCAATTGATGTTTTTGTGGACTATGCTCACACTCCCGATGCCCTGGAAAGAGTACAGTTGGCACTAAAACCATTAACCGAGGGCAGATTGATCACTGTTTTCGGCTGTGGCGGGGACAGAGATGCTCTGAAAAGACCAATTATGGGAGCAAGTGTAGATAATATATCCGATGTCAGTCTGGTCACCTCGGATAATCCCCGCACTGAAGATCCCTATACCATTATTAAAGATATTCTCCCTGGAATCCGAAGCCGGCAATATTCTCCGGAAGAACTGGAAAAAATCGACAGGGGACATATCGTGGTAACTGACAGAAAAGAAGCAATTAAAACCGCCATCAAACATGCCCGCAAAAATGACGTAGTTTTAATTGCAGGAAAAGGCCATGAAGATTATCAAATTATTGGAACGATAAAACACCATTTTGATGATCGCGAAATTGCAGCGGAGTTCATGGAGGAATAAATCTGAAATTATGTCCGTACTTAAAGTCAAATCTCTTCTTGACAACTTGAATGGAACTATTATCAACCGTGGCACAATCAGTAAATTCAATGGCTTCTGCCTTGATTCACGCGAGGCCAAAAAAAACAATCTGTTTTTTGCAGTAAAGGGTGAAAATGCTGATGGACATAACTTCATCGACGCTGCTTTTGACAAAGGAGCTACAGGAGCAGTTGTTTCCAGAAAAATACAGGTAAAACCGCAATTTTCCCACTGCCTTGTTTTACAAGTTGATAATGTCATCACAGCCTTGTGGCAAGCAGGCATCGAGTTGAAAAAGTCCATCCCTTCCGAAAAAATTGCTGCTATCACAGGTTCCTGCGGAAAAACATCCACCAAGGAACTGCTGAAAGCGGCTCTGTCCGAGGCAGGCAAAACTGGAGCCACCCGCGGAAACTACAACAATGAACTTGGTCTGCCCCTCACCCTTTCCTGGTTTGAAGGAGATGAAGACTTCCATGTATTAGAACTGGGAATGAACAATTTCGGTGAAATCGACAAATTAGCCCGCTTGGTAGAACCTCAAGTCGGGATTATTACATCAATAAGACCTGTTCATCTTGAAGGTGTCGGAAATCTCGAAGGAGTACGCAAAGCCAAGGGAGAACTTATTCCCTGGATCAGATCCGGAGGAACCGCTGTTTTGCCGATTTCGGAAAAATCTCTAATTGAAAAAGCTGTTCGACAGGGATTAAAAGTTTTAACTTTTGGCAAAAAACCTGCTGATTTTGCCATTCTTGATTACGAATCCAATCTTGCCGGCTCCACTTTTAAATTGCGTTGCCATAATAAAATCCACCAAGTTAAAATTCCCCTTCCCGGAGAACATCAAATACTCAACTGCAGTGCTGCTCTGGCCGCAAGTACAGCTCTCGGAATCGATTTAAAAACAGCAATCAGAGGTGTAACCAGGGTTCAACTTCCCGGACAACGCAGCAAAATTCACAAAAGAGGAAAGCTTTATATCTTTGATGATTCCTATAATTCTTCTCCGGCGGGGGCTGAAGCCGTCCTCAAAATGGCATCAGATATTTTTTCCGGACCGGTGGTTGCCATTTTGGGAGACATGTTGGAACTGGGTGATAAAAGCAGCTTCTACCACCATCAGCTTGGAAAAACAGCCAGCAAACTTGATTTTTCCAAAATAGTTTATGTTGGAGATTTCTATTCTGATTTCAAAGCAGGACTTGACAGGGACAATCTTCTCCTCAAGGCCGATTCCCCTGCTCAAGCTGTTGAAAAGATTTTTCCTTTTATCAAAAATAAACACTGTCTGCTTCTGGTAAAAGCTTCCCGTAAACTTGCTCTTGATAAAAGCATCAAAATACTTCTGGATAAACTCCTTTAAAAATCCTCAAGGAAATAAATATGTTGTTTCATCTTACTTACTGGTTAAAAGATCAATCCGCCCAATTGAACTGGATGAACGTTTTTCGTTATCTTTCCACGAGGGTTGTTCTCTCTACCCTGACTGCTCTAATCATCACTTTTCTTCTAAGTCCCTGGTTTATTAAAAGGCTTCAAAATCAGCAACTTGCACAACCAATAAGAGATGATGGTCCCGAAACTCATCTACTTAAACAAGGTACTCCCACCATGGGAGGAACTCTGATTCTTTTTTCCCTTGTTCTGCCTACTCTCCTCTGGTCAAATCTCACCAACATTTATATTCTGGTTGTTGTAGCCATTACAGCATTATATGGAGTACTGGGATTTCTGGACGACTATCTCAAAGTAGCTCAAAAAAGCTCCGCTGGTCTTCCAGGAAAATTCAAACTGATCTTTCAAATAGTCATTGGAGCCGTTGTCCTGGCTTATCTTTACGGGTCAGACACCACAGGCCTTTCGGAAGACATGAAATTCAAACTCGCTCTTCCCTTTATCGGGGTTGAATCCTACCCTGTTCTTCCCTTTGTAATCTATATTTTGTTTGGTCTTATGGTTATTGTGGGTACTTCCAATGCGGTCAATCTAACGGATGGTCTGGACGGTCTGGCCATAGGTCCGGTTATTTTGAACGCCTTTGTATTTCTTATCTTTGCTTATGCCCATGGAGCCAGCTTTTACGGAAAACCGGTGGCGGAATATCTCAAGATTGCTTATCTTCCCGGTGTTGAGGAATTGGTAATTTTTTGCGGAGCCATGATCGGAGCCGGTATCGGTTTTTTGTGGTATAATACCTACCCTGCTTCTGTTTTTATGGGAGACGTAGGTTCCCTAGCCCTTGGAGGAGGCTTGGGCACCATGGCTGTAGTTACCAAAAATGAATATGTACTTTTGATCTCCGGTGGCATTTTTGTGATGGAAGCTGTTTCAGTGATTATTCAAGTTGCTTATTTCAAGGTTTCGGGAGGCAAACGCATCTTTCTGATGGCTCCAATCCATCATCACTTTGAAAAAAAGGGCTGGGCAGAACCAAAGGTAATTGTGCGTTTCTGGGTAATCTCCTTTATTCTGGCTCTGCTGGCTCTGGTCACCCTCAAATTCCACTAGTACCTGCTCCAAAAATCGAACAACAATTCCACTTCAACCAGTTTTCTTTTCTTCCGGAAGTTTGACCTTTTCCCAGACTCTTTCATGAATAAAATAAACCAGGGATTTAACAAATACTTCCGTCAAAGCAACTCCTCCGGCAACCTTCAATTCCCCACTGAAGGCATAAACCAGAAGAACAGTAGTGGTTGAAGCTGCAATTCTCCAAGTTAAGGTTTTATATAAAGTGCGTTTAATTTTCATTATTGAAAACCTGTTTCATAATGTGAGCAACACATTGGTTGATGTTATATTTTTCAGTATCGAGAACCAGAAAAGGATTTTTCGGTTCTTCCCAGGGAGAGCTTATTCCGGTAAATTCAGTTATCTCCCCTGCATCAACTTTCTGATACAAACCTTTGGGATCCCTGCTTCGGCAAACCTGCAAATCAGCCTTTACGTAAATAATTTTCAATTTGTTTGTTCCAATTGTCCTTTTTAGATCTTGCCTTATTCTCCTGAGAGGTGTAATAAACGAGGCCAGCACAATCAAACCTGCTTCACTCATTAATTTTGCAACTTCTCCAATGCGGCGGATATTTTCAATCCTGTCAGCGGTACTGAATCCAAGGTCGCTGTTAAGACCGTGGCGGATATTATCCCCGTCCAATCTGAAACTTAATTTGCCCTGCTGCAACAGTTTTTTTTCCAATTCAACACAAATGGTGGATTTCCCGGATCCGGACAATCCCGTAAACCACAACACCTGTCCTTTTTGTCCCAGAAGCTTTTCTCGATGGGAATGCAACACCTGTCCCCGGTGCCAGGTAATATTCTCAGTCATTATCTCAAACCCTTCAGAAAATTATTTTCTCTTTTGTTCAACACATAAAACCCTTTGGCATTTAAACTGTCTTTGCGATTATACAACAAGGGAGTTCCATCAAGTTGTTCGACTATTCCGCCGGCGTCCTCCACTATAATTTGCAAAGCCGCAGTATCCCACTCCATAGTGGGATTAAACCTGTAATAAATATCAGCCTCTCCTCGAGCAACAAGACATCCTTTGAGAGAAGAACCCGCCTGTTTGGAGTCTTTGATAAACTTTTTATTTTCATCAATAAGTGCCTGCAATTTATCAGATGCATGAGAGCGACTCATAACCAGGCATAAACTTTCAATTCGATCTGATACCTCTATCTGCTGAAATTTCTTTTCCGGAGCCGGCTGATAAAAAGCCCCTCCCTGATCAAAAGCATAATAAAGCTCTCCGGTAACCGGAACATAAATCATTCCCAAAATAGATTTCTGATTTTTGGAAAGAGCAATATTTACAGTAAATTCTCCATTTCTTTTTACAAACTCTTTAGTGCCATCCAAAGGATCCACAATCCAACACCATTTTTGACCCAATCTGGAAAAATCGTCTTTTACTTCCTCAGATAAAACAGCATGCTCAGGCCAGGTTTTGTGTAAGAAATCGACAATTATAGAATTAGCTTCCTCATCGGCTCTGGTAAGAGGAGAAGAATCATCCTTGTAATCTACTTCAAAATCATCTTCATATATTTCCATTATTTTGTTTGCTGCTTCCCTGATAACCGGAAACAGTTTTTTAATTAATACCTGGTAATCCACAAGCGTTTCACTCCTTTTATAACAGTTAAACTCAACCTGGTTTCAAACAAAAATCAGTTAATTTTATTCAGAAAAATTTTCGGAATTAAATCCGAATCAGGTAAATTTGAAATAATCAGAATAAAACTCTCCAAATCTAAGGGGTAAAAATCAAGTTGCGTTTTTGCAACATATATTTGATCTGGTTGGCAGCATGTTGATGATCAAGAGCAGCCGGAAGATGAAGATCATACTTGATATCAGTGGTAACATTTTTACCCAGCCACACACAAAGAATATTATCATGATCCACCGACGTTTCAATCAAATTGACATCCTCCTGTTCCAATCCTATTGCCGTAACTATCAAAATAGCTCCAGCATCTAGCATAATATTGGAAACCTCTGCCAATCTCCTGATATGCTCTTGTTTGTTGTTTGGATTTTCTTCGTCCTTATTATTTTTAAGATCCGCATCCACTCCGTAAAGAAGATTGCCCATCCCCAAAAAGTAAACAATTTTGCCATCATCAAACAACTTTTTCTCCAAGAACTTAGCCAGTGGTTTTTTGCCAACATCAGGCTGACCAGTAACCAAAATCAGACAGGCTTTTTGATTATATTTTTCAGCTCTCTGTCTGGAGGTAATTACACTTTTCTGCCATTTGGTATTTCTCAAATAAACCTGTTTGCGAACCCAACTTTGCTGATCAGGAAGAGCACCATCAACAATCCCTCCACCTGATATTTCATAATCATCAACCAGAACAAAACGGGAAGTCTCAGCTATTTCCGTAGTCAAATCAAAAGCTGCAGCTCTTTCAAGTTTCAAAATACATTCAGCCACGTCATGCCTGTTAATCTGGTCCTTTTCGGAGTTGGACAAATCGGAAGCATCAATTACTCTGATAATAGATTCCAAGCGGACCCTAATTTTGGCTGTTCCCAACTTGAACAGATAATCTTTGTTCATTTCCATTGGCTTCTGTCCCAACCAGAAAATATTAGTTTTAATCCTCGAAGTTACCTTAGGTGGCTCCTGATTGGCAAGAGTGGCAATATCACCTCTTTTTATATATATCTGCTTATCAAGGATAAAACCGGTAGCTTGACCAACTTTGACCATCTTTGGATTTTTACGGTTGAAAGCTTCTATTGTTTCAACCCTGCTTTTCTTACCCGAAGGATAAAAGATTACTTCATCTCCCTGCTTTATTCTGCCGGAAGTTATGGTTCCGGAGACGATTCTTCTATCATCTCCACCTTTTGTAAACTTGTAAACTCCCTGCACCGGCATCCTGAATGCTTTGTTCTCAGGAAATTTTTCAGCCTTAAAAGCATCAAGTTGTTCCAAAACTGTTTTTCCCTTATACCAAGATAAATTTGGTGAGGAGGAGGCAATATTATCGCCCTCCATCCCACTAACCGGCAAAAAAGATTTCGGTTTAACCTTAATATCGTTGAGGAATTTGGTGAATTCTTTTCTGATTTTGGTAAATACTTCCTTGCTGTAATCAACAAGATCCATCTTGTTGACCAAAACAGAAATCTGCTTTATTCCCAACATTGAAAGCATATAACCATGTCTTCTTGAATTTTCCTGGATTCCTTCCTTGGCATCAATAACCAAAAAACCAGCCTCAGCTCTGGAAGCTCCCGTAACCATATTTTTCAAAAATTCTATGTGACCAGGAGCATCAAGAATTATATAGTCCCGCTGTTCAGTCTTGAAGAAGCAACGGGCTGTATCTATGGTGATCCCCTGAGCTTGCTCATCTTTTAATGCATCAAGCAAAAAAGCATATTCAAAAGGTTTGGAATTACGTCGACAAGTTTCTTTTACCTGTTCGAGTTTTCCTTCGGGCAAAGAACCGGTATCTACCAGCATTCTGCCAATAATTGTGCTCTTACCATGATCAACATGACCAACAATAGTTATGTTCATATCTTTTTTAACTTTATCGTTCATAATAATAACCTTTACCAAAAATTAATTTCCAGGCGATGACTAGTTCCCATCCCAGAATGGGGGTTTTTGGCTGGGGAAGAAATTGGATTGAGATGCGAGGAATAACTTTGAAGATATAGTTGCCACTATTTCAAGAAGTTATGACAAAGCAGATTAATTCAATTTCCGTTTCCAGGCGATGACCTTCCATTCTGGGATGGGAACTAACTACATATATCCATCGCGACGAAGCTGCTCCAATCCACCCCCGTCTTCCTTATCCTGTTCTCTTCCTGAACGTTCGGCTATATTTGAAAATTTGCCGGTTTTCAATTCAGCAACAATTTCTTCATTGGTTTTTGCCTCGGATTCAACAGGGTTTGTACAAGGATAGCAACCTAAAGACCTGTATCGGGTTCCTTTTCCCCGATTATAATACAATGAAACCATTGCAATCTTTTCCCTGGCAATATATTCCCAGATATCCAACTCTGTCCAATCGAGTAGCGGATGAATTCTGACATGGGTACCAGGAGCAAAATCTGTTTTATATTGATCCCAGAATTCCGGGGGTTGATTTGCTACAGCCCAGTCATTGGATCTGTTTCTGGGAGAAAAATAACGTTCTTTGGAACGAGAACCTTCTTCATCCGCCCTCACTCCAACAATAACTCCAGTAAAGGATTCCGGTTTCTCTTCCACCTCATACTCGCCTTTTTCATGATTTAAGCGATAACGGGGCCAATTACCATTGAGAGTATTCTTCAAAGCCAACGTCTTTAGATTTCGACAACAGTTAAGTCTGCTGGTATTACCATCGGGAAAAGTCTGTTTTGACTCAAGGGCTTTGGCATTTTGACCATAAACCATATCGAGACCCCATTTCAAAGCCAGTTTGTCCCTGTATTCAATCATTTCGGGAATTTTAAAATTTGTATCCACATGAATCAGAGGAAAGGGTACATGACCGAAAAAAGCCTTGCGGGCCAACCACAACATTACTGTGCTGTCTTTTCCAATAGACCACAGCATTCCGAGTTGTTCGAACTCACTATATGCTTCTCTCAAAATATGAACACTTCTGTTTTCGAGTTTATCTAAATGTTTCAAACTATTATCCTTTCACTGAGCAATTGAATTATCGAACTCGGAAAAATTGAAACTTATTGCATTATAACATCCTTAATCTGAGAAAAAACTGACAGGAGAAATTCATATTGGGAGAAGGAGGTGCTTCCTGAAATGTGGATTGAATACTCATAACATAATTTTTATTCCAAAAAAAGGGAAAAACTGCTTAGGTTTATAGTGAAGATGAGATAATCTTTTAAGCTATGTGAAAAGGTGCTGATTTCTACATATAAATGGCATTCTATAAGATTTGCCCGGTTGTTAAAATTTTAAAAGAGTGTTGGACAATGATTAAAAAATAGTTATTGTCATTATATGTCTCGAATTATTTACCAATTTACCTTTAATGGAGGCTCAAATGATATCCGATTTAAAACAAATCTGGTCTGAAAGTGCCCAAGGCATGCAACGTTCCGTCATCAGGGAATTACTCAAACTCACTTCTCAACCAGATATTATCTCATTTGCTGGAGGATTGCCCTCTCCACATACTTTTCCCAAAAAAGCACTCAAAGAAGTGATGTGTGAAATAATGGACAACGAGGCCAATTTTGTTCTTCAATACGGAACGACCGAAGGAGATCAACTTCTTCGGGAAAGACTGGTTGATCATCAATATCGACCCAATGAAGGCATGGATATCACCACTGAAAATCTCATTATTACTACAGCTTCCCAACAGGCTCTGGATCTCATTGCTAAAATCTTTGTCAACCGGGGTGATAAAATAATTGTTGGCCTTCCAACTTATCTCGGTGGCCTTAGTGCTTTCAGAGCTTATGGAGCCGAAATGGTAGGAATTGAACTTGATGATAACGGCATGAGGGCTGATCTGCTTGAAGATAAACTTGAAGAAATGAAAAAAGCTGGAGAAAAACCAAAGTTTATCTACGTAATTCCTGATTTCCAAAATCCCACCGGTATTACCATGGATGAAGAACGTCGCAAAAAGATCCTGGCTCTGGCTAAAAAATATGATGTACTTATCCTGGAAGACAGTCCTTATCGTGAAATTCGTTTTGAAGGCGAACACCAGAAAACATTCTTCGCACTGGACAATGATGGCCAGGTAATAACCATCGGCACCTTCTCAAAAATTCTCTGCCCTGGTTTCAGAATAGGCTGGGTAATAGCTGACACAAAAATCACCAATAAAATAGTCATGGCCAAACAAGCGGCTGATCTCTGCACCACTCCTTTCACTCAAAGAATTGCGGCCCGTTACCTCCAAAAAGGATTGATGAGTGAACAACTCAAAGGAACTGTTGCTCTCTACAAACAAAAAAGAAACATCATGATAGAATCCTTTGAAAAATACATGCCCGAAGGAGTCAGTTGGGTAAAACCTGAAGGTGGACTTTTCCTCTTCATGCATCTGCCCGAACACATGGATTCAGAAAAACTTTTCATGAAGGCTCTGGAACAAAAAGTCGCCTATGTAATCGGTTCAGCCTTCTATGCAGACAATTCCATTGGCAAGAACACCCTGAGAATCAACTTTTCCTATGTAGACAAAGATAAGCTCGAAGAAGGGGTAAAACGCCTGGCCAAAGTTTTCAGAGACAACATGTAAAATATCGTTCTCCGTCCCCTCTCCCCCTCCAGCATCAAATTTAATTATTAAAAATCAGGGTTCAACTGTCTTCGTCTGATGAAAAATACAGCACAAAAAATAAAGATAAAAACAAGATAGTTGGTATTTTCACTACCGGAAAAATGGGAACAGGAACATCCCGAACCTCCGGGGGTAATAGACTGTCCCGAATCCTGTTCAATATCGGTTTCGATTCCGCCATCAGTAGTATCGGGATCCTCAAGTCCGGGATCATACTCGGCTGCCTCGGTGCAAAGCTCTGTGGGACCCTGACCATTTCTGGCTTTAAGGGCAAGAATATAAGCTCCAGGACCAAAGCCAACCATGGGAATAGAACCTTTATAATCCCCTCTTTGTTCACAATTGATGTCTCCCCGACAATAAAGTTCCCCCATGAGATAATTATTAGCGGCAGATTGTTCCAGTACCCAGTTGAGCAGAGCATCACGACGGGTTTCCATCCCCGCCAGTCCCAAAGCAATGGAAACCCTGAGATCTATAAAACTCCATTCCTGATAATCATACCAGTCTCCGTCATCATTGCGGAAATAACCTCCATGACCATTTTCAACTCCATCGAAGAAATAGTCGTTGAAATGGTTCAGAGTGGATTGAGTTACAACTCCGTCAGGGTCAAAGAGACCAAAGTTGAAAGCTTCAACCACGGCCAGATCAATGTAGCCTGAATCAGTTTCCAATTCTTCCAGGGAACCTGCCAGAATATTATTTGAATCCAAGAGATTAACTTCAATTCCCCTGATAATTTCAGCCGCCGTTTTGAGATATTCTTCTTCTTTTTCAGGTTCATCCATCATTGCTGCTAACAGTGAAGCTCCACATAATCCTTTTACAGCCATAATTGAAGTATAAGTAAAGTGTTTTTCATTTCCGTTCCAATGTCTTTCCCAGATGGAAGAGTCGGGGGCAATCAGAAAAGTTGATCTTTCAGTGAGCTTGACCAGAACATCAGCTGTCAGATCTCGGATAATCGGCCAATATTGTTTCCACCAGTCATTATTCGGTTCAGCCAGTACAGTAGTTGTCAAAGCCCATAAAAACAGACCAAAATCATCATATTCAATATTGGGTCCGTTCTGATTGGAATCAGTTTCTTCACGACCACTGCCGTAATAACGACAAATGGAAATATGATAGGGGTAGCCAACAGCATGTTCATATTCACCTGATTGGGCATTGAGCATGAATTCAAGGCCGTGGCGTGCTTCTTCCAGCAGTCCCACCTGAGCTAAGGCGGCAATCCCATAGGAACCATCCCTTACCCAGGCCATATTCCAGATACCCTCTCCTTCGGCAGGACGAGCTTTAGGAAGTGCTGCCAAAATTTGCCCGAAAGGAGAACCATCCTCAGTATTCGGCTCTCGCACCTGGGCAAAACGCAATACGGCCAAGCCCTGTCTGAGCAGTTTTTCCTCCTCCTCGTCAATATTGGCAGGCAATTGCGCTGAATTCTGGTAATTTGTCCAGTTATCTCGTTCTTTTTGTAAAATACCCTGGGGAGTTTCTCCCTCCACATAAGCATTGACTATTTGCGCTATGGTGCTGATATCCTGAGATGATTCACCAGCTCCTATTACAACACCCAGCCAGACAGATTCTCCTGATGCAACTCCGGCAGGCAGATTGAACTGATAGCCCAGAGCTTGATCATCACCTTCAAATTGAGATTCGCTATCATCGAAATCAGACCCGTCAAGCATAATCTGATAGGGACTTTGAGAGCCTGAACCAACTGAATAGCCGTCAGCAGAACCAAAGGTTCGGTAATATACTCCACCGCTGGCTCCTGCTTCCAGCATTCCTGTTCCGTTGATGCTCAGAGTTTCATTTTCGATTCTGAATTCTCCCCCACCCACATGAAAATTATGCAGAGAAAAGGCTACCAGAGGGGGAGCAGGACCCTGGATCTCCAGCAACATCACATACCCTGAGGTTTCCAATTCAAAAGGACTGAAAATATATGATTTAACTGAAATGTTTTCTGTTCCCGAAGGGATGGTTCTTTCCACTACAATAATGCCGGTTCCGTTTTCATAACTGATTTCATCTTCCACTATGGAAGAAAACCAAAGAGCCTCGGCCGCTCTGATTCCAAAATAAGCATCATAAAGCAAATTTGGAGTATCTGGTGTATTGGCATTCCATTTTCTGTAGATATGGGGATAAAAAGCTGCCGTTTTCCGATCGGATTCGTGAAAACTGTAATGGACGGAAGAATACCCATTAGAAGACGGCATTTCATAAAAAGAAAGGTGAGGTACCTGTGAGTGTGCCTGGGGAATAAAAATAAACAATACTAAAAAACAACTAAGGTAAAAGTAAATTTTCTTCATAGTTTCAGACATTTCTCCTCCTGATCATCCTCTTTCAAAGCTGGAAACAAAAAATGATGTTTGGGAAAAGATATTTCAGGGGGAAGTGAGCAGGGAATAAATAGTTTGTAAATCAGAAATGCAAACATAATCAAAAACTCCGTCTGCATTGATATCTCCAGGCAGACAGTCTGAATAATGTTTAATTGTTGTTCTTACCGCATTATGCAGAACCAAAGATCCTGCTTCGGGATAGAGCCATTTGACTTTATATCCGTCCTGACAGAAAACCACCAGATCTTTAGTAAGATTGGAATCGTGATCAGTTACAACAGTTCGAGCCGGTGAACAGGATAAATTGACTGTTACTTCATAATCAAGGCTGGCTGAAGCAAAATTAATTGTATAAACTTTGATCTGTTTTGTAGTACCATATCCGGCAATGAGTTCGGGGATACCGTCACTGTCGAGATCTAGCAGATCCAAAACTGTGGGATAAGCATCCTGAAGTGATCCGTTGCCTACTGCGGTAAAGGTGCCAGTACCATCGTTGAGAAGTAAATTAACAGTAGAACCATCACCATCAAGTACTAAAAAATCGGTATTACTATCACTATTGATATCTCCCGGGGCAAAAATAGTGGAACCGCTACCGATGCTGAAACTTGCCTGAACAGGAGTAGTGCCTCCCAGATAAACAGTCAACTGGGAAGTATCGCTATATAAAACGGCAGCATCAAGGTATTGATCTCCATTCAGGTCAAGTCCTCCCCGTGCCATTCTTGGAAGAGTGCTTCCGGGAACAAAACTTTGAGCAGAATTGGCAATTCCTGATGGATTTGGTCTTAAATCCACTTGATTTTCTCCGGTCTTTACAACCAGCAAATCTGGATAATCTTGATCATTTATGGTTACAACCTGAAACAGATTTGTAATCTGATCTTCAAGGGTCCAATTGGTAAAACTACCAGTTCCGTCACCTTGATAAACATAAAGAAATTGATTGCTGGTTACAAGAATTGCATCAACATGGCCGTCACCACTGAAGTCACCTATAGTTCCTTTGATACTGATAGCTGGAACACTGAAATTTTCTGGAAAGGGCAGTGATATGGCATCAATGGGAGCAAGCAGACCTGCTTCAATCCCGCCTGGGGTGAGCAAATCGCCTTTCATGTCATTATTAAGATCTACCCAGTGAAAATTCCCCGGTGAAGTTGGCCAGGAATAAAACTCTTCCTGGGTGAAATTACCAGCTCCATCATTTTCAAAAAGATTGATTCCATCCTCACAACTTACAGCCAGATCAACATGAGTATCTGTACCGGCATTTCTGTTGTAATGTCCGGTTTCAATAAATTCTGCAGTGTTAGATAAACCCTGAATTGCCAAAATCGGAACAAAGGAACCATTTTGCTGGGCTTTATATACTGATATTTGAGGGCTGGAACCTATAGACATTTTTTTGAGAACTATCAGATCATTGAGTGAATCATTATTAACATCAGCTATTTCTAGATCCACAGGATAACTGCTGGCAACAACAGGTGGAGCCAGAGTAAAACCTCCTGAACCATTACTTTTGTAAATTTGAACCAACCCTGATGTATAGCAGGTAATGGCAAAATCCGTATTACCATCAGTATCAAGATGTCCGCTGGCAATAGCTATGGGACGGGAACAAACACTGATATAATCTGAAGTGAAATTGCCACTGCCGTCGTTTGTCATTCTTTCGAGTTTGCTACTGTAGGGCAATAAAACTATAATATCTTTATGTCCATTTCCTGAAAAATCACCGAAGGTAGCTCGGGATGAATTATTTCCATTCAAATCGAACCGGTTGATGGAACTGAAAGTTGGCTCTCCAGTACTGTTGTTTCCATTAACCAGAGCAATTTTATCAACTCCCGATTCAACCACCGCAATATCAAGGATGGAATCACCGTTGAAATCGGCTACCATTGGTGAAATAGGCTGAGAAAGACTGGCTGAAGTCCAGGTGTTTTCATAACCGGTTTCAGTATAGGCATAAACCATGATTTTGCTGGCTGTGCAGATAATGACATCCTTGAATCCGTCGTTGTTGAGATCGGCTGTTGTAACATCAATGACATTGTCTATTGCAGGAAAAACAAAGGGGGTAGACAGACAAAACTGTTGATAATCAAAAACCCCATCGCCACAAGTTGCAAAAAAACAATTGGTGCGACAGGCTCCGGAAATCAGATCTGAATTATCAGAACCATCATCACATTGTTCTCCCAGATATTTGTTAATAACTCCATCACCACAATAATCCTGACAATCAGCACTGCAGGTTTTATCATTGAGGGCATTGCCATCATCACAATTTTCAGTGGATTCATTGAGAATACCATCGCCACAATTAGAATTAAGACAATCATTGGTACAATCATCAGTGTTTACATTGTTGCCGTCGTCACACTGTTCACCCCGTCCTGGATCAACAATGCCGTCACCACAACCACCCTGGATGCAATTGGTTCGACATTGAGCCCCAGGCTGATCTGAATTGAGGGCTCCCATATCACAATCTTCACCTGGATCAACGATGCCATCACCACAACCACCGACAGTGCAGTTCAGACGACATGACGATCCCGGCTCGTTGGAATTAGCATCTCCTTCATCACATTCTTCAAATTCCTGGTTGTCAACTATATTGTCTCCACAACGCTGAAGAGTACAATCTTCACGGCACTGGGCATTGGGTTCATTGGAATTCCATTTGCCGTTATCACATTCTTCATCATTTTCCTGAATTCCATTTCCGCAACCTTCTTCAATGACATCGGTATCAGACGAACCATCGGTTCCGGCATCAGGGAGATAATTAGGATCGAAATCCGTTCTGCCGCAAGCTGCAATAATTATGGATCCTAGTAATATCGGTAATAACAATTTGTATTTAAACATAAACTAACTACTCCTGGAGACACTTCTCCAAATTTATATATGGGCTTTTTCAAATTTAACCTAAAAACCGGCAAAGTCAAAATACCATTGTAATTTTTCAAAAACAAGATGAATTGAGCCAGTTTATCCACTAAAAAGGAATATCAACACAATAAACTTTAGCTATTCCTTCCAGTTTGGGCACCTTGAATAATTCAAAATCCGTCCCCAGACGGTGACTTCATGTTTTTTAAACGAAAATTAACTGATTCTCGTTTTTTATTAATAATAAGTTAATAAAGATAGCACAAGCTGAAACTGAATATTTTTTATTAACTAGAAACTAAATGGGAACTAGTTCCCGTCCCAGAATGGGAACTAACTAGTTCCAATAATCAGGCAATGGAGAAATCCAGAGGTGTTGACCCAATATTTCTGAATTTAATTTTATTTTGTGGGAATGAAGCAGCATAGGTGGAGAATCTGAATTGCCATACCAGGGATCTCCAATTACCGGAGCTTCCATATGGGACAAATGCACTCTGATCTGATGAGTTCTTCCTGTATGCAGTTTTATTTTCAACTGGTAATTTCCATTTTCAACCAGGGTTGATTCCAGAATTTCAGTAACGGCTTCCTGACCCTTGCTGTCAACAACAAAACGACCTTGCTCTTGCCCAGATTTGCTTATGGGTTCTTTGATGAAACCAATCTTCACCTCTGAGCCAACCTGGGCAAGATAATATTTTTCTATCCGCTGGCGTTTGAATAATTCATTCAAATGAGCGGCAGCCCGCGAATTTTTGGCAAAAAGAAGGGTGCCACTGGTATGAAAATCAAGACGCTGAACGGTATAAAGCTTTTTGATTCCTGCAATTTGCCCCACTTTGGCAGTAACACAAAATTTGTCTCCAAACAGGGTAGGATCTGTGGGCCACAATTGAGGCTTGTTGACGACGATAATATGGTCATCCTGATGGAGAATCCGTTTTTGCCAGTCCACAGCGGGAGGTTCAGCCGGCAATTCCCGGGGGAATTTAATCTGGGTACCAGCGGGTATTTTGCGAGAAGCAATCTTGACCCGGTGGCGATTTACAAAAGCTGCTCCGGCCTTGATTATCCTTTTGGCTTTGCGTCTCGAAATCCTGGTAGCCATTATTTTGTCCAGACGTTCATTATCCAATTCTTTAGTAACAAATATTTCTATAAAACTGTTGTGCATGCAGGTAAGTGCCATTTCTCCGGAAATTTCCGGGAATTATTCAGGTTTTGTTTATTTATTTCGCAGGGTGTACCAGGATTTGAAGAAAGCTCGCATTGATAAAAATGCACTCAAACAAAAGCCGGCAAAAAGGAAATCACCTCTTCTGGTTTTACCCAGAGCATCCCATTTCCAGGAGCTTTCCAGAAGCAACCAGGCCGCCGCCCCGAAAAAAACTTCCTGGACCAGAAAATAGAGCAGGGATAAGGCTGTACCTGTTTGAGCCAGCTGGATTTCAAGTTCTCCATAATTCATTCTGGTAATAAATTTACGCAATTCAGCCGGCAGGGAGATAGCATTTTTGGCAAATTGCTGCAAAGATTCCACTGCCAGGGTGGAAGGATCCAGGCCGAATTCTTCAGAATATCTTTTGAGATAGGGCATGAACTCTTCCATGATGTCCATTTCAGGTGCAACTTCAGTTCCGTCACCCATCAGAAGCAGAAAGGTTCTTTCCAGCAATACCCACTCCCGGGGAATATGAAAAGTTTTTGAGATATCTCTCAGGGATATATTCATGTTTTTCAAATCAGCCATGTTTTTCATCCCGCTTTTGAGATTAAATTTTATTTTACCCAGATTAAGATTTTCAATTCCTATTTCCTGCTGAAATTTATTGTTGAAATAAGAAACAACCCGATCATAAACTCTGGGATCGGCTTCCAAAGCAATGAAACCCATCTTGCGCATTGATTTTATCAGACCATCGGTATCGTTTTTAACGGCAGCCTGAACAAACTCAACCATCCCTTGTCGCATCGCATCTGAAAGCTCACAGGCTGCTCCAAAATCAAGAAAAACCAGCTCTCCTTCCCTGGTAACCATAAGATTGCCTGGATGGGGATCAGCATGGTAAAAGCCGTTTTTGAAAATTTGCAAGGCATAGGACTGAATTAACTTCCCCATTATCTGCTCAGGATTCAACTGATATTCCTTATATTTTTCGAGATCATTGATCTTGAAACCCTCAACAAATTCAGTCACTATAACTCGGGATGTTGTTAATTCTGAAAAAAGTTGGGGAGCTTTGATTCCCTTTACTGTTTCAAAATCATCATTGAATTGTTTGATATTTTCAGCTTCTATCTCGAAATCTATTTCCTGAAGCAGAATGGATTTTATTTCCTGATACACCCTCTTCAATTCAGGATAGGAAAAAAAATAACTAAGCCACTTCACTATCCCGCTGAAAGTTTTCAAATCGCTCTGCATGTCTTTTTCCAGACCCGGGTATTGAATTTTGATTACAACTTCTTCCCCGGTGGTCAATTGAGCTCGATGCACCTGGCCAATAGAAGCTGCTGCCAAAGGTTCTTCGCTGATTTCCTGCAAAATTTTCGTTGGTTCATTCTTCCATTCCTCCCTCAACCTTGCTTTGATTTCAGACCAGGTCCAGGCAGGAATTTTATCTTGCAGAATATCAAGTTCCTTGCGAAATTCAGGAGGAAGTACCGTTGCCAGAATCGAAATTAACTGCCCCAATTTGATATAAAGTCCCTGCAATTGCAAAATTGCGTCACAAACCATTTTTCCACTTTTTTTATATAGATTTTTATAATATTTTTTTCGTTTCCTCTGAGGCAGATACATGGTTCGGTACGAAGCCCACTTGAACATGAAAATTATCTTGATGACAATCCAGTAGGCTCTTATTTTGCGAAAGATCTTTTTCTTTTTTCTGTAGACCATAGGAGTTCTTTTCAGAGATCAATCCTCTGAAACCCTTCTGTATATAGTTCTGGTTGCTATACCCAATAATTTAGCAGCATCCTTTTTATTGCCATCGGTAAAACGCAGAGTTTCTTTGATTATCTTGTTTTCAATATCTTCGAGGGGAGTACCAATCTGAACTGAAATGGAGGTTCCCTGATAGGGAACGGAAGTCAATTCAGGTGGCAGATCCTTGATTCGGATTATATCCTCCCTGGTCAAAACAACAGCTCTTTCAATTATATTTTCCAATTCCCTGACATTACCGGGCCAGTGGTAGGAAGAAAGAATTTCAAGGGCCGATTCATCAATTCCTTTGATCTCTTTGTTATTTTTTTTGTTGAACTTGTCAATGAAGTGGGTAACCAGCAATGGAATATCATCAAGGCGATTGCGCAAAGGTGGCATGGTAACATTGATAACATTCAACCGATAAAAAAGGTCTTCTCTGAATTTTCCCTTTTCTACTTCTTTTCTTAAATCCTTGTGGGTTGCCGCAATAAGCCTTATATCAGCCTGAACGGCTTTATCAGCCCCCACTTGTTCAATCACTCCCTCCTGCAGAACCCTCAGAAGTTTAACCTGCAAATGGGAAGCCAACTCGCCTATTTCATCAAGAAGCAAAGTTCCACCGTCAGCTTGGATGAAACGCCCCTGTCTTCCGGAGCTCGCTCCGGTGAAAGCCCCCTTTACATAACCGAAAAGTTCAGATTCTATGATTGATTCCGGCAAGGCAGCACAATTGACAGCTACAAAAGGTTCTCCGGAACGGGGTGACAGATTATGAATTGTTTTGGCCGCCAATTCTTTGCCGGTGCCGCTCTCTCCGTAGATCAATACATTGGCTTTGGAATCAGAAACCTGTGAGATCAAATCCATGGTTTTTTTAAAAACCGGTGAATTCCCCACCAGAATATTTTGTTTCTTGCGCAGAGCCAGCTCTTTACGCAAGCTTCTGTTTTCTCTCACCAACTTCTGTTTCTCCAGAGCTTTATCTATGGTCTTGAGTAACTGGGCTTTTTTGATGGGCTTGGTGATGAAGTCATAGGCCCCTTCCTTGATAGCCTCCACGGCAACTTCAACACTTCCATAGGCTGTCATAATAATAATTTCAGATTCCGGAGATATTTTCCTGGACATCTTTAATAAACTGAGTCCGTCAATATTTTTCATTTTTAGATCACTGAGCAAGAGGGAAACATATTCATTCCTGAGAACCTCAACAGCTTCTCGGGGATCTTCACAAGTAATAACTTGATAGTTCTCCCTGATTAAGATTCTGGAAAGGGATTTCAAAATCGATTTTTCATCGTCAACAACGAGAATCAAAGGAGAATAATCATCCATGGATATCAGTGTTCCTCCAGGTAATCTTTAATTAAAACAAAACAATAATGACAGAATTAATAATAACTGCCTTTGTATTTATTATTCAAATATTCAAGCAATTTCTTTTTGCGGTTTATTATTTCACATATTTGGTTTTCAGACAAAGTATCTTTGAGACATCTTTTAATTTTAACATTAGACAATTGGGAAATTCTGGCAACAAATTCTTCAGAAACTTTTTTTAATTTTCTGAGCAGCTCCCAGGCTTTTTGTTTTTTCCACTCTCTTCCGGCTCCAAATCCCGCTCCATGATCAATAAAAAGAAGTCGCCCTGTCTTATGTTTCATGATATTTCCACCGGAAAATCTGTCATAATTGCCGGTGAGAAAATCAAACAGGATCACCTTTCCCATTTGTTTGGCCAATTTTTTCCGGGAAACACCAAGTCCGGTATCTTTTTTTTTGAAAAGCCAGTCTGTATATATTCGGGTGGATTCAAAATTAGTAAACCCGTCTGAATAATAAACAGCAGCACCGGTTATAAGATTATTGCCACTGTATACATCATGCTTGAATTTATTTGCCTTTTTCAAATCCATTTTCTTCAGAAGTTGTAACAAGTAGGATTCGGAAAGCCGGCGAAAAGCAGCGGGAGGCACTTGGTTAAATTGAAGAAGCCGAGCCAGTTTAAAAGCTGCAATTTCAGCATTGGGAGAAGTAAAATCCATGCCCCGGTGTTTGACCTTGAATATTGCTTTCATGGTTCCAGGCAGGTAGGAGCCATTTCCAGGGAAAAAACCGTGTTTATCCTCCAAAGCAATATATAAATAGAATTTAATTGTTCTTCCGGTCAATTGTGCGGGAATTATATTTTCAATACGTCCCTGAGCCAGTACTTTTTCTGTCTGACAACTATTCCAGCGTTTCTTTTGGGTATTGGCTGAACAGAAACATTTCTTTTGCCAATCTGAATCGCTCCCTGTTCCCTTTCCAGGAACAGAAGTATCTCTGGATCTTGACCGCTTTTCGGTTGAAAACAAAAAATTGCTTCTATTTTTGTCTTCTTCGATGTGAAACAATTGAAAACTGAGGAAGTCATTATCTTGGCTTGAAATTTCCCCACATCCAGCAAATTGAAACAGAATTGAAAGAAAAAGATAAAATAAAATTGAAGTCAAATTTATTCCTGGTTCAGAAAAAGGGGTGTTTGACCGGGGAAGAAATTTACATCAAATGCAAGGAGTAACTTCACCCACATGAAAACTATCTTAATCGATCTGCAAACTCAGTCAAAAAAATCTTTCTGAACTACAGCAAGATAATCATTGCCGTGGTTTTTGAACATTTTTCTGATTGAATCAGGCAATTGTCTGAAAATCTGTTGACGGGTAAGAATTATGCAGGAAGAATAAATTGCCGGCAATGGCGTAGAGGATCCATGTTCGAGCTTGTAATTAAACAGTTCCAAAAATAATTTTTGATATTTTTCAATTTCTTCATATTTATGAAAAAAATAGGTTTCCAAATTGCTCAAGCCAACTTTTTCCATGCCGTTAGTATGAAACCAGCTTCGGGAAGTGCCATCACTGACATGATGCCAGTTGATTAATTGTTTCAATTGTAAAGTTCCCCTCTCAACTGTTCTATTAATTTCTTTTGCTGAAATGGATTTTTGAGCTGTAAGATCAAAAATTTGGCAATCATGATTTTCAAGCAAAAAGGCAAAAAGCAAAAAAAGCAAAAAAAGATCATCGGGATGCTCAACAGATTGCAAACTGATATCATATTGGTAACCGGTTCTTTTTCCACAGGGTACGGTCAAACGTGGTTTAAACAGATTGCTCCATTCCTGAAAGTAATTATCGGGATTTTTTTCCAGAAGAAATTTTTCTGTATTATCATCACTAAAATAAATAATTTTAGAGG
>JAQICJ010000165.1 GCA_027858615.1 Deltaproteobacteria bacterium
GCTCTGTCAACAGTCTTGTTTTTCAATTTTTACAGTTTTTCCTATAATCAGCCAGTTTTTGTACTCACTGGAATCTTTCCTGCAGAAACTTTGGCTGTTTGATAACATTACTGTTTTCAAACCTGTGTTCACGATTTTGTCAATTATTGTTCTTGGACTGCAGAAATTTTGAATATTCTGTCAAGTTCAGCAAAACCGCAATTCAGTTGATAATTGTGAACAACATTTTTTATTAAAATAATTCAAATCCAGAGCCATCGGGTTCTCGAATAAATTCCTGGTAGAGTTTTACTGAGGTTTTTTATGGAATATGATCCACTTCTTGGTCGGATAATATCCGAACGATACAGAATAATTGACTATATTGGTGAAGGTGGAATGGGTGTTGTTTACTTGGCTGAACATGAATCCCTGCCACGTCGTTATGCGATAAAAATTCTCAAATCTGAATATCTTGAAAATGGAAATTTTGTTGAAAGATTCAGAAGAGAAGCGATTGCTGCGAGCCAGGTGGTCCATCCCGGAATAGTCTATATTACAGATTTTGGGCAAATAAAAGAAGGTAACCACTATATAGTTATGGAGTATCTTGAAGGGGAAGGGCTTGATTCTCTGCTTGAATCACAGGGTAAAATTCCACTGAGTAGAGCCGTAAATATCCTTATTCAAGTAGCTGATGCTCTCGGTTATGCCCACAAGGCCGGAGTAGTTCATCGGGATCTGAAAGCCGAAAACGTTCTGCTTACCAGAGAAATGGGGCGTAAAGATGTGGTCAAGTTACTTGATTTTGGAATAGCCAGATTACTGCTTCCCTCCTGCACAAATACCAGAATTACAGAACATGGCCAGGTTTTTGGTACTCCGGAATACATGTCCCCTGAACAAGCTTCTGATCAAACTATTGACGGCAGAAGCGATATCTACTCACTTGGAGTTCTAGCTTATGAACTGGTAACCGGAATGCCGCCGTTTTATTACAATGATCCCACCGAAACACTGCAAGCCCATATTTCCCAGAAACCTCAGGCTCCATCCATAAAAATGCCTGATCAGGTAATTCCCCAAATATTTGATGGAGTTGTTTTAAAATGCCTTGCCAAGAGTCCTGAAGATCGGTTTCAGACTGCCAGAAAACTCAAGACGGAATTAATCCGGGTGAGAAATATAATTTCCAGTATGGCTTCAAAATTGGTGGAACCAGCTTCGGATGTTTTGGAATCTCAAGCAATGGGATCTTCTGATTTTTCAGAAGTTGATAATTTTATTAAAGATAAAAGTGTTTTAGAAATTAGAAATGAGTATCATCAAACTCTCAAGGAGATATTTCGTAAATTTTTACAGCGTAAAATTGTTCCTGAACCAGCTTCAAAAATCTTAAATGAGCTTATCCAGTATGAATCAGAAATTTCCGGACTTAATTCCACAATTGCTTTTAAAGAACAGCTCTTTGAGGATATCCGTTTTGAATCCGGACAGAAACTTGAAAAACTGAAATATGCCATTATGGACTTAAGTCATGAGTACAGCAATTATATTGACAACAATTCAGAAGAAAAGCGTGACAAAGAATATGTGAAAGATATTGAATTCCAAATAAAAACCCTGAAAAAAAAATTCAGTTCTGTAGAAGTTGAAAAAAAGGATAAAATCATAACTCTGAATAAAGATCTGACCAAGTACAGAGAATCTGTCGAAATACGCGAACAGGAAGTTGCAAATCTGTACGCAAACATGGATTATAAAATCGAAAAAATAATTGATAATATCAATCTCGAAGATGCAGGAATAAGCTCCACTTACGAAAAATTGCAACATCTCAAATTTGGCTTGCATTCATTGCGAGTCAGCAATGATTGAGACAGTTTTTTTTTATTTTGAAATCATAAATTATATTTAGAGGAACCATGGCCGGTAACAAAAATAAAATTAAGATAAAATCCAGAAGCACTATCAGAAATATAGGAATTGTAGCTCATATTGATGCAGGAAAAACAACTGTGACTGAGAGGTTTCTTTTCTATTCCGGAAAAATCCATAAAATTGGAGAAGTACATGAAGGTTCGGCCCAGATGGATTGGATGCCACAGGAACAGGAGAGGGGGATCACCATTACTGCAGCTGCTACCATGTTCCCCTGGAAAAATTATGAATATCACCTTATGGATACTCCCGGACATGTAGATTTTACTATTGAAGTGGAACGCAGTTTGAGAGTAATTGATGGAGTGGTAGTTGTTTTTTGTGCAAAGGGCGGAGTTGAACCACAGTCTGAGACAGTCTGGCATCAGGCTGATAAATTTGGTGTGCCTCGTATTGCTTTTGTCAACAAGATGGATAGAATGGGAGCTGATTTTTTTGCTGTTGTGGATGAGATGAGGGATCGACTTGGGGCGAAGCCCGTTGTGCTTCAACTGCCTATAGGCAGAGAAAGCGACTTTAAAGGGGTCATAGACCTGGTGGAAATGCAAGCCATCTATTGGAGCGGCAGAGAGGAAGACAAACCGGAGTACAAAGATATTCCTGCGGAATTACTCGAAGATGCACGCTTGTATCGTTCAGAACTAATTGAAAAGGCAGCGGAACAAGATGATGAACTTATGGAGAAGTTTATTGAAGAAAAGCAGTTCACCAGTGACGATATTTATCACGGAATCAGAAAGGGAGCGCTTTCTGGAAATCTGGTACCGGTTTTTACCGGAAGTGCTTTGAAAAATCGCGGTATTCAGCCATTACTGGATGCTATTTACAAATATCTTCCTTCTCCGCTGGAGCTGGAACCCATAAAAAAGAAATTGAAAAATAGGAAAAATGAAGAAATCATCCTTCATCCAAAAAGAAGTGCCCCTTTGTCCATGCTGGCCTTCAAAGTATCCATGGATGGAACTCGCAAGCAGGTATATTTCAGAATCTATTCCGGAGAAATTTTTGAAGGTGATAAACTTGTCAACGTCAGAACTGGCAAAAAAGAGCGTCTTTCCAGAATTTTCAAAATGCATGCCAATAAAAGGGAAAGAATCCCAGGAGCAGTGGCAGGTGATATTGTAATGATCCAGGGTATGAAAACAGTTATTACCGGAGACACTCTCTGTCGCAAAGATACTCAGGTTTTACTCGAACCAATTGATAAATATGAACCGGTAATCAACATGGCTGTTGAACCAAGAAATATGGCAGAAAAAGACAAGTTGGAAAGTGCAATCAAAGTGCTCATGGAAGAAGATCCAACCTTTAATTATTACGAAGATGAAGAGACAGGCGAATCTCTCATCAGTGGCATGGGTGAATTGCATCTCGAAGTAATTATGCACCGGCTTGTTAATGACTATAAGGTTGAGGCAAGAGCTGGGAAACCACAGGTTGTATTCAGAGAAACTTTCAAGGGAAAAACTGAAGCCGAGGCTTCATTCCGGAGAATCATCGAAGAGGATGGCAAAGAAAAAGAGATGTTCGGCAAAGTAAGACTTGAAGTTTCTCCTTTGCCTAGAGGAAAAGGATTACAGATCAAGCTTGCTCCAGGATTGGCCGAAGAGACAGGAGATACCAGAAAGTTTCTTGATTCCGCTCTCAAGGGAGCCAGAGAATCTGCCAATGCAGCCGGAGCCCGTGGTTATGCTGTTCAGGATGTAAAGGTAACCATCAAAGATATTGAAGTAAAAAATCGAGCTTCCACCGAAATTGCATATGTGATTGCAGCCCAGGAAGCATTTCGCAAAGCAGCTGATCAAGATGGTTGTGTCTTGCTCGAACCGATTATGGCTGTCATTATTATTACTCCTGAAGATTATGTCGGCGATGTCATAGGAGATATCGGTCAACGCAAGGGAAGAGTTGAAAAGATGGAGAAAAAGGGTGTAAAATCAAGTATCAAAGCCTATGTTCCCTTAAGAAACATGTTTGGTTATGCTACTGAATTGCGCTCCAAAACCAAAGCTTCAGCTGCTTTTACCATGAGTTTTGAAAAATATGGAACAATTGAAGATATTTAGTTCCCGTTCCAGAATCGGGATTATTGGCTGAGCAAGAAGTTATGACAAGGTAGATGAAGTGAAATTCCGTTCTCAGATGGTGACCTTCTTTTTGGGAACAGGAACTATTTAGCAGGTGGAAGGGTATATGGGCAATCCATGGAACCAATTGAAAAACTTACTCATTTAATCGAGTTTATCCAAAACAGGTATAAACTTGAGGTATCAAACCTGGAAAAATACAGTTTTACTCTTGATTTCGAGGGTGAGGCTAATACTTACAAGCTCAAATGTAATTGGGAAGAAGAATATTTGAATTTTTTCATTACTCCATTTGCCACTTCTGCCCGTTCAGAGCAATGTTTTTCCAGTCTCAGTAAATATTTAATCAAAGCCAACAGTAACATGGAGTGGGTCTATTTTTCAATCCGTTCAGATGGTGTTCCTGAATTGAATTCTTATTTGCCACTGGCTGGTTTATCTGAACAGACTATTGAAAGAGTTTTAGCCTATCTTCTTTATTATGGTGATAAACATTATTTTAACGTACTTAATCTCGCCAATAATGAAAATGCAAAAATTTCCGATCTTTCTATAGATTGATTATGTTTTGCGAAAGAGAGAATAATCATGATTGACTTTCGCAGTGATACAGTTACCAAACCTTCCATACAGATGAGAAAATTAATGGCTGAAGCTGCAGTAGGGGATGATGTATATGGAGAAGATCCAACAGTTCTCGAACTTGAAGAAAAAGGAGCTGCTCTAACCGGACAGGAAGAGGCTCTTTTTGTTTCTTCCGGCACCCAGAGTAATCTCATCGCCCTGTTTTCACATCTCAGGAGAGGTGACGAATATATAGCAGGACAGACAGCCCATACTTACAAATATGAAGCGGGAGGAGGAGCAGTACTTGCAAGTGTGCAGCCTCAACCTCTTGAATTTGAAAAGGATGGAACCCTCGACTTGAACAAAGTTGAAAAAAAAATAAAGGTCGATGATGTTCACTTTGCAAGAACCAGACTTCTTTGCTTGGAAAATACCAATATGGGTAGAGTTTTGCCCCTCGAATATCTGGATAAAGCACTTGATTTTGCAGCCGCCAAATCTTTAGCAACCCATCTCGATGGAGCCAGAGTTTTTAATGCAGCTGTTAAATTGAAGCTGGATATATCCAGAATAACTTCAGGTTTCAACTCTGTTTCTATTTGTCTTTCCAAAGGTCTGGGAGCTCCTGTAGGTTCGCTTTTATGTGGGAATTCTTCTTTTATTGCCAAGGCCCGAAAATGGAGAAAGATATTGGGAGGAGGAATGAGACAGGTTGGGATTATTGCAGCTGCAGGCATTTATGCTTTAGAGCACAATATAGAGCGTCTTGAAGAAGACCACGAAAAAGCAATTATGCTTGCCCGTGGCTTGAGTACGATTGATGAGATACAAGTTGACGGAAACCTGGTTCAAACCAATATGGTTTTTGTAAAAATTAAACCACAGCAACTCAGCCCTTTGGTTTCCCAAGCAAAAGATAATGGAATAATTCTGCGTGAAGATGAAAATATGAGGATGGTTACCCATTTGGAACAGAAGATAGGTGATATCGAAAAAACAATTCAGTTTTTTAAAAAATTCTATCAAACAATCTAAATTTTCTCAGGATTTTATTTGAGGGGATTTATAAATTTAACTTTACCTTTTGACCCGAGAAATATCCATTTATTCCCTCCAGCCTCCAACATATCCCAAACAGCTTCATCCTTGAAAATTCTTTTTTTTGAGGGCCGCTGCAATCTGCCTCTGGCGTATTTATATTTCAGGATTCGTCCGTCTTTCAGGGTTACAATTACAGATTTGAATGCAGAAGAATAATAGAGGGAATAACCATTTTTGGTTCTTTTCCACTGTTTTAAAACTCCCCATTTTTTGTTTTTGTTGCTGGTATCCCACAATCTGATCCGATCATCAGCTGCAATGGTTGCAATGATAGATGTTTCCGGAATAAAAATTGCGCTTTTTACTGCTTGCCCATGTTTGAAAACTTTGCCTCGTCTGGTTCCATTCCAGAGAATTGCATAATGATCCCAAGATGTTGACAGATAATACTTCTTCTTCTGGTTGAATGCTATAGAGGTAATCCAGGAAGCATGCTCTCCGACTTTTTCAATTTTTTTAAATTTCGGAAGGGAGTAAATATTAAGAGAAATTGATTTTCCTCCTGTTACTACTTTGTTTTCCCGGCAATACAGAGTCAGGATGGGGTAAGTTATTTTTTGTCTTATTTCTTTAAGAGTGTTGATTTTGAAGAGGGACAAGCCACCTTTTGCTCTGGAAATAACAAAATATTTATCGGTACTGCAGATAGTCAAAGGCTCAAAGGACAAATTTATGCTTTTAATTTTTTTCCCTTTCAGATTGTAGATTTCCAGACGGTTTGGCTTTTTCCCGGATTTATTCTGGATAATTGCAATATTTTTTTGGGCAGCACTTTTAAAAAAAACCATTTTAGCTGGTTTAGCCTTGATTTCATATGGGATTGAAAGAAAAACCATGTAAATTACTGAAAGAAATAAATATTTTGTTATCATAAAATTAGTATATTCTATTTGGTAATTGAGGATAGTGATTAAAATACCAAAAAAACCGAGTAAATACCGATGGATGGGGCTATTTATAGGGAAGAACTACCCAGCGGGTGGTGTTAGGTGAGTCTATCAACAACATTACATTTTGTCCAAAACTGTATTGGGATATTTCTTCGTAATATTCACTTACATTACTGACAGAATGTTTTCCTACACTTAAAATGCGATCTCCAGGGTTGAGTCCGTATTTGGCTCCAACGCTGCGAGGTCTGGTACTGGTAATTACAACTTTGGTATTGCCACTTCCCCTTCTGATTGTTCTGACATTGAGACCAAAGGGCGGGTTTTTTCCCATTTGTTTGGGGGATAGTTGGGATACTCTGTTACCTGGATGAGCAGCTAATTTGACTTCTAACTTAATTTGTTTGTGATCACGAAAAATCTCAACATTTACTTTTTTCCCGATACCGGCAATTGATGCTTCCCAAGCTAATTCCTGCTCATTTTTGATCTTTTTGCTGCCAAAGGAAACTATAATGTCTCCCTTTTTTATTCCGGCTCGATCAGCTGGGGAGTCTTTTGTGACATAAACAACTAAAATACCATGTTTATTCTTGTACTTATATCGTATTTTCTCATTGCTGCCAAGCTCGCGGACGCTGACACCAAGAAAAGAACGGGCGACGGTACCAAATTTTTTGAGGTGAGGGATGATTTTCTTGATTCGATTTATGGGAATTGCATACCCAATACCCTGACCTCGGGTATCCACCAGAGTATTGATTCCAATTACTTCTCCCTTGATATTTATCAGAGGTCCTCCGCTGTTGCCTGGGTTGATAGCTGTATCTGTCTGGATATAAGAAGAATAGTCAAAACGGTTGGGATTAAGATCTGTTCTGTCTTTGGCGGAGATAATACCTGCAGTAACGGTGTTGGAAAGACCGAAGGGGTTGCCGATTGCCATGACCCAGGCGCCAATATGCATTGCCTGGCTGTCTCCTAGTTGAGCAGGAGTCAAATCTTTGCATTTTATTTTGATCAGAGCCACATCTGTAAGACTGTCTCTTCCTTTCAAAAAAGCCGGATAAATTTTTCCATCGTGCAATTTGACTTCGATCCTGGAAGCACCTCGGATGACGTGATAATTAGTGATGATGTACCCGTCTTCACTGATGATTATTCCTGTCCCCAGACTGCCTTCATTGCGGGGACGTCTTCCAAAATAGCGCCTTAAAAGATAAGCGTTACCTCTTCCGGAAGAAGTAGAGATATGAACAATTGATCTTTTGACAGAATTGATTACAGGAATAAAATTAGGTAATTTATTCAATGGTAAATTATTGGAAGTCTGTTTTGAATTGGGAGTTTTCGTGCTGGAATCCGTATTTGAAGGAATGGGTTTATCGGTATCTGGTAAGTTAACAGATTCAACCTGAGAGTTTTGGGATTTAATAACAAAATATGTGCCTGTTGCACTTAGAAGTGCTGAGAAGAAAGCACTGCAAGCAATAATAAATATGAGTTTTTTCATTTTGCACCTTTGAACTGGGGAACTACTTATCTTTTTTTGTGTTTTCCTCAACTTCTTTTCTTAATTCTTCTTTTAATTCTTCCTTGAGTTCTTCTTTCAGTTTTCTTTTGATTTTTTCTTTTATTTTTAATTCTTGTTCTTTCTTGATTTCTTGATATTTCTCGTTGACTCCAGCTCTCATGTCCTTGCTTTCGTCGCTTTTCCAGATTGCCTGAATATGACCAGCAAAGGTTTTACTGCCCAAGGGGACGGTAAAGGAGGCAATTATCAGAAAAAGGAGAATTAATAATTTGATTATTTTGAACACAGCTTTTACTCCATTATTTTAACTCTTCAATAAGTAACTCTCTACTTTTATGGATCAATTCCTCAACTCTGGCAATGTTTTTCCCACCGCCCTGAGCGAAATTATCTCTTCCACCTCCACGTCCGTCAATGATTGGGGCGACTTTTATCAAAAATCTGCCAGCGTGAAATGCTTTAAGAGATTTTGATCTGAAGACTACAATGGCCACACTGCCTTTTTTTGCTCCAGATGTGAGCAATCCAGCAACCTGTTGAGTGCCGCTGGTGATCATATCAACGATGCCGGAAATCTGTTTGCGGGTATATTTAGGAAGATGGGCTGTAATAATTGTGATTCCGTTGAGTTCTTTGTCTGAAATAAGCAGTTCATCTTTTTTTTCTTTTAATTCAACTTGTTCGACTTTTTTACCCAGTTTTTTTAAATTTTTGTTTTCGCTGAGCAGATTGTCTATTTTGGTTTCCAATTCCCAGGCAACAGTATTGAGTTTATTTGCATTTTTTTCCATCAGTTTACGATAGTAATTACCATATTCCCAGGCTTTCATTCTGGTTACAGCGGTAATTCTGCGTACACCAGCTGACAGAGCGGATTCATCGGTAATGTATAAACTTCCGATCTCAGCTGTTGTGGGTATATGAGTTCCTCCACACAGTTCGCAGGAAAAATCACCTATTGAAACAACCCTGACCTGGTTATCGTATTTTTCTCCAAAGATTGCAGTTGCTACACTTTTTTTTGCTTCCTCCACATCCATAATTTTTGTGTCAACTTTGAGATTTTGCAGAATTTTCTCATTTACCAGCTTTTCAATTTTTAACAGATCTTTGGAGTTTACTTTTTGTGAATTGGTAAAATCAAAGCGCAGTTTTTCATCGTCAACACTTGAACCCTGTTGTCTGGCATGTTCTCCCAAAACCTCATGCAGTGCTTTATGCAAAAGATGGGTGGAGGAATGGTTTGCCATGATGTTAATGCGTTTGGAGTAATCGATGCTAGCAATAACTTTTTTTGGGAGTTTTTTGCCTTTGACAAGTTGGCCGTGATGAAGATGGTAGTTGCCAAATTTTGTAGTGTTTTGCACCTTGAAAAGAAAATCAGCTTTTTCCGGATCGTCACTTCCTGAGAAGATAATGCCACTGTCTCCGATCTGACCTCCAGATTCAGCATAGAAGGGAGTGCTTTCTAACACCAAGATAGTATTATTTTTCAGAAAAAGTAAAGGAGTAGTGGAAATCCTGGCTTCTTCAAAAGCATAAAAATGGTTTTGAGGATAACCGGTAAAAATTGTTTCCGACAGTTCCCCCAAAGCTTCAGTATCAAAATCAACTATTTTTCGGGTTTCACTTTTTGAGGCTTTGATGTGTTCGATTTCAGCCTTTTTCCAGCCTTTTTCATCGAGAGTCAGTCCTTTTTCCCTGGCCATTAATTCGATCAGATCCCGGGGAAAGCCATAAGTGGAGTAAAGATCAAAAGCTTCTTCTCCATCAAGAACGTTGCCGTCAAGAGAGTTAATCAATCTGGTAAATTGCATAATACCGTTGTCTATGGTTCGGATAAATGCTTTTTCTTCTGAAAGCAGAACTTGTTTGATATGAGCCTTACTCTGGTTTAGTTCGGGAAAAATTGACCCATAAAGCTTGATAACTGCATCGACTGTCTGACTCATGAAAGGTTTATCCAAATCAAGAAATTGGCGACCGTAACGTACAGCACGCCTCAGGAGCCGGCGTAAAACATAACCTCTTCCTGCGTTAGCAGGCATAACCCCGTCGGCTATTGCTATTGATAAAGTTTTGCAGTGATCGGCGATGACCCTGAAAGCAACTGCTATTTCATTGCTGTCATTATAATTTTTATTGCTGACAGTTTCAATTTGTCTGAATATTGGCTGGAAAAGATCCGTATCATAATTGGAGAATTTGCCATTGGCGATGGCGGCCAGTCTCTCCAGCCCCATACCAGTATCAACATGATTTTCTTTGAGACGGGTAATTCTGTTATTTTCATCTTTGTTATATTGCATGAAAACAAGATTCCAGATCTCAATATAGCGGGAGCAATCTCCATTGACCTTGCATTTGTGTTCTTTGATATTCTGTTTTTCACAGGCTTCAGGTCCTCTGTCATAGTGGATTTCAGTGCAGGGACCACATGGTCCCGTACTGCCCATTTCCCAGAAGTTATCCTTGGCGCCGCAAAAGATAATTTTGGAGGAAGAAAGGGGAGTATTGTTATTCCAGAACTTCCAGGTCTCCATGTCTTTTTCCAGTTCAAGCTTTTTATCTCCTCCAAAAACCGTGGCATATAATTTGTTGGAACTTAATTCCATTATCTGGGTCAAGAACTCCCAAGCCCAGACAATGGCTTCTTCTTTGAAATAATCTCCAAAAGACCAATTACCCAGCATTTCAAAAAAAGTATGGTGATAGGTATCATAACCTACTTCTTCAAGATCATTGTGTTTGCCGGATACTCTAATACATTTCTGGGTGTCAACTGCCCGCACATAATCCCTGGTACCAGAACCCAGAAAAATGTCTTTGAATTGGTTCATTCCGGCATTAGTAAACAAAATGGTTGGATCGTCCTGGGGAACCACAGGGGCTGACTTAACCAGTTCATGGTTTTTATCCTGAAAAAATTTAAAAAATTTCTGTCTGATTTCATTTGAGTTCATAATTGCACCTGCGCAAAAAATCGGTGTGCCCGAAAAAATGTTAGACGTTAAACCTGATATTCATTATATCACCGTCTTTAACTACATAATCTTTACCTTCCAGTCTGAATTTCCCTGCTGCTTTCAATGCCTTTTCGTTTCCATCAACTTCAATCAGATCGTTATAATGAAAAACTTCGGCACGAATAAAACCTTTTTCAAGATCCGAATGAATTACTCCTGCAGCTTCAGGAGCTTTAGCGCCTTTTTCCACTGCCCAGCTTCTGACTTCATCTGCGCCAACAGTAAAGAAAGAAATGAGATTGGCAAGAGAGTAAGCCTCTCTGATAAATCGGTCTTTCAAGGGTTGGGAAATGCCCAAATCTTCAAGGAACATCTTTTGATCCTCAGTTTCAAGCCGGGAGATTTCTTCTTCGACTTTGGCAGAAAGCAAAAAGGGGCGGACATTATGTTTCTTGGCTACTTTGAGTACATCTTCTGAGAGTGGATTTGTTAATTCTTCTTCATTGACATTGATTGCAACCAGAGCCGGTTTCAAGGAAAGAAAAGCAAACCCTCTGATATGTTCAAGTTCTTCTTTGCCAAGTTTGAGTGTACGTAAGCTAAGTCCCTGTTCCAGGTGAGGAGCCATTTTTTCCATTGCTTTGAGTACAAAAGGATCGAAATTGTTCTTTGGCAATTTTTTTGTTTTTTTTAAATATTTTTCAACTTGTTCCAGATCAACCATTATCAACTCTTCAAGCAGATCCTCCAGTTCTTCCACCGGATTCTTCTTCTCCTGGGAAAATTCATCTGTAAATGCTCCAGCAACAAGGGCAAGAATATCAAGAGCTCTGGCGTCAGATATGTTTCCTAGTGATTGTTTTTCAGAATTGGTGACAGCAGGAAAGTCTGAAAAAACAAGTTCAGAACAGGTTGTTTTGGCAGGATTATAAAAACTGGACAGTTGATCAATTCTTTCATCCGGCACTTTTACAGTACCCAGATTCACTTTGTTTTTTCCTGCAGCAAAACCTGTGGGAACATCAAGTCCGGTGAGAGCATTGTACAATGTGGAGGCCCCTGCACCTTTATATCCGTAAAAACCTATTTTCATATTTATTATCCTTAAAGTAAAAATTTATTGATTCCCATTTTGGAACCCTGGTGAACGAAATATGTTTGAATCTGAATCCCGGTTCAAATTGAGAAAATTTTCAGATTATGAATTGAATAAATCTCGAATTTGAGGGGAGTAAAGTTGTGAAAAGCAAAAAAAGATATGTTCAATCTGAAAGCTGGTGAGTCGGAAAAATTGTAGTTAGAACTTGAAAGAGGTTCCTACCATGAAAGGCATGGGGGGCGCACTTGCTGGTTTGCTTCCATCATATTTTGGTTGAGGAAGTTGAAAATTATTATAGTTGTAGGCTTCTTTTTCATCTTTATTTTCTTCACCGGTACGCAAAAACAGATTGGAAAGTTTCTGGTTGTATTTCCAGGCCATGATGGGAGCATAAATCATGTCAGCTAACCAGAAGAAAGCATAAATGCCAACTCCCATATAAAAAGTATTTATATTTTCATTACGGTCTCCGCGAGGAAGATTGAAATAGGACCAGATGAAGTAAGAGCCGACAGATTGTCCGACCCAGATGAGAGAGGCTTCCAGATATCTTTCTGCATAGAGAGTTCCTGAAGCAGTGGGGAGAGCAGCAAAATAAAACTTGGAGTCGGCCAGGGTGTCTTCCTCTCCCTGATCATCCCAATTCTTATTAAGCATGGTTACCAGCATGCTGTAAGCACCCGGTACTAAAGCAAGAAACCAGGCGTGCATGGGTTTCTTTACGTTTTCAAGATAAATATTGGAGCCACCTTCAGGTAGAAAATTATCCGGGGACATATTCCATCCCCAAATTTTATTTTGAATTTGTGGCATACCGTCAAAACTAAGATCGAGCTTGTCCTGAGAATATGCTGAGCCAATATTATTGAGTGTAATAACCGAAAAGACTATTGCGATGAATATTTTCTTCATGATTCCTCCTACAATATTATTCTCCCAAAGACTTTCCAAAGTAACCGGATTACCTGAAAAAGGATGGAAGAATATTGTACTAATTATTCATGTTAAGATTCAGCGTTGTTTGGGCCAATGGCCTGAAAAATAAAAAACTGAAGGTTATTCAGAATCTGGGCAAAATGATGAAATTGAGAATTGAAATTCATCTCTGACCGGAGTTGAATACCAGAAGAATACGATAATAAATCCCAAAAGTCCATATAGTGATAAAAAATATTCAACAAAGGGGGAACTATTTAGTTGTTGGGATATTCAGTTCCCCCATTTTTCAAAAGCTAAAACATGAAAATATTTTTTTGAAAAAAACACTACTATGTTTGTTTTTGATATTATTGAATTTTATTTTGTTATGGCTGCAGATGAAATAAAAATTTTAATTCTCAGCTTGACTTTAAAATGAAAACTTGTAAATAACCAAATCACGAGTTGCGGAGAGCTAGACTGTTATCTCACGAATCTGCAGTCAGGCTTAACGTTACTCGTTAAATGGTCCCATCGTTCAACCGGTTAGGACATTGGCCTTTCACGCCGACAATACGGGTTCGAATCCCGTTGGGATCACAAGGCGAATTTACTGTTTATTCAGTTGATTCGCCTTTTTTATTTTTGGTTGTTCTTTTTCGGTAATAAAATTGACCCTGGCTTATTTTTTTTTGAGAGACTGTACCTTATTGCTTGTGCAAGTTCTGCTTTTTTAAAAGGTTTTTTGATAAAAGTTGTCCCATCTTTCAGTATTCCATGTTTGGCTATTATATCTGAAGAGTAACCAGACATATACAGACATTTCAAATTTGGAAGCATGAAATTTAATTTCTGATAAAGTTGACGGCCGTTAATTTGTTGCATAACAACATCAGTAAACAGCAAATCAATAGACTCAGAATATATTTCTGCCATTTTTATTGCTTCAATCGGATTTGTCATACTAATTACTTTATATCCCAATTTTTCAAGCATTATTGCAGTACTTTTCAATATAGCTGCATTATCTTCAACCAGCAAAATGGTTTCATTTCCAGGGAGGATCTGTTTTTCTGAATGAAGTTTATCAGTTGGGTCAGTGCCTTTTTCGGAATAAACTGGAAAATATATTTTAAAAACAGTTTCTTTACTAATAATGCTTTCAACTGTAATCATGCCATCATTCTGTTTCACTATTCCGTATACATTTGCCAGTCCCAGACCTGTACCCTTATTTACATCTTTGGTTGTGAAAAAAGGCTCAAAAATTTTTTCTTTGATTTCTTCTGTTATTCCCAAACCGTCATCTTTTACAGATAAGATTACACATTCTTGATTCAACTGGAAACAATCACTATTCCTGCTCTGATCCAGGAAAACATTTTCTGTTGCTATGGTTATATTTCCATATCCGTTGATGGCATCTCCGGCATTGCCAACCAGATTAATCAGAAGCTGCTTAAGTTGGGAGGGATCAATGAAAATATTTTTAATATTTTTACCGGGTTTCCAGATAATATTGATTTCTTCACGGATTAGACTTGCAAGCAGTTTTGAAAATTTTTTGATAGAATTGTTTAAATTGACAACTCTGGGAGATATTGTCTGTTTCCGGGCAAAACCAAGAAGCTGTTCAGTTAAGTTGGCTGAATGACGAGCAGCTTTTTCCATCTCAGTCAAATTTTCCCATACTGGATCTGCAGGGGTGAAATAATCTTTGGCCAGATCGATGTGTCCGATAATTACGCCGAGCATGTTGTTGTAATCATGGGCAATACCGCCTGCCAGTGTTCCAATGGATTCCATTTTCTGAGCTTGTTGCAACTGATTTTTCAAATTTTTCTGTTCGAGTTTTATCTTTCTGCTCCTGGTCTTGTCTATGATCATGCAGATATATCCGCAATTTTTACTTTTATAGTCTTTTAAAAGTGAAACTGTGGTTTTTCCGGGAAATTTCTCTCTCGATTTTTTGAAATAGGAACTCCTGATGATAAAACCAGAATTGATATTGTCGGTTATGGAATTATTAGTAATTTTGTTGAATTTAGAAGGTTCTTCACACAAAAAAGATATGGATTTACCTGTTATTTCAGTAAGTGAATACCCAAATAGTTCAATGAATGAGCCATTGCAATCAACAATTTTTCCCGCAAAATCAGTGACAAGAATAGCATCGCGAATACTATTGAATAAATTACGATATTTTTCTTCGCTGTTACTTAGAGCTTTTTCCGATTTTTCCAGGGCTTGTAACTGCATTTTTGTTTCTTCAACTTTTTTTTCCAGTTTATTAACAAGTCGTTCACTGTAAAATTTGAATATCTCTTTATCATCAACAGAACGGGAAGGAACGGAATTCTTTTTCAGTTTCTTTTTGCGAACGGATTCGCTGGTGACATTATTGCAAATATGCAGAAATTCAACTATTTCTATAGGTTTTACAATAAAACGATCGGCGCCGATTTTGCGGGCAAGTTCTTTATCTTTTTCACCGGTATAAGTCGCCGTGTAAAAAACAAAAGGAATGTTGTTCAGTTGACTATCTTTTTTTACCCTTTTGCAAAATTGAAAACCGTCCATTATTGGCATCAAGATGTCACTGACAATTAGATCGATTTTCTTATGATCGGATAAATATTCCAGAGCCTTCATGCCATTTTTTGCTTTGAAAACCTGATGTCCTTCTCCCTTGAAAATAGTTTCCAGCAGATACAGGTTTTCATCATTGTCATCGACTATAAAAATTTTCAGGGCTTTACAACCTGTTTTTGTTGTAGATAACTTTTGATGTCATGGACAAAGGAATCAGTATCGATAGGTTTTTCTATATAGCCATCAGCCCCTGCCTTAAGAATCATTTCTCTGTCTCCAACCATGGCATAGGAAGTTACTGCAATAATGGGGATATCAGCCAATATTTCATATTGTTTGATTTTTTTTGCTACTTCATAACCATTCATCTCTGGAAGTTGAATATCCAGTAAAATTCCATCGGGTTTATACTGGAGAGCTTTTTCAATTCCTTCGATCCCTCTGGTGGCACTGATGATATCAAATCCATTTTTTTGAAATAGGAATTTCATCATATACAGGTTTTGTTCATTATCTTCTATAATCAATATTTTCCAGCTCATTTCATACTTCCATTTTGTGTGGAAAAGTGAGGGTAAAAGTGCTTCCTTTGCCCGGACAGCTTTTAACATCTATGGTTCCATCCATCATTGTGATGAGTTTTTTGCTGATGGAAAGACCCAGTCCGGTTCCCTCACGTTTTCTGGATAAGCCTGAATCTAACTGGTGAAAAGGTTGAAACAATTCAGACAATTTATCCTCCTCAATACCAATTCCGGTGTCAGTAACAGACAGAAGAATCATGTGGTTTTGCCGGAAGCAGGAAACGTTGATCTTGCCTTTTTCTGTAAATTTAATTGCATTTGTCAGCAAATTGAGAAAAACCTGTTCAATTCGTCTCTTATCAAGTTCAACTTCTTGTACTTCTTGGCTTATTTCCAATTCAACTTCAATGTTTTTGCTTTTTGCAAGTGGCAGAATAATATTAAAAGTTTTTCGTAAAGATGCAGGAAGTTTGAAACTGGAAATGTATAGATTCAGTTGGCCCGCTTCAATTTTGGAAATATCCAGAATATCATTGATCAGTGAAAGCAGATGGTGGGAACTGCTCTTTAC
>JAQICJ010000260.1 GCA_027858615.1 Deltaproteobacteria bacterium
ATCTCCAAGCATGAGATATTCGCAACCAAGTTTGAAATGGAGAGCTGGTTCATCAGGAAAATTGCTGAGGAGAACCCGGTAAATTGCCACAGCTCCAGCTCGATCATCAAGACAAGAGAGGATGGTAGCCAGAAGGGCAAGGGCCTTAGGTTCGTTTGGCTTCCTGGAAAGAGCTTTGTTTATTTTGGCTCTTGAGTTTATCAGATCATTCTGAAATAAATATTGAGAGGCTTCCAGTAATAATTTATCGAAGGTGACATCTTTTGACATAGATGATATCTTACACAAATCATAATTTATGTTTACTTTTTTTTTTAAAAATAGTTATTGTTAGTTCAAGGAGAGCTGGTCAATGTTTTATCTGCTTTTTGCTTTTTTATCTCTTAATCCCGGTCAGGACAAAGTTCTGGGCGAGATGACAGGTCGGAATTTTTTTGATCTTCTTTCCAATAAAGATTGGGAGAAAGCGACTTTGCTTACTTCTGATCAAGTAAATTTTGATGGCCAGTTGATAAAAACTACCAAAAAGATCGAAAAAAAGATGCAGGAGATCATCGAGAATCACAAGCCAGAACTTGATTTTACCCAGTATTTTTTCCTTTCAGGAGTTGAAAGTATTGAAAAATTTGGAGAGTTGCCTCCAAGGTTAAGCTCTGTAAATATTAAAAAAGCCATAGTAGGCCTGGCCAGAAGAAGCAAAGGCGGGGTAGTTATTTTTCTGGAGAAGCAGAAAGATACAGGATATTGGAGAATTACAGGTATCCATGATTGATTTGGACATAAAAGCGTATTTGCAGAATAATGAAGAAAACTAACCTACCCAATCTCATCCAGAAAATTTTCCCAAACCAGGATTTTTGTCGGAAACTTGTAGAAATTGCAAGGATAATCAAGGTAAAAAGAAATGAAGTTGTTTATATTCCAGGGGATAGAAGCAATGAGATCTATATTGTCCTTGAAGGTGTTTTGCTGATTTCCAGGATTACTTCAACAGGGAAAGGAGTCATTCTCGATTATCTGGGAAAAAACGACTTATTTGGGGAAGAATATTTGCTGGGAGCAAAAGAAGGACGCTGGGAATTGGTGGAAGCCAAAAAAAGATCAGTTCTTCTGGCTGTTTCCATTGAAGAATTCCATAAATTGTTGAAAATTTATCCTGAATTATATTGCCAACTGGTAAAGATTTTTTTAAAAAGACAAAAAAAACTGGCATCCAGGTTGGAAATTCTGTTATATCGACAAGTTAAAGTCAGATTAGCTGCTCTTTTGTTGGATTTGTCCAGAAATTACGGCAAAAAAACCAGGCAGGGAGTTTTAATCAATATAACCATACCTCATCATGAGTTGGCTAGATTTATAGGTTCCACCAGGGAGACTGTCAGTGCAACAATCTCGGAATTGAAAAAAGAAAAATTAATTATTGGAAGTGGAAGGAGATTTATTCTGCCAAATCCCTTTCTTTTGGAAGCTTTATTGTGAAAAGTTGGTCAAGGGGGTTGATAATTCGATGATGGTATTTATATTCTGCACCTGTAATCAAAAATATTATTTTGGAATAATTTCCGGAGCAACCAAGTTGGTTATTCAAGTAAGCAGCCTGGTTGAATTATTGTTGTAAATTAAATCAATTTTTGAAGATAACTTTTTTTGAAGATAACCTTAAATTTTAAGTTTTTGCTTCGATATTTCCTGAGGGAGAGCTGGCAGTTGTTGTTTGTATTTGCAACACCGGTTTTTGCTTCTCCTCTTTGGAGATATTGAAAAATCAGATAAGGAGCCTCAAGTGATAAGTGTTGAAAATGTTTCCAAATTCTATGGTTCATTTCAAGCTCTGGACAAGATAAGTTTCGAGGTGGGCAAAGGAGAAGTAGTTGGATTTCTGGGACCTAACGGAGCCGGTAAAACCACGACTTTGAATGTTTTGACCTGTAATTCCTATCCCCACAGCGGTACTGTCAAAATCAAGGGTAACGATGTAATGAAGAATCAGAAACTGGTTCAGAAAAACATTGGGTATCTGGCAGAAAGTGCCCCTTTGTACAATGATATGCTGGTTGGTGAATATCTTGAATTCATGGGTAGAGCACGTTTTATCAAAGGGAAAAAACTGAAAAAAAGAATTAAAGAAGTTGCTGCAGAATGTGGAATTGAGAATATGCTTTACCGTCCAATTGCCCATCTCAGTAAGGGATATCGGCAGAGAGTCGGTTTGGCACAGGCTCTTCTCCATGAACCCCAGGTGCTCATTCTTGATGAACCATATACCGGTCTTGATCCCAGACAGATTATTGAAATTCGCAAGTTGATCAAACAATATGGCAAGGAACACACAATAATTCTTTCTTCCCATATTTTGCAGGAGGTTGAGGCAACCTGCAACCGGGTACTTATTATTGACCGGGGCAGAATAGTTGCTGATGGCAGTGTGGAGAAATTGCTCAAGCACAATACGGTGGTGGCAAGAGTAGCAGGTCCACCGGCTCAGATCAGTGCAAAAATTTCAAAAATCCAAGATATTGAAATAATATCTGAACAGAGTTGGGACAATGATAAAGAACAGGGTTTGGAATTCAGAATAAAATCGGTGGAATTTGATCTTGATGAAATGAAAGCAAAGATCTATGAGATTTGCCGAAAAAAGGATTGGGTTCTTTATGATTTAAGTAAAGGAAGTGTTACCTTTGAAGATCTGTTTATCTCATTTACTTCCAAAGATAAAGCAAAGGAGGAGTAAGCTCTGATGACCAAAAAAGAAAACTCCACAACTGATAACAACAAGTCTGAAACCGAAATAGAAGTCAGTGAAAAGACTGAAGTTGCCGGTAAAGACAAAGAAAAAGCCAAAGAAAGTACCGCAGAGGAAGATGCTGTTGACACTGAA
Source organism: Deltaproteobacteria bacterium (assembly GCA_027858615.1). Taxonomy (GTDB): domain Bacteria; phylum Myxococcota_A; class Polyangia; order HGW-17; family HGW-17; genus JAQICJ01. Next base: position 2,882 of record JAQICJ010000260.1, read on the forward strand.
AATTCTTCTGAAGAATCAGAAGTAGAAGAATCAGAAGTCACAGAAAAAACTGACTCCAAAGAAGATACGGACGAAGATAATGCAGGCCCACTGGAAACTGCAACTGAAGATGAACCAACTGCATCGGAAGGTGCAGCAAATGATTCTTCTTCCTTGGGTGACTTCATGAATGGCTTTGTAAATATCTGGAGAAAAGAAACCAGAACTTTTTTCTATTCTCCCATTGCCTACATAATTCTCGGCGGTTTTATTCTGCTGGTTTCCTGGTTGTTTTTTGAGCGTTTCTGGTTACGCAATGAGGCCGATGTCAGGGTTTTGTTCAGTAATCTGCCACTTGTTTTTTTATTGCTCACTCCATTGATAACCATGAAGATGTGGGCCGAAGAGAGAGCTTCGGGTACTCAGAGTCATCTTTTCAGTCTGCCTGTTTCCCTTACGGCGCTCAGCCTGGGCAAGATGGCTGCTTGTTTGACTCTCTTGAGTACCGCTCTCTTGTTTACTCTCCCTTATCCCATTATGGCGGATATTTACGGTAATCTTGATTGGGGTCCTGTGCTTGGAGGTTATATCGCTGCTTTCCTGCTGGGGGGAGCCTATATTTCTATTGGGCTGTTCATTTCATCAATTACTAAAACCCAGATAGAGGCAGCATTTTTGACAATATTTCTGGCGGGAGTGCTTTATTTTGCGGGAGAACCATTTTTTACCGAGAATTTGTCAAATCCGGAATTGTATAGTTTTTTACATCAAATTGGTTTGGGTTCGAGATTTAAAAGTATTGCCAGAGGAGTGCTGGATATCAGGGATCTTGTATATTACCTGAGTATTACAGCTTTCTTTGTTACCATTAATGTTTCAGTATTGAGGCACAGAAAATGGCTATAAAAAATAAAATTAAAGATAAGTTAAATATTTGGATAACCATAATATTACTTGGTTTGAATCTTTTCGCGTTTAATTTTCTGATTCGCGACTGGCATGGAGCCAGAGTAGATTTGACCGAGTATAATGAACATTCACTTTCCGGTCATACCAGAAAGGTTTTGCGCAAATTGCCGGATAGAGTGGAAATTGTTGGAATTTTTTCCAAAAACACTCATAAGTTGCTCAAGCCTCTTCTTCCAAAAATCCAGGATATGCTGGGTGATTATGTTGCAGAATCAGGTGGCAGAGTAGTTGTTGAGCTGGAAGATCCGGAAAGTGATCGAGAAGTTAAGAGTGTTTTTGAGAATTATGGGATAAAACCCATGCCCATGCCCCTTGCTTCAAAATACAAGCAGGAAGTAAAATCCATCTATTTCAACATAATCATCAAATATGGCGACCAGACTCTGAAATATGGAATTGATAATTTGATAGATGTTAAGGATGAGGGCGGCAAAGTAGACGTAAGTTTGAAAAATATGGAATTGCTTCTGACCCGGGGAATCAAAAAGGTAACCACTTCTTTCACCAGTCTTGATTCGGTATTGGCTAATATTACTTCTCCTGTACAAATAATTTTTCATCAGTTGCCTGAGGAATACAAACAGAATATTGCTCCTGAAAAATTGAAAGAAATTCAATCCAGTACGGAAAAACTAGAGAACAAGATTCAAAGTTTGCAGAAAAGATTTAACAACATTAAATATAAAAAGGTCAAAGCTAAAAATCAGGAAAAGATTTTTATGGTTGAAATCAACTATGGCAGTAAAAAAATCGAATTTCCTCTTTTCATGCAGACTGCGGAAGTATCAAGCAGTGATATTTCCGAAAGAGTTGAAACTTCCTTAAAAAGGGTTTTGCCCGGATTTACCAGGAGACTGGGGCTGATAATTCCGCCGGCCGATGTAAATCCGATGATGGCCAGGCAGATGCGCAGGCGTCCTCCAAGTCAGTTTGCTATTCTCAAACAGCTTCTTCAGGAAGATTTTGAAATTGAAGAAGTGGATCTGGAGAGTGGAAATCCACCTTTGAATATTGATGTTCTGCTCCTGGCTCGTCCCGAGGAAATGTCCGAAAAAGCAGTTTATGCTCTGGACCAGTATATAATGCTTGGAGGATCAGTGGTAATTTTGCTCGATCCCGGCAAGCTTGACATGATGGCACTAGCACAGTCAAAGCTCAAATTGAATGCTGTAAAATCAGGGTTGGAAGAGCTGATGGCCAATTGGGGTGTCAATTACAAACAGCAGATTCTGGCAGACAAAAAAAATCTGCCCTATCCCATGCCCAGGGAAATCCAGCCGGGATTGGTTGTGGTAGATGATGTTCCCTACAACTACTTTATTAAATATGACTCGGGATTTGAACATCCCATAGTTGCAAATATTCCGATCTTTTCCACTTTGTGGACCGGTGCTTTTGAAATTAACAACGAAAAAAACAAAAATATCAAAATCAGACCCGTTTTGAAAAGCTCCTCAAAATCCTGGCTGAAAAAGATAGATCCTGAAAGTGGAGTTGATCTGACTCCTAATCCGGCAGCACAGGAATCTGAACCTCCCGATTCCAGGCAGCATTTGGTGGCGGTATCTCTTGAAGGAAAGTTTACGAGCCTTTATAAAGGAAAAAAATCCCCCCTGGAAAAAAATGAATCTGATAAACAGGCGGATGACAAATCAGGAGACAAATCAAACGATAAAGCCGTGGATAAATCAACAGACAAGGCTGAAAACAAATCAGATCAACAGAATTTCCAAGGGGAACCAAAAAAAGAAGTATCCCCGGAAACCAGAGTTCTGCTGGTGGCTGATTCCGATTTTATTTCAGAAATCGGTATGAAAATTCTAGAGAATAAATACAGTCTTTCTCTCAAATTTTTGAGAAATTCACTGGAATGGGTACAGTCCAGCCAGGAAGATTTTGTTACTTCCTCCAAGGGAATGCCCAGACCACTTGATGATATGTCTCCAAAGAAGAAAAGTTATATTCAGCATTTCATCTGGATTATATCTCTTTTGGCTCTGGCCTTTATCTTTGCAATTCTATTCCTGACCAGAAGGAGGAATATACAATGAAAAAAATTAATTTTGTTTTAGCCGGAATTTTAATACTTCAGTTGCTGGTGGCCTTTTTTAAACCATCAGGCAGTACTTCCTTTCAGATTGACAGAGTGAGTCTTTATTCAAATCTGGATTCTAAAAAAATTAATAAAATTATCGTGGAAAATCCCCAAAAAACCAAAAAGGACCAAAGGGTAACCCTGATCAGAAATAATGAGAACAAGTGGATCATCATAGAGGCTCACAATTATCCTGCTGAACGATCAACTGTAGATGAAATTCTGACAGTTGTGCCAAAATTGAAAAATGCGAAACTGGCCAGTGATAATCCCAAACAATTTGCTTCTTTTGAATTGGGCGAGAATAACTCCAAGATGAGACTCAGACTCTATCAGGAAGATAAGGAAGCAGTAAATTTGCTTATTGGTAAAAGTATGATCCAGGGAACTTTTGTGCGCAAGGATCAGAGTGATAAAATCTATGAAATAGGAACTTCACTTGCTTCCTTTTTGTATTTGACCCCATCGGATTATTTTGCCTCTTCATCTTTAAAATTACCCGCGGTTGAGAAGCGCAAAAAGATAGAACTTGTTTACAAGGGAAACAAAACTGTTTTTTCCAGAACAAGTCCCGCCAAACAGGTTATGAATCCCCAGGGACAACTTTCTCAAACCGAAGCCAAATGGACGGTTCAGGAAGAAGGGGATAATCCCTATCCTAGTACTGATGCGACAGCTGTAAGCAATTTTATTTCCTCGGTTGCGAGTATTAATTTTGCCGGTGTAGAAGGAACTCTCAAGTCCAAAGACAGTGCAAAATATGGTTTTGCCAACCCCTTTATTACCCTTGAATTTACTGATGAAGAAAAGAAAACCGTTACCATTAAAGTTGGTGCAAAAATAGAAGGAACTGATTCGGAGTCACGCTATCTTTTCGTTGATAACAGTGAATTTGTTTTTGCCCTGGATAAATCTTCATATCAGGATTGGACCAGGGAAACCAAAGCTTTTGTCAAAGAAGAAGTCAAAGAATTAAAATTGCCGGAAGATGGCAAATTGAAAATGGATATCCCCAAAACAGAGGATATGAAATTGACTATTCCGGGCATGGATACAAGTAAAGATGCCAAAAATGCAATAATCACCCCCTGAATTATCTTTTCTAATATTTTAAATTATCTATTAAATACAACTAAATACAGAGTAAAAACAGGGATTGGGGAAGAGGAAACACAATGAGTAGCGACAAAAAAATTTAATCATCTACAACACAGTTGACACCAAAGCCTCTGTTTCAAAGCTTTTGCCTCTATTTTTTGAGAAGAATCAGAAGCCGCAAAAATCGTCGTTATAGTTGAAAGCTCTGGAAACAAATGCTGCAGCGGCCGAGCGGATTAAATCGTCTTCAGGGCAGTAAATGCCAGGGTCACAACCATCTGAAATACCCAGCTCGTAGAGACGGTTGATGTGAGCTGCAGCATAGGAGGTGGATATGTCTGAAAAATAGGCATTGGTTGAGGCTGTAGAAGGTGATTCTCCCAGAGCTCTGATCAAAAAGATGGCTGTATCTTGTCGAGAAACTGCAAGATCGGGACAGAATTCTCCGTTGCCACAACCATTAGTGATGCTAAGTTCGTAAAGTCGGTTGACATAAGGAGAGGAAAGGGGATCCGAAATATCTGAAAAATAGGCGTTGGTTGAGGCTGTAGAAGGTGATTCTCCCATTGCCCTGATCAGAATCATGGCAAAATATTTACGTTGTTGGATGGAATCGGGGCAATAAGCCAGCGGTGAAGAACTGCAGCCGTCAACTATGTTGTTTACATACAAGGCTCTGACAAATTCATATGCCCAATGAGAGGAGGGGAGATCGGAAAAGCTGTCATAGCATTTGTCGCAAGGAGAAATATTTATGCAATCTGAGTCAACGCAGTCAATATCACCATCCTGATCGTCGTCAATACCGTTGGTGCAACTGGTTTCGGTGGAGGGCAGACAAGCAGAATCTCCATCACAATCGGGATCTGAACAGTCGATCAGATTGTCGCCATCGTTGTCAAAATTGTCGTTGCAAATTTCATCTTCAAAACAAGTCTGGTCGTTGTAGCAGTTGGGATCATCACAATCTGTCAGATAGTCCCCGTCGTTGTCAATTTCATCATCGCAGATTTCCTGTTGTTCTGAGCAGTTGGGATCGGAATTGCAATCAGCATCGTCACAATCAGCATTGCCGTCGTTGTCATTGTCGATGTTATCATCACATTGAGTCTCAGGAGAAAGGCAGTAGGTGTTGTCTGCACAATCATCGTCGCTGCAGTCAACCAGTCCGTCGCTGTCATTGTCGATGCTGTCATGGCAAATTTCTACCTCAGCCTGGCAGATAATGTTCAATTCGCAATCTTCATCTGCACAATCGGTTGTGCCATCTTCGTCATTATCGATGTTATCATTACAATTTGTTTCCGTATCGGAATTGTTACAGTCCTGAGAATATTCACAGTCTTCATCATCACAGTCTGTTTTGTCGTCCCCGTCGTTGTCAATTTCATCATTACAGATTTCAGTATTGTTATTATTTCCGTTGTTGTTGTTTACACTGCTGTCTGCACAGGCTGATGCAAAAAAAAGGGATGCTGCCAGTATAAATAGTTTTTTCATAAGTGTTTCCTCTAAAATGAATGTAAAAAGGGGATAAGATAAAAATATAGATCCATATGATCTTTGATAAAAAAATCACACATGATGAATATATAGGTCAGCAAAAACTGAACATCAAGGATAAAGAGGAAAGATTATCAATTTCTTTAAAAAGATAATATCTGTTTAGTGTAAACGATTGCAAATATGTTGTTTTTGCTATCTGTGAATGTTCTTGAAAAAGTTCTATTGAAAATAAAGTTATCATGGGTATGAAGCTATTAATCCGGGAGAAAGGGTTATTCGCCTATTGAAAAGAAACCACCAAGTTGTCGCCGGGATCAATAAGCAAAAACCTGATCTGGTTGTGATAACAGGTGATCTGGTTGACGGTGCTCCGGATAAACTTGGATATCTGGTACAGGTTGGGTTGGTCCCCCCATTCGTCTGGGCTCACCATCCGAAGTATCCTATTTTACTCTGAGGAAGAGTTGAATATTGTTTTAATTGGCTTAGATTTAATTGGAGTTGTTGGGGTTGAGTTGACGGCCGGCAAACAATATTACCCCACTTTTTCTATCTCTGAGAAAGAAGAAAAAGGGTCGATTGATCTTAACAATTTTGGTGTTGGGCATGGGAATTCCTTTGGTACTAATTGCAACAACGGTGGCAGCTGCAGCTTCAGTTCCCGTTTCATCTATTTCTATAAAAGCTTTGTGAACAATGGAATTGACCAAAACATTATCGCGTGAGAACATTTTGCCGAAGTCGGCTTTCATGCCGAAAGCTGAAGTAATTCCCATTTTTTTAAGCATATTTCGCGGGTTAATTTTTAAATCAATTTTGAATTTAGGCAGGTAGAGATTAAAGCTTTTTTTCTGGAGAGAACCAATAATATTATTTAAATACTCAGTTGAAAGCTTTTTTTCCACTTTGGAAAATTCAGACAGGGAAGGCATCATTACAAGCAGAGAAAAACGCTTGTTTTCATAAGGAAGATCTATGGCGGTTATTTCTTTGTTTCTGTATGTTTTCACAAGTACTTCTTTGTTCATGGAGGTAACCTGGATTTTTTTCCCATTCAGCAAATAAAATGGCCTTTTCCTGCTTCTGTGCTTTTCAATTTTCTGGCTCCACCTGGCTTTGAGATAGATTGCATTTGTCAAAACACTCTTAGTGAATTGTTTCAAGGAATCCGGAGCCAGTATTTCGGCAATTTTGCCATTGGTTTGTTTTTTCACAATCTGATTGATTGTCCGGCGTGATTTTTCCAGTTTGGTTTTAAAATCAAGGGGAGAAACCGAACTTTGGTAATTTTTGTTCAGAGTGCGGGCAAAAGTTGACTTGAGTTGGCAGGATTTTTCCACCCAGATGGAATTGCTTTGTTTGAGGAGGAATTTTTCAGAAGCAGAATTCAAAATAAGATTGAGATTAAACTGTTTGTAATCTTCATGGTAAGAAGTGCTTTTTGCAGGAATACCCAGAACTTTGACTATTTCCCGAAATGTTTCCCCTTGAGCTCCGGCAGCGAGCATGGACAAAGACATATGCAGCGACCAGGGTGAAAAAACAAGGTTTATAGTTTCTTTAAACACTTGGAGACCGGAGTTGAATTGGGGTTTGATCTTGGTCAATTCATGGTAGAGTTTGAAACTGAAGTTGTTGATGCGAGTGGCTGTTTTTTTTGCCTTATTCAGAAGTTTTTTGTCCAAATTTTTATATTTGTCGGATTGATTTTTGGAAATTCCAATCAGATTTGAATTTGGCTTGTTCTTAGATATTTTAGGTTTTTTCGTTTTTGCAATCTGGTTGTCTGTTTTTAACTTATTTTTTGTAGCCTGGCTGTCTGTTTTGGCAGAATTTTTGTTTTTATCCAGGCTCTGAATCTTGTCTTTGCATCCGGAAGATAAGGCAAACAGCAGCAAAACAAGTTTAAAAGTTAATTTTTTTAGATTTAACATAAACTACTCCTTTCACGAAAAAAACTGGTAAATCTGTTAAAGATTTATCTGAAAATTTGTAAAGATTGAAAGGGATGGAGTTAGTATACGTTAGTTTATGATTAATCGCACCTGAAAAATTTGAGGGAAAAGCAGGTTATTTGTTGCAGTATTACTCGCCTGCACATTCACAGGCAGAATCGGTGCAATCGTCCCATTCGTCGCAATACCAATGAGAGTAACCGGCAAGGCAGGAACAATCAGAAAGGCAGGTACTGCCGGGATCGTCGCAGTCGGGATCATGGACTTCACAGCCCAGATCACAGCCGTCACAAGCATCGATGTAACTTGAATTGCAAGTGCCGGCCCAGTAATAACAGTTGATGCCGCATCCATTGGAACAGGCACTGCAAGCAGCCCCGCCACAGTCGATGCCGGTTTCATCGCAGTCTTGGATGCTGTTGGAGCAATGCCCGGTACAGCCAAAATCACAAGGATTACCACAGGTGGTTCCACAGGTTGGTTCTATCTGACCGCAACTGTAGCCGGTACAGTCGGGAATGCAGGGGCAGGCACTGCAGGCAGCCCCGCCGCAGTCAACAGCGGTTTCGTCGCAGTCTTGGAAGCCGTTGGAGCAATGCCCGGTACAGCCGGGATCGCAAATATTTCCACAAATGCTTCCACAAACAGGTTCCACCTGGCCGCAACCATAACCGGTACAATCGGGAACACAGGGACAGGTACTGCAAATTGCCCCACCGCAATCGGTTCCGGTTTCATCGCAGTCGAGAATGCTGTTGGAGCAGTGAGCAACACAGCCTGAATCACAAGGATCTCCACAGGTGGTGCTGCAAAGAGGTTCAATCTGGCCACAGGCATAACCGGTGCAGTTGGGGATGCATTCGCATTCCTCGCAATTTATGCCCCCACAGTCGATGTCGGATTCATCACAATCCAGGATATTGTTGGAGCAATGTTCCATGCAGCCGGGATCGCAGGGATCACCACAAGTTGTACCACAAACCGGTTCCTCCTGACCACAACTATAGTCGGTACAATTGGGGATGCATTCACAGGAATCACAGTCTTCTCCGCCGCAATCCATTTCTTCTTCGTCACAATCAAGTTGTTCATTGGAACAATGATCGACAGGGCAACTGTCATCGGTGTTGTTTCCCTGGGCACAACTCCCTAATAAAAAAATAGCAGTAGAAAAAATGAAAAGATATTTCATGATAAGAATCCCGGGATGGAAATTATTAAAGAATATGGTAGTTTAGAAACCCAGCCTGAATATAGTTTATCAAACAATAAAGTAAAAGCAAACTCATGAATTGCTAAAAAATGATGATTTAAAGTTGAAAACTGTGAATGAGTCCCCGTTAATTGAATAAAAGAAAAATTTGTATCAGGGGAAAATTTTGCCTGGATTGAGCAGATTCCACGGATCCCAGGCTTTTTTGATTGCCTTCATAACAGCCAGTTCGTTGGGATCGTGTTCAATGGGCATGTATTGTTTTTTGGAGAGTCCTATTCCATGTTCCCCACTCAAGGTTCCCCCCAGGGCGATGACCGTTGAGAAAAGTTCCTGTACTGCTTTGGAAAAGGCTAATTCTGGATCGGGTTGATCAGAAAGAAAATTGACATGCAGATTTCCATCCCCGGCATGACCGTAGCAGCCTTTGAGCAGTCCGTTCTCCCGGGCTATTTTGTCGATTAATTTCAGAGCGTGGGGTAGCACAATTCGGGGCAGGGCTATATCTTCTGAAATCTTATGTTTGTGGTTTTCTTTGAGTTTGGTGGAAACATTGCGTCTTGCTGCCCAGACTTGATCACATTCTTGTTTGGAAAGAGCAATTTGCAGGTGAAGGGGATTGGATTCTTTGAATTTGGCTAGAGCCCTGTTTTTAAGATCTTTATTTGTTCCCAGTCCTTCGAATTCACAAATAAGGGCTCCTCCGGCATCGGCTGGAGAAGTGAATCCTTCCACTCCCTGAATATTCCGGAGACTGGTTTGATCGAGAAGCTCCATGCTCATGGGAAATAAGGAGGAAGTGAGAATATTGGTCAAGGCTGTTCCTGCTTGGTGAACGTCCCGGAAAAAAACCATAATAATGCCGGGATCAGCAGGTTTGGGCAGTAATTTCAGCATAATACGGGAAAACACTCCCAGAGTTCCTTCAGAACCGGTGAGTAAACCGGTCAAATTTAAACCGGAAACTCCTTTGACGGATTTTTGTCCGATATTGAAGCGGGTTCCTCCCATAGTTACAACTTCCATCCCCAGAACAAAGTGAGAAGTTACTCCATAGTGGAAAGCTCTGGGACCTCCGGCATTTTCACTGACATTGCCACCGATAGTGCATTCATCAAGACTGGCTGGATCGGGCGGATAAAAGAGACCTTCCCCTTCCACAGCTCGATGAAGATTGCCGGTAATTACTCCGGGTTCAACTATGGCCAGAAGACTCTGTTCATCTATTTCCAGAATTCTTTGCATTTTATCAAGGGCAAGTACAACTCCGCCTTCGCAGGGCAGGCTGCCTCCACTTTTCCCGCTGCCCAGTCCTCTGGGGGTTACCGGAAAATTAAATTCCAGCGCCAATTTCAGCAAATTTTCAATTTCCAGAGGGGATTCAGCTATCAGAGCAGCCTGAGGGAAAAAAGGTCCAGCTTCGGATTCATCAACGGAATAAGGAACCAGGTTCCGGGAATCAATTACCAGATTTTTTGAGTCAAATTCTCTTTGCAGTAGTTTAATCAGATCCATGTTTATTTGAAGCGGGCCAAAGCCTGTTGGAGTCTTTCATCGCTTACGGTGAGAGAAGCCCTGAAAAAGCCTTCTCCGTCTTCACCGAACATGTTGCCCGGAGTAACAAAGATGCCGTATTTTTCCAGAAGGAATTCAGTAAAATCATTGGAACTCATGCCTTCGGGTGTTTCTCCCCAGAGGAAAAAAGTTCCGCCGGGAAGTTCAACTTTGGCACCGAGTTTTACAAGTTCATCCTTGAGGGCATTGAGTCTTTGGCGATAGGTTTTTCTTTGCTTCTCGCCAAAATCATCGATCAGGTTTTCCAGAGCCCAGCCTGCTGCCAGTTGCAATGGTTTGAACTGTCCGGAATCCATATTGGTTTTCATGACTTTCAGTGGTTTGAGCAGTTGGGGGCTACCTAAAGCAAAAGCCAGTCTCCAGCCTGTAATATTGAACATCTTGGAAAGAGAGTGATATTCAAGAACTCTCTTTTTAGCTCCTGCGATTTCGAAAAAACTGTGGGGTTTGGTATCAAAATAAATTTCACCATAAGCATTGTCGGAAATAATGATCAGATCATGTTTTTCGGCAAAAGCCAGGGCTTTTTCATAAAAATCCAGTTCAGCCCCAACTCCGGTCGGATTGTTGGGATAGTTAAGGTAAAGCAAAGTAGCTTGGTTGGCTGTTTCAACTGGAATTTTGTCAAAATCTACCAGAAAGTTGTTCTCCTTGGTAAGATGCAACGAAAAAACTTTGCCTCCGGCTAGTTTGGTCATTGTGCGCGGAATTGGATAGGATAAAGAAGGTACCAGATTCAGGCTGCCCTTTTGAGTATAGGCAATGACAGTGTTCCCGATTCCTTCTTTGGAACCTATGAGTCCGACTACTTCAGTATTGGGATTGAAATTAACCCCGTAACGTTTGTGCATGTAGGCGGCTGCAGATTGGCGAAATTCCAAGGTCCCAACATAAGGGCTGTAATTGTGCATATCCTTATTTTTGATGATTGCACCCAATTTATTGATCAATTTTTCAGGAGGAGGTGAATCTGGATCTCCAACTCCGAATGAAATTACATCGATCCCCTTTTTAGCGAGTTTTTCCAGTTTTTCATCGATTGAAGCGAATAAATATTCCTGTATGATATCAGTTCTTGGCATCAGATTTCTCCTTGTTGATTTTGCGGGTTGCTCCGAACTAGTTAAAGATTGTCAGGAAATTTGATAATTGCAATAAAAATTTAATTTATTGCTGTTGCAGTTTGAAACCAATTCTGCAATCTTTGCAACAATTCATCTCGAGTAGCACGGAAAGCATTCAGACGTTTTTCGGCCGAACCATCAACAGCAGCCGGATCAGGCAAACCCCAATGCAGGCGTTGAGCTTTTCCCAGAAAAAGCGGACACTCTTCTTCAGCACACAAAGTGATGACTGTACTTACTTGATTCGAAGGAATTTCAGATACCTCCTTGGAGCGATGATGAGAGATATCAATTCCTATCTCTTTGAGAACTTTGATCGCTTCGGTTCTGAGATTGGTTGGTCTTGAGCCGGCTGACCAGATTTGCGTACTTTCGGGGGCTAATGTTTTTGCTATTCCTTCGGCTATTTGGCTCCTTGCCGAATTGGCAACGCATAAAAAGAGAATTCCTTTCATTAATTATATCTCCATTTAAAACATTTCATCTGGTTAATGTTGCAGACAGTTTTCCTGGCAAGAAAATAAGGAAAAACTTAATTTAAAGGTACACCTTCAAGTTCTTTTTTTTGTTCAGTTGGAAACCAATGGGTAGTTCCATTGGCGATTTTTACCAAGGTAAGCATTATCGGTACTTCCACCAGAACTCCTACAATTGTTGCGAGGGCAGCAGGAGAGTTGGGTCCAAATAGTGAAATTGCCACCGCTACAGACAATTCAAAAAAATTTGATGCCCCGATCATTCCAGCCGGCGCTGCGATATTGTGTGGTAATTGTAACTTTTTTGCTGTCAGATAAGCAATAAAGAAAATAAAAAAGGTTTGGATTGTAAGAGGGATGGCGATCAGCAGAATGTGCAGAGGATTTTGCAGGATCACCTTGCCTTGGAAGGAGAAGATAATAACCAGGGTAAGCAGCAAACCACCTATGGTTACGTTGTTGAATTTTTGTAAAAAAGAGGTTTCAAAATAAGTTTTGCCTTTTTTGCGAATTACCAGCATACGAGTTATAATTCCGCCAACCAGTGGTATTGCTACGAACAACACAACAGAGAGGATGAGGGTGTTCCAAGGTATGCTGATTCCGCTTACCCCTAGCAGGAATGAAACAATGGGGGTAAAAGCAATCAAAATGATTATGTCGTTGGTTGCTACCTGAATAATTGTGTAGGCGGGGTTACCTCGGGTTAAATGACTCCAGACAAACACCATCGCTGTGCATGGTGCCGCTCCCAGCAAAATGGCACCGGCCAGGTAAGCATTTCCCAGTGCAGGAGGGATTAACTCCTTGAAGACTACAAAGAAAAAAAACCAGGCGATAGCATACATGCTGAATGGTTTGATCAGCCAATTGGTAATCCAGGTAACAACCAATCCCTTAGGGTTTTTTCCAACATTTTTCACGCTGGCAAAATCCACTTTCATCATCATGGGATAGATCATCAGCCAGATCAGCACTGCAATGGGGATGGATACATTGGCATACTCTAATTTACCAAGTAACTCCGGGATAAAAGGCAGAAATCTGCCTGCCAGGATACCAAGTAACATGCACAGGGCAACCCACAAAGTCAGGTATTTCTCAAAAAAACTAATTCCGGAGTTTTGAGCTTTATCCATGTTTTATTTCCTTAACTTAACAATACATATGGTGATATTACCTTGATTTTTCATATATGTACTTTCTGCTTGGTAATCCGGTATTGGAACCAGTTAGTATTGAATTCGCTTTTACAAAAAATACTTATAAGCTTATACCCGCATAAACGGGTATAATCAAATTCGGAATTTTTTCCATCCTCATAGTTTTACAATTGGGTAAATCAATTGCACAATACAACTTGAGAAGGATAATTAAGGCGTTATAATCAAAAAAAAAGTTTTTCCTGGTTTTCAAAGCGGAAACCTGGCTTTGTGTGAACTAACTAGTTCCCGTCCCACTTCTAGGATGGGAACTAAATAATAAATCATCTTTGAAAAGGAGTTTAAATGCAAAAGATACCACTTGATCTAGCCACTAGAACTATTAATTGCGGACCGGTACTTATTATTGGAACCAAAGGAAAAAATTATGATGATTTTTCTGCAGTTGCCTGGAATATGCCTTTGAACAAGGAACCTTCGAAAGTAGCCATCTGTGTAGGTCCTTCCCATCAAACTTGGACCAATATTGAACAATATGGAAAGTTCAGTTGCAATATCCCTGGATTGGATTTGATTCCCCATCTGGCTTATTTTGGAGGAGTTTCAGGGAAAGATACTGATAAATTAAAGGAAAGTTCCGTGGAATTATTCAAACCGGATGAACTGCCTGTTCCGGCGTTGAAAAAAGCTCTGGCTGTTTTGATATGTGAAGTTATAGAAATGGATAAGGAAACCCACATTATAACCGCAGAAGTAACTCTGGCTTTTGCCAAGGGAGAATATTTCAGTGATCACTGGACAGGAAAAGAAGGAGTTTTTCCGGTAAATCATCTGGGAGGTCCCAACTATCAGTGTGGAGGTAAACTGGTCAATCAGTCCAAGTTGAAAAGCTGGTAATTCAGTGCCGTAACTTAAGCAGGTTGGGGAGTGCCAAGGCGAAAAGCAGCAGTACAATTGGCAGAGTGCCGGAAGAGGAATTGCCAGAGTTGGTATTACAGCCGTTGGAGCCGATTGCGTCTTTTCTGTCCACCAGCTGGCCGTCGACACCTCTGATGAGAAATTGTACCGGTTCAAGACCTTCTACTTCGGCTCGGACAGTGTTGATTCCCAAGGAAGGAGTGAAATCAACCTGGGCAAAACCATCAAAATCGGTTACAACTTCCATTTCGGTTTTATTATCATCAAAATATCCTGCGCCTTCATCTTTGGTAAAAAGAACCTTTTGATAAGCCACAGGTCGGTCATTTTCATTCAGAACCTGGACAACCAGGGGGTTGGGCAGGGGTTCATTCTTGAGTCCCCACTGCTGATCTCCCGTTGCAATTATCAAGCGGGAAATATCCAGTTGGTTGACGTCAAAGCTGTTGCTTCGGGCTGAGGTTGTTCCATCGGTAATAATAATTTCAACTTCTTCTCCGGGATCAACTATAACCACCCTGAAGCTGGTTTTCCCCCGGATAAATTCCGGGGAAAGGGATGGGGAAATGGGATTGGCATTGTTCAGTGATAAAATGACTCTGGATTCAAACCCGGTGAGCAGCCGCCCGTCTTCATCCTGAGCTTCAATATTGATGGTGAAAGCCTGTCCCTGGTATTGAGGAGATTCAATGGGTTCAATTACAAATTGACCGGCACCTTCCTGGTAATCGTAATTAAAAGAAATCGGTCCCTGGACCGGAGTTTTTTGACCGTCTCCTTCCAGGATAATTTTGAGTTTTAATTGGGGAGAAGGAGGTAAAAATTCAAAGGCATATTGAAGCCACAGGGATGAATTGGCATAGGAAGAATCGGGTGCAGGCATCCACTGCTCTCCATCGAAGTACATCCAGTTGAAGCCGTTGTTCTGGGAGACTAGATAGCCGATGGAAGTGTTTTCGGGCATTGAAGTGGGTTCGTAAAAAACAATGTCGTCCCAGGAGGTAAACAGATAGGGAAGTTCATAGTTGGGAGTTTCAACCCAGCCTGGACCTTGTTGAAAATGACTTTGAACCGCATAATTGGTAACACCGTAATTGAGAGGGGGCCAGGCCAGGGGGCGATGATCTTTGACTGAAAGCAGATGGCGTTCATCGTCGGTGATTTGATCTTCAAAATAAGCTACAACCGGTTTGGTACAACTGAGTCTGTTGCCGGCTTGCAGATAGGAAGTCAGGTAGATTATGTCGGGGTGAGGTGGAGCATAAGCAGTAGAAAGAGCTGTGGTCAGTACGGTTGTCCCGTCCTGGCTGAGAATTTCACAATGGGTATAGGGTTCCCGGGTGCTGATGAAAAGATATTCGCCGTTGCGGGGGAAGATAAATTCCTGGGAAAGAAGTTCGGATGGATAAAAAGTTACAGCATCGCCTCCGTCTCCATCGCCAGAACTGATGGCCCCAATGGGACCGTCGGCAGTGAGGTGGATTGCAGGTCCATCGCCCTGATTTCCTGAACGGTTGAGAGTAACATAGGTATTGGAATTGACTGTGATATTCTGAGAAGAACCATCAGAATAGTAAGCAGTAACGGAAGTGTTGTCGTTCAGAGCGGCCACATGAACACTGCCGGTGGCGCCACCCCATAATTCGGTGCTGGCAGGTACCAGGGGATAACCGTCCCCGGATTCAGTGCGGTGAAAGACCACAATTGGCAAATCTGATTCTATTTTATAGCTCTCTTCGGGGATGTTGAAATCGAGAGTAAGAGCTGAGGCGTCACTGACCTGAAAATTGTAATCTATGGTAGTATTGCTGCTGATAGATACATTAGCTACTCCCAGAGGGGAGTAGAATTCGAATGAATCATCATAACGGTGTCCAGGAAAAACAAAGGTGGTGCCAGCCATGGAGTAGGGCAGAGGAATATCGAAAGTATCAGGTGCAGCTCCGAAGCTGTATGGTCCGGTGGAAGAAATTGCTCCTTGTTCTACGTTGATGCTGGTAACCTGATTGGAGGGCAAATTAACGGGAGTCGCATCACCTGCAACAAAGGAGGTGTTGTCAACAAAGGGAATGATTGCCCCCGTAATTGGAGAAGGCCAACTGAGGAAAGCACCTTCCACGGGATTTGACCAGGTGAAAATATCCTGCCAACTTCCAATAGGAGCGGCTTCGCTGTTGCCAAAATAAAGATGGACAGAAGTATTTCCTGCAGGAAGTGAAGGCAACCGAAACCAGAAAAAACCTTTTTTGGTAATGAAATCATAATATTCCAGCCAGTAATTGGGAATTAGACTTCCAGATTGGGTGTACAAGCGCAGATCGTTGCCGTCTACCCGGGCTATATCGAAAAGTTCCGGTGGAACCTCTTTGAGATCTATTTGCACCGGATAGTTGATCAGGGCCTGACCGGTATCATTCTGAATGATAATTTCCAGACGGTGGGACCAGCCGTTTGCGGCCCAGTCTGAACTTTCGGTCAAAATGGCGCTGCCGTCACCTGTCATGCAATTAGTAGAGGTGACATATCCACCCGTTTGAAATTCTCTATTTCCTTCAAAATCAAACCATACTTGCTGATTTGCACTAAAAAATAACATAAAGGAAAGTATTGATACTATCACTTGTTTCTCCATTGGTTGGGAACAGGGTCATATATGTTCACTGAATAGTAATTAATTATTTGCCTATGGGGCCGTCGCAACCTTCCACATCAACGGTATCAAGATTATTGTCTTCAATGCATTCGTTGTTGGACCCTCCCGTATTACAGGAAGGAAGGTCGTTGTCCACACAGGCGCGCAGATTGATCCGGTCGGGTGCTGAAGGGGGATTTTCCCAAGTACAGGTAAGAAATTCACAATTGCCCGGTTCGAGAGTAAAAGATGTAGTGACCGCAGAAGCACAATCAAGCTCTGAAGCAGTTTCTAGATTCCAAAAGCCGATATTTACTCCTGCTCCTACTCTCAAATCACCCTGGTTGCAAACTTCAACGATAATATCTATCGCAGAGTTGCAATTTTCTTTATTTACCTGATCGATTTCAATTTGCAGGTCCGGAGCCGCAAAAACGTTGTAGTCGGGCATGTTTTGACGGAAATTATTATAAACCAGCCAGTTGGGAAGAGTGCTTTGCTGGGGAATGGTGCCATCTTCATTGATGTTGCTGATATAGTAGGAGTGCTGGTTCCAGATGCGCCTGGTGGGAACCCATCTGTCTCCGGAATCTCCCCAGACTTCAATGCCACGATTCAGGTTTGAGCTGCTGGAGTTGTTTTCGATGAAAACGATTTCAGCATTACCGTCATTGTCGACGTCAGCTATGATGGGATATTCCAATCTGGTGTGGGAACCGTTTGCTTCTTCAAACAAAATGGTTCCATCCATACCGGAGAAAATTCTGAATTTTTGTTCATCGTTGTAAACAACTTCGGCACTGCCGTCACCATCAAAATCAAATACTGAGGAGCCGGTAACCCGGGAAGAGCAATCCTGATTGGGTATATGCCATCTGATACCGGGGCCTGAGCAGTGGGGATTGCCTGCAGGGGTTGCATCACAACTGGACAGAGAATTACAACAGTCCAGATCTATGACAGCATAAAAGTCAGCTCCCGCCACACCCACTTCGGCTCTTCCATCGTTGTCAAAATCGGCAATAGTGGGGGGACCACCTTCGTTGTAACTGCAATTATCCCAAGGAATTGGGATTTTGGTGATCAGGGTGCCTTCGTGTTCGAGGAACCAGACATCTCCGGAACGAACGATGACGATTTCAGCATAGGGATCGAGGTCAAAATTGCCGGCCGCTGCATAGCCGTCACAGGGCATCCCCTGGGAATTGCAGGGGGAAGAAGCAGAAGGGTAATTAAATTGCCACATCAATTCGCCGTTGGCTCTATAGACTGTGTTGCCGGCGATAACTTCTTTGCGACCGTCCAGATCTATGTCGGCTGCAAAAGACATGGGACCCATGAAAGCATTTATGCCGATACCGTGAGTACCTCTCCACTTCAGTTCTCCGGTGCTTCCGTCAAGTACTATTCTTCCGATGATAATTTCAGCCAGTCCGTCAAAATCAAGATCATCAATGGCAGGCTGGGCAGCAGTGAGAATATCCTCTCCCTGGGGATGGGGACTGGTCCATTTTATATTACCCTGGTTATCGTAAGCAACAGTACCTGAAGTTCGTTGCATGGCAACAATGTCGGGAATGTCATCTCCGTCGATATCACCAACAGCGACTCCGCCGGAATTATCAAGATGAGGATCAAAGATGCTGAAATGTTCGGGCAGGTGTCCGTTTTCATCGCATTTGCCGGAAACAACCCGCAAAACTCCGGGAACGTTGCAACAACCGTCTTCGCGGCGATAGGAAACAAAGATTATGTCGGGGGTGTCAAGAGTGTTGACAATTCCGTCGTTGTTGTCATCTGTCATGTTGGCTACCACCGGAGTCATGACAGAATCGTCATAAGCAGGAAAAGTGAGTGGTTCATTCCATCTGCATTCCTGTACCGGAGTGAATTGACCGGGAGTAGGAACAAAACTGCAATTGGCCACGGTGCCATCGGGTTCGATGATATCAGCATCGGGTGGTGGACCCACATCGGGTTGAATTTCGGAATCAACATCGGAATCGATGATATCTCCGTCTTCCGAAATATCAGAATCTACGGAACCATCGGGAAGTTCCCAGGGAGTTTCTCCTTTGATGCAGATTTGGTTTTCGGAACAATAATAACCATGGGGGCAATCCATGATGTTTTCGCAAGGGATGGAGCTGTCTGAGGAACAACTTGATGTTGATGCAAAAATCAGGATCAGAGTAAACAGCAGGAAAATGAAGTTTTTCATTTATTACCTCTTATTTGGATAGTTCCCATATTTCAATGGGGTATAAACCGGAAAAACTTAGCAAAGTATTCGTCTTAAATATTTTAAACGATTAAATTTTTTCTTCAACTACATAAAATGAGATCAACCAGTTCCTAGTTTAAAAAAACAGTTTTATTTTCTTTTGATGCTGAGTATCTTTATCCCAGCCGAGGTGATTTCAAGAATTTTCAAAGTTCTTTGGCCGTAATATCTGGACATTCCCGCATCAATTCTCCAAATTTTCCCTTTACATCCGGAAGTTATCCCTTTTTTCTGGATAGTGTGTCCAACCACCATCTTTTCAACTTCAGCTCTTTTGAGAACTTTTTCCAGATGTCGGCATTTTTGTTTATCAAGATTTTGGGAAAAATAGCGTAACCAAGTGGGAGCTTTGCTCCCTCTCATAATCTCGGGCAATTTACCTTTGTTTTTAATAAAGGCGCTGGTGCGGGTATTGATTTTTTCAATGCCATAATCCAGATGCTCCAAGTTCAAACCACCATGAACGAAAATTATTTTGCCTAATTTTAAGATAACCTTGTTTTGGGCAAAGAAGTTGCTCAAGGGTCCGCCCCGAGTAAATGCTGCAGCTCTTCCTCTTTTTTCTGGTTCAAGTTCATGATAAATCGATGGGGAAAATCTGGTTTTGGCAAATGATTTGAAACCGCTTCTGGTTACATAATCAAATTCTCCTCTGAAATTGAGAATTTCATGGTTTCCAAGTAAGGTGTA
>JAQICJ010000010.1 GCA_027858615.1 Deltaproteobacteria bacterium
CGGCTATGACAGTAAAAGAACGCATAGCCCATGTTCAAAAATTTGCTATCATGATGAAAGAAAAAAGAGCTGAAATAGTAAAACTACTGATGTGGGAAATTGGCAAAAGTTACAAATCGGCCTGCAGCGAATTTGATCGTACGGTTGAATATATAAATGATACTATTGAAGAATTAAAAAATATTGATAGAGATTCTTCTCGATTTACTGTAACCAAAGGAATCATCGCTCAAATCAGGAGGGCTCCCCTGTGCATGGGTCCCTTCAACTACCCGCTCAACCTACTGATTTTATTTTTTAATTTGACACCCTTAGAAGGGGAGAGTAGAACAGAATTTTCAGCCTGCGGGATATTGAAAACAAAAGCTTCTCTCTTGTAATAGATAGGAAAATAGTATAAAAGATCCTGAGATTATAGTCGTTTTTATTTTAACTATATATTCCCTGCTGGGATAGTGATATTCCATTTTAGGGGTTAAAGGTATTGAACAAATTTAAAACTGGAAAGGAATCGTCAAAATGTCATTAATGGTTGAAGAAGCAATTAAATTTGCCATAGAAAAAGAATATGAAGCGGTTGAATTTTACGAAGATATGGCCAAAGATACCAAAAGGGATGTGTTGGCAAAAGAGTTCAAGAAACTGGCCAATATGGAAAGGGGACACGCTGCCAAACTGAAAAACCTCGATTATGGAGAGGACAATTTTTCAAAAGTTCCTGAAGACATGAAAATAGCTGATTACATGGCTGATGTTGAATATAAACCCGAAATGAGTTTTACAGATATCATTCAATTGGCCATGCAAAGGGAACTGGCTGCCAAGAATCTCTATGAAGATCTGGCAAGGTTATCCATAAATGAAAACGTTAAAAAACTTTTTCAGAATCTCTCCAATGAAGAAGCCCAGCACAAAAACTTTTTTGAAAAGTTGTGGGATGAAGAAGTCCTCAAAGAAAACTGATTCTCACCTCCAGATTCTTTTTTACAAGCTAACTAACTAATCAAGCAGACGGGAGCTAAGGTTATTATGTCCACATCGCTGAATATTGTTATTATAGGCAACGGAGCTGCAGGGATTTCAGCTGCAGAAACTGCCCGGAAACAGGATCCTGACTGTCAGGTTACAATCATAGCCAAAGAAGATTACAGAACTTATTACCGTCCCGCAATTTCCAAGCATCTTCATGGAAAAATTGATGAAAACAATTTCTATCTCAAGTCTGAAAAATGGTATGCAGAAAATAAGATCAGAGTCCTCAACGGAATTGAGGCAGAAAAAATCGATCTGGCATCTCAAACGGTTTTGATTCCCGGTAAAGAAATATCATGGGATCGACTGATTCTTGCCTGTGGTTCCAATCCTTTTGTGCCACCAATTAAGAACATTGACGTGGAAGGTGTGTTTACTCTGCGCAGTTACGATGACTCTCTGGCCATAAAAGAATATGTCAAGAGTTGTAAACAAGGGGTGGTTATCGGGGGAGGAGTTTTGGGACTGGAAGCTGCCTGGGCTCTTAAAAAAACTGGAATTGAAATGACTGTGATTGAAGTTGCTCCCCGTCTACTGCCGGTACAATTGGATCAAAAGGGTTCTGATATTTTTTCAGACTATGTGGAAAAGTCAGGGATAAAAATGATCTGCGGAGAATATGGCAAGGAGATTGGAGGAGAAAATTCAGTTTCTTCGGTTTTGACAAGTGGTGGCAGGGAACTGCCTGCTGATTTTGCCATAATCAGTGCCGGAGTAAGGTCGGAGACCAGCTTGGCTCAAGCAGCAGGGTTAGCGGTAGACAAGGGCATAAAAGTTGACAGACAGATGAGAACTTCCCAAAGCAATGTGTTTGCTGCAGGTGATTGTGCTCAACTTCCCAAAGCTGTTCCCTTGATTTGGCCGGTGGCAAAACAGATGGGTCAGATTGCCGGTGCTAATAGCTTGGGGCAGGAAAAAACTTTTAAAATCAGAGAATATCCTATCTTTTTCGAAGGAATGGGAACTACTATTTTCAGTGTAGGTGATCTGGGCAGAGATGAAAAAATTGATTACGAAATTTGGGAAAGAGCAGAAAAAGGCAATCTTTATGAAAAAGCCTATTTCAAAGATGGAAAATTATGTGGAGGAATTCTGGTAGGAGAAAGCAGCCTGGTCAAGGTTATCATGCCAGGACTGCTCCAGAAAATGGAAAAAGAGGAATTTCTGAACAAGGTTGAACAGATTTAGGCTTGTGCCATCAGAAATATTGCAGATGCAGCAGGAACTATTTACAGCCTTTTTTTGAGGGTGGTGAGCATGTCTCTGGTCATAGTATCCAGATTATAGCCAGGATTCCAGCCCCATTCTTCTTTTGCTGCTGAATCATTCATGCTGTTGGGCCAGGAATCGGCTATAGCTTGCCTGACCGGGTCGACTTCATAATCCATGCTGAATTCAGGCATGTATTTCTGAATTGATTTTTTGATTTCTTCCGGGGTAAAACTCATGGCTGTGACATTGAAAGCGTTGCGGTGAAAAAGCTTGTCCGGGTCGGCTTCCATCAAGTTGATTGCTGCTGAAATTGCATCAGGCATATACATCATGTCAAGATTTGTATCTGGTTTTAAAAAGCAGGTATAGTGGCCCTTTTTTACAGCTTCATAATAAATATCAACAGCATAATCGGTTGTTCCTCCACCTGGAGGAGTAAGATTTGATATGATTCCAGGATATCTGACTCCCCTGGTATCTGTTCCAAATCTTTTGTGGTAATAATCGCAGAGTAATTCCCCAGCTACTTTGGTGACTCCATAGATAGAAGTTGGGCGCTGGATTGTATCCTGAGGGGTTTGATCCGGGGGAGTTGAAGGGCCAAAAGCTCCGATTGAACTGGGAGTAAAGACTGAACAGTTGAATTCCCGGGCGCTTTCAAGAATGTTAAAGAGCCCGTCCATATTAACTTTCCAGGCTTTTTGGGGATTGGCTTCCGCTACGGCGGACAACAGAGCGGCCAAATGATATATTTGGTTTATCTGATGGGAGTCCACAGTCTTTTGGACAGCTTGGGAATCAAGACAGTCAAGTTGAACAAAATCGACTCCATTCATTTGAGAAAAAGGCTTTTTAATGTCAGAAGCGAGAACATTGTTTTTCCCGTATTTTTTGACTAATTCCCTGATTAATTCCGAACCGATTTGGCCTAAAGCACCAGTAACCAGAATATTTGGAGTCCTGTTCATAATTAATCTACCTTTCTGATTGATTTGGTTCCCATCCCAGAATGGGGGTTATTGGCTGAGTAAGAAGTTGGATTGAGATGCGCCCAGTAACTTCGCCGACATAGTTGATACTATTTCAAGAAGTTACGACAAAGCAGATCAATTCAACTACCGTGCTCAGACTGCAACCTTCCTTTTTGGGACGGGAACTAGTTAACCAACTGTGTGTCCACTGAAAACAAGAACCGGCTTTTTGTGATTCAAACTTTCACTGTTGACAATACTTGGCAGAAAGCCTGAATTTATTAAATCCTACATTTTTTCACAAACAGTGCAAGTGCAATTTTCCCTTGATATTTTTTTTTATCTCAATAATAAGCGAAAGGGTAATTGCCAAGATGATTGAATAACCTGTACACAATATTCAGTCTTGTTTTTGGTTCTGGCTAGTTAGTTCCCATCCCAGAAGTGGGGTTTTTGACTGAATGAGAAGTTTGCCTCAGATGCGCGGAATAACTGCGAAGATATAGCCACAACTATTTCAAGAAGTTATGACAAAGCAGATGAGGTAAAATTCCGCGTTCAGACGATGACATCCATTTTTGGGATGGGAACTAGTTATAGTCAGATTTTTGTTTAGTTTAGTAGTTGTCCAACTTTTCAAATTGGATATATTCCAACTTCATTTCTTCAGGAAATTGAATTGGGTGTGGTCTCAGACGAGAGTAGGAGAAAAAATGGCAAAAAAAATCAAAGCACCATCCGGAATGAGGGATTTTCTTCCTGATGAGTTGAGAAAAAGAAAATATGTAATCAAAATAATCTCTGACATTTATGAAAAACACGGTTTTTCGCCTCTGGAAACCCCATCAATGGAAAGACTTTCCTTGTTATTAGACAAATATGGTGATGAAGGCGAAAAGTTGGTTTTTAAAATCATGAAAAGGGGAGATAAACTAGCTAGGGCTCTTGCCGATGGCAAAAATGAATCTGAACTGGCTGACATGGGGCTTCGCTATGATCTCACAGTTCCTCTGGCCCGGGTTTATTCCAACAATAGACATCAGTTGACCGGAACTTTCAAAAGATATCAAATTCAGCCTGTATGGAGGGCTGATCGTCCCGCCAGAGGCAGGTTCAGGGAATTTTACCAGTGTGATGTTGATATTATAGGCAGCAGTCATTTTTTTGCAGAATTGGATATTTTTCTGGCTGTCTGTGAGATTATGGACAAATTGAATTTTTCCGATTATTTCCTCAGTCTCAATGACCGCAATCTTCTTTCGGCAATTCTGAAGGGTTTTGCCTGTCCTGCCGAGCTTGAAACCAGTGTGCTTACCACCCTAGATAAACTGGATAAAATAGGAGTAAAAGGAGTGGTTGGGGAATTAGAGAGTAAAGAACTCCCCGATGGATTACAGGAAAAATTGAAGGATTATGTAACTGCCATGGCGGAGGTCAAGGATGAAGGCAATCAGGCTGTATTAGAGAAGTTCAGCATTTTCATCAGAGGCTTCAATGACTCATCAGCCTTGAAATATCTGGAAAAGATCGAAAAGATCATGACAATTTTTTCTGAACTGGGATATGCAGATCGCTTGATTTTTGATCCGTTGCTGGCCAGAGGCCTTGATTATTATACCGGTTCAATTTTTGAGTTGAAAATAGGTGAGGAAAAATCAAGTTTCGGCGGGGGAGGACGTTATGATAATCTTATTGGTGACATTGGCGGTCAGCAGGTAGCAGCCGTTGGTTTTTCTTTTGGCCTTGAACGCATAATAGACCATCTGCTTGCAAAAGAAATGCTGGAGATAGAGCATGGGGTTGATCTTTGTCTGGCCTGCCTGGATGAAAAATATTTTACCTATGCGGCAAAGGTGGCAGCTATTTTCCGCAATCAAGAGATCAAGGTTGATTTTTACCCCCGCAAGAGATCTCCTTCCAAAATTTTTCGCTGGGCCAGCAAGAAAGGGATACCCAGGGTTGTACTGATTGGAGGCGACGAAGTAACTGAAAAGAAGATCACTGTCAAAAATTTTTCCACAGGAAAATTCGTCGAGATTAAACTTGATAAAATTGATGATTTCATAAAAAAAATAAAAACCTGACAACTTTTCTGAAAACATATTGTCATTGAATCATGTGTGTAACCCCTGCATACACACACGAATGAAAGTTTCAATTTTTTGCAATGAGTCAGGTTGCCAAGACAACAATATTATTGTTGTTTCTGACTCAGTATATAATTTTGCAAGTTGTTAGATTTGAAACTTGACATTAACTATATTATAAAGCATAAGGTGATCAGATCTTGATGATCATTTTGTGGAACATTTATCTCAAATGAAGGGCACCCGGTTGTTTTTCGCGCGGTTGTTTTCATATAGAGTAAGGGGGTGCCGGCCTATCTGGCTGGGCGAAAGGAATTTGCAATGCTTAATTTATTAAATCTTATCGGACTCAGAACAGTGCTTGTCACTTTGTCTCTTGGTATAGGTATATCTGGAGCAGCCAGCGGTATTTCTGCAGCCTTTTTTGGTGCACCACAAGTTAGTGATACTAAGACTCAATCCAAAGACTCTCAGGAGCTTACCGAAGAAAACCTCAAAACCATGAACATGCAAGAAATCCTGGCAAAAGCAAAAACCCTCATGAATGGCTGGAAAACCAAAATGGTTACAGTTAACGGTTTTCTGGCTACAGCCAAGGAAAAAAAGAATATCATGAGGATAAATTGCATCAAACCCAAAATTAAAAGCATGAAATTCTGGGTCAGTGAGGGCAAAAGTTCCTACAACGAGATCAGTTCGGCTCAGCAGTTGGCTGATGACAACAAGGGTACTGCAACCATGAATAAAGAACGCATGGTTCTTCTTTTTCAGAAGATTTCCGTTATTAACAGCAACATCGAAGATAAATTAATGGCTGCTTCCCGTTGTATTGGCGATGAAAAATTTTCCTCAGGCGAAGGTTTCGAACTAAAAAAATATCAACCGGATTCCGAACCTTATAACCCCGATGTTTCCGGTCTCAAATTTGACGGAGTTGTTTTCCAGCCCGACAGAATTATTCCTGTAAATCCCGACTGGTCCATTGAAATGGTCTGGCCCGAAGCTTCTCCTTACCAATAAATTAATTATTTCTGATATCGTTTCCTTCCTGTTTATTTTTCCTGTAATTTTTTGATATCGGTTTTTCAGGCTATTATGAATTTAAATTATTCCAATTCAATAAATTTTATAAAAGAGATGGCTGCAGGTGTATTTTTTGCCTTAATTGTCTTTTTTCCCATGGTGGTCAAGGCACAAGGTATTCCTGTCAAAAAAGAACGAAGAGTTATCACCTCCCATCCACATCAGTCCTACAAAGGTGGTTTTCAAGGTGCAATCCAGCTTTTTGCCGGTTATGACTCCAACCTGACCTATGGATCCGACAAACTCGATCCCAACGGTGACGGTCAGAACAACATCTATGAAAAAGCAATTCCAGCTCTTTCCCTTCGCTTGGCCCCTTCGGTCAAATGGGTAACTCCCCAATTGCACAAGCGTTCTGAAGCTTCCACCAAGTTGCAGTACGGTATAGAATTGGGAGGGATTTTTCGCCAGCCCTATGAAACCACAACTCCCAACGGAGCCTATAACGATCTGCGTGTGGCCGGTTTTTTGAAAGGTGTGCTTTTTTACAAACCTTCAAGGCACTTTCGGCTTCAAATTTATGAAGAGATGAATCGCTATTCAGAGCCCCATTATCTGCTCAACAAAGATTATACCCAAAGCTGGATTCAAAACAGCGTGGGAGCCTACATGACAGTCATACCCGGGGACGGTCTGCTCGATTTTGTTTTGAATTACAATATGGATTTCAATTATTTTGAGCAGGAAGAATTGAATTCAGCCAACCGGGTGGCTCATACTTTCGGTTTCAGAACCCAATATCGTTTTCTTCCCCAATCCTTCATCTGGTTTGCTGCCAACTACAATATCTACCAATATCTCGAAAACAGCGAATCCAGAAACTCCATGCCCATTAAACTCTATGGTGGACTTTCCACTCCCCTCTGGCTCAAATTTGCTCTGACCGTGGGCGGTGGTTATGGCTTTGCCTTGTCCGGCACCATGCCACAAACTTGGCTGGCAATGGCCAATCTTACTTACAGCCTCAGTTCCAAATACAAAATCGGTCTTGGTTACAATCATGATTATTCTGACAGTCTAATCGGTTCCTACAACGATACCCATAATTTTTATCTGCTGGGCATTATGCCCTTTACCCCAAAGATCTTGCTTCAGGGTAAACTTGGATACAGGCTGGAAAACAATTATGATATTTATTATGGCTACACTACGGACAATCCAACCTCCAGAACGGACAATATCTTTTTTCTGCAGTTGATGGCTTCTTATAAAATCAACAAAAATTTTGCCGCCAGGCTGTCCTATAACTTCATGATGGATAAAACACCCTACACGGCAACATCTTCAATTAATCCCGACCCAACCATAAATACTGCCATCGATAATGATCCCAGCTTCATGAAGCATGAGGTTTATCTGTCAATCAGTTATTTCTTTTAACTCCCTGACCTTTTTTCCCGATCATCATTTTTGTTGATTTTGACTGTGGCTAATTCTGAGGTTTCATCAAATGCATCTAATTAGCAGAATCTGCCTCATATTCATTGTGGTATTTCCCTCCTGCCGGCCAGAAAATAAAAGCAAAAAAATTCAAAGTTCGCCCATTTTCAAGGCTAAGCCAGTTCCACTGGTTGTTGGTGCTGGAGATTTGCTGCAAATTGATTCTTTCAATGACAAATTACCTTCGGGCACTTTTTTTGTTTCAGAAACCGGACATATCAACTATCCTTTTCTAGGCAAAATCAAGGTAGGAGACAAAAAACTCGAAGATGTCAACAAATTCATCATTGACAAGCTCAAAGATGGATTTTTCCGCAATCCCATGATCACTGTAACTTTCAAAGCAAATACAAGTCAAAAAATAACCATCTACGGTAATGTAAAAAACCCACAGATTATGCCCTACCAACCAGAGATAACTTTTCTCCAGGCAATTACCATGGCCGGAGGCCTTTCCAAGCAGGCAGCCCGTGATGCAATTACCATCATGAGAAAGTACAAAGGTAAAAACTTCAGAGTGAGAATATCAATAGACGATATCATCGAAGGCAGAACTTCAGATTTTTATCTGCTCCCGGGTGATATTATCATTGTTGGAGAAAGTTTATTGTAAATGAACTGGTCACAGCGAAAATGGCTCACATGCTGGACAGGATTTTCGGCGGTATTTGCCTTTTTCATGATCGGTTCAGTTCATCTTGATGTTCAACTGGCTATCATTATCTTTGCTTTTATCTCAGGTATCTGGATTGCCATTTTTCAAGGGCAGCGCCACAAAAAAATCTCACTGGCTTTTCCTTTTTTCCTTTTCCTCCTCACTTCTTTCTGGATAGCTCTGCAACTTGTCCCTCTTCCCCTCCCCTGGTTGGAGTTTTTATCACCTCACCTGTACGATCTGCTCGATAGATCAGGTTTCCGGGGCAGCCATCCTCTCAGTTATGAACCGGCGGCAACTGTTCTCGAAGCAACCAAAATACTCAGTTATGGGATTTTCTTTCTGGTTGCCTGGCATCTCAGTCGACGCAGGCACTACCACCGCCTGCTTATTCAAATTATTGCCTACTGCGGAGTTTTTCTGGCGCTGATCGCGCTTATCCATCGTTATTTATCCATTGATACAATGTACGGGTTCTATGAACCCCAACACAGTGACTCCTTTCTGGTACCTTTTGTCAATTCCAATCATGCCGGAGGTTTTTACACCTTCATCTTTTTTCTGCTGGCCGGTCTCGGTTTCAGTGAAAAATGGGACAGACTCAGGAATCTGACTCTTATTTCACTCTTATTCCCTTTTATGGTTGTGGTTCATTCAGGCTCCAGAGGCGCTTTGTTGGCTCTTTCCTCCGGTCTTTTCATTTTCTTTAGTTTTTATTACAAGCAGAACCGGAAAAAGCTGTCTTTTTCCTTTATTGTGGTTGTTTACGTTATCTTGGCAGCATCGGTGCCCTTGATGGAATTTTATGTTCTTCCATTTACTCAGAGCAAATCAACTATTGATCAGGATATGAAAATAAGACTCTGGAAAGACAATCTCGATCTGGGCAAAGATCATCTGGTTGCAGGAGTAGGCAAGGGTAGTTTTCGTTCGGTGATTCCCCATTATATCGATCCCCGGGTCGGAGTAATGCCCAGTTATGCAGAGAATGTCATTTTACAGCAGATTGTGGACCTGGGTTTGTTTTTCACCTTCTTTTTGCTGCTGGCTCTGGTTCTGTTTATCTTTTTCTTTTTCAGAAGGATAAACGTAGACAACTACAAACTTGGATTGGTATTGGCCGCCCTGGCTCTTTTTATTCAGAATATCTTCGATTTCAATCTGGAATTTCCTGGAACAGCTTTACCTCTTTTTTTGGTAGCGGGAGTTCTTTCAGCCCAAAAAGGAAAGAAAAAAGTTCTTCGCAGGTTTAAAATTCATCCCCTGGTTTTTCTGGGAGGATTGATACTTGTTTTTCTGCCGCTACTTTGGGGAGTTTTAACAAGAAGTCGCCCCTATGAACTTGAAAAGGACCGGAATGAGGCTGTCGAACTTGTTAATAGCAATAATTTCCTGAAACTTGAATCTTTTACTGCCAAAGCTGTCAAGCGTCATCCCTCCGATTATTTTATTGTTACTCTCAGAGGAATTTCCTTGATGTATGTTGAAGGGGGTAAACCATTGAAATGGATTGGTCTGGCTTCCTGGCTTTTCCCCGGACACTATTATCCCGAACTGGCTGCTGCCAGAATTTTAAGAGTATGGGGACGCAACAACCAGGCAAAGATTCAATACAGGCGGGCTCTCCACAAAAGAGCTCCCCTCAACTGGGAATTAATCAAGGAAATAAGATCCATCGAACCGGATCCCGCTGCTCTTACCCAAATTGTTCCGCCGAGTCGCTGGAGTACACTCAAAAGATTATTGCCTGGCGATGAGCGTTTTCAGGTTTGTAAACGGATTGTTTTTGAATTGGGTTCCGACAGAAGTTGTTTTTATTATCTTGGTAGTTATTTTCTACAGAAAAATGATTTTGATAATCTCTGGTATCTCGCCAGTTTCTGGGACCTGCTTCATTTGGGATTCAATCCGGTGAGTCATGCTTACAGACTAAGATATTACTGGGAAAACAAGCAGTTTAAAGTTTTTGAGACTAAGTTGCGGGAAATTTCCCGGAAACGCAATACCGGGGTTTTTAAAGGATTGTATCTACTTTGGATTGCCCGGAACTATTCCCTGGAATCAGCCTGCAAAGCAGGAGAAAGACTGACTGAACAAAGTATTCCGCTGTCTCAGAAAGTATTTATTTATCAAGCTCTGGCGAAATTGTATTCGGCTTCTGAAGATAAAGCTCTTGATGCAAAAATGACCGCCCGCAAAGTGCACAGATTGAAAAATATTCGGACCCCTCGTTCTTCCCACTGGGTGCTCAATGCTCTGGAACCTTTGTGGAAAGCAAAGCTAAATCCAAAGAAAATAGATTGAAGAGTTTTTGTTTAAGGATACGGGTGATTACAGGTAAAATCAGATAATAAACCAGACTCTGAGACAGAAAGTGACTCCAATTGCCAAAATCACCAGGGAAAAAAACGAATACCCCAGAAGTTCGCTGCGGATATGATGATTGTACCATCTGTTTGCCAATTTTATTCGTTCTTCATTGGTTCCTGACATTTCAACCTTATCACCTTGAAATTCCCTGAAAACATTTTTTTTATGAAGAGATTCCGTTTCTTCTGGACTGGTGACTTTGGTGCGAGTACTCAAATAATTGTGTTTTTCAACAGAGGGTCCACCAAAAGTTCTGGTCATTATAAAGGGCCCCTTTTCCCCGGCTGTCAGAAAATAATAGTGTTTCCACCGGGAAGTTGATATATCAAGGAAGCGACCGTTTTTGTGAAAAAATACATAATAACTGTTGGAAAGAATAACCCAGATTTTTTCTTTTCTGGTTCCCTGGTATCGGTATCCTCTCTTGTTCAACTCCTCAAAAAGATCTGAATGGGAAAGAGGACGAAAACTGAAGGAGTGTTTTACCAGACCTGGGAATAGAACTTGTAGCAGAAGGCCAAGATGAGGTTTCAGAAAAAAGATGAAAAATAAAGTAGTGGCAATTTGAATTAAATTGGTGATAGTCATAAAAACAGCCCTGAAAAATGCAGGCAAGTTGTTTAGGGTTAACGAAAAAAAGAGATTTCAGAAGATTTTTATGAAAACAACTTGAAATTACATTTATTTTGACAATTATTAAAAAAAATACAATAATACTGCGACTAGAAAATACAGGAATTTTATTTGTATTCCAAGGGTATTCACCTATTTTATTTTAGTTCCCATTTCAGAATGGGGTTTTTTGACTGA
>JAQICJ010000122.1 GCA_027858615.1 Deltaproteobacteria bacterium
ATTGGAGTGCTTATTTTTGCATTTAAACTGTTTATAACCGACTCTACACTGATCTCCCGGTTGAATATAAAATTCTACCTTCAATCTGTCATCTTTGATCATATACGATTTTGAATAAACAACCGCGTTGAAATAACCTTTGGTCTGATAAAGATGCTGAATGGCCTGGGCACTTCTTCTGATTTCCACCTCGTCGTAGGTTCCACTGTCATTAAAGGTAAGAACTTCTTTCAATTCCTTTTCGGAAGCATGGGATCTGTCGACAAAATTAACAGTTACCTTGCGTCTTTCTTTGATGAAGATAGTAATATTGATCTTTTGTCTGTCGTGGTCGACACTGTAAAATTTGTCGAAATTATGTCGTACTCCCACAGCATAAAAACCCGACTTGCGGTAATATTTGACCAGTTTTTTGATCTCCTTCTAGAACTGCTGCTTGTAAAAAGGCTTTTCATAAATAAAAATCTTATGTCTGAAAAAACTTTCAATTTTTTGATCAGAAAGATGCTTATTTCCTTTGATTGTGAGCTTTCCCAGCTTGTAGGAAGGCCCCTTGTCCAGAGCAACAATCAGATCAACCAGGTGACTCTTCCCGTTTTTTTTTATACGGATATCAATTTTGCTGTCAAAATATCCTTCTCTGATCAGATAATCTTCTACCCGATTGATCTGAGTATCAAAAAGCTCAATTTGAGCTTTTTTGCCGGAAGGCAGCGAAGTTCCAGGCCGCAGAACGACCCTGCGCATAATTTCGGATTCAAAAATAGGCCAATTTCCCCTTATATAAACATTTCTTACTACTTTCATATTTTTCAGGGTCAGGATCAACTGGGTAAGGCCTCCCTTTTTTACAGATTTGCTCTTTGAAATTTCATATTTCAATAGATTGAGGCGTTCTTTGAGGCACTCTTCCCATTTATCGGCTTTGTAATCAAGGCAATCATTCAAAACCACTTTTACTGAAGATTTTTTATCATCTATATTTCCCTTAAGCTTGATGGCATCGGGTTTAACCTGTGGAGCTGCCAAAAAACACAAAATAGCAAGGAAAAATGACATTGATTAGCTACCTGTTATGAAGTTGGATGCAAACATTATTAAAGTTACTAAATGGAACTAGATATAACAGGATCACAAAAAAATTAACAGTTGACCAATAAAAAAAGTAAATTTCTTGCTCGAACAATAAAAACCAGATTGAAACTAATGCAAAAACCACTGCATCAAATCGAACTGGGGCCACTTTTGTGCTGCCAGAGTCCACCAGGTACCTGCAGCGATGGCAAGTCCGTAGGGCAATGACGAAGTTTCAAGTTTGTCCAGACTTACTCTTTTTTTCCCCGGCCTGAGCCAAGTGTAAACAAGAATCCAGAGATTTTTAAAGGTACGCAGCAGGTTGCCGGAAATTCCCACCCAGATTAAAGCCAGAAAAAACCCGCTGATAACCACATGAAAAATGGCAGTGAGCACCAGCGGCCAGGAAAGCAGGAAACCCATGGCGGCAACCAGCTTAACATCTCCAAAGCCTATATTCCCCAGCAAAGCCAGCAGAAAAAAGATGGTAAAACCGGTAATCCCCCCTAACACAGAATAACCCAAACCGGGAAGTTGGTTGAGCACAGTCCAGTAAACAAGTCCAAATACAATTCCCGCCAGTACAGCATAGTTGGAGATTTCCCTCTTTTTCAAATCTGTGTAACTGGTTATGCTCATCAGGATCAAAGAAAATACTGAAAGAAGATAATATGAAATCACTTTATTACTTTTTTAGATAAGGATGGAAAGGGGTGGTGAAAAATAAAGAGGTGCACAAAGCCGTTCAGAGAATAATTTTGGGATTATTCGCCTTCATTACCCATACCAAAAGTTTCGAGGGTTTTGGTATCAGTGTGTTTGGAATCAGCTTCCTTAGCATCGGTGGTAACATCTGTGTTACCGGCAAGAGCATTGGCGGAAGACCCGAAGAGTTTTCTAATATTGTCGCCAAAGAGAGTAACAACGCCGATGGCAGCAATGGCAATGAGGGCAACGATGATGATGTATTCGGTCATTCCCTGACCTTTGGTGTCTCTGCGTAATCTGTTCATTAATTTTTGCATGGATAATCTCCTTTGGTAAAAGACAGTAAAATTGAAACCTTGACCTTACATTAACTAATATACTTGTCTGCTGGGGAAAAATCCATAGGTAATTCTACTGATTTTTTTTGAGCCACCTGTTATGGCGACGTTTTAATTTTTTGAGATAAAAACAAGGACCTTTGACTTTTGCTGCCTTGGAATCGCTATCCAGCTCAACAATAATATCAGGGGCCATGTAATAATCAGATCTGAATCCGGCCACAAAAAGATGATTTTGATCACCATGCCTATATCCGAGGCGGATCAGTTCATTTTCGAGATGTTCTTTGAACGCTTCGGTTTCAATTGTAAAGGGAAGCTCAATTTTAATGTAATAAAGGGTTTTTACTTTGTAGACAGAGTAAACCAGACCAAAGAGTACTGAACCGATGGTGCCTGCCAGAAAAGCCCTGCTGAAACTGGGATTCTTCATCCAGTACAAATAGCTGGGGATAAGAATAAGGCCAAAGGTAATGGTGGTTGTCAAAAAAAATGTGAACCAGAGAAGTAGAGTCTTTTTAGTCTTCATTAATCCCACTATGTTTAAAATTATCTCTTTGTCAATAATGGAGATTAAACTCTTCAACCTGCAAGAATTTCAGGCAATTATCCCCCGTTATTCAAATTTGGCTCAGAATATGGAAAAATTTGCCGGAACAGCCGGGTCAATTCAGGGATAAAAACCTGTAACTGGAATGGCAGATTAATTGGCTGAAACTGAAATTGAATTGAGAGGTGGGGAGTAATTTCGCAGATAGTTCCCCTGCAAGTCCTGATGGAAAATTTAAACTGGCAAAGTAGTGATTACAACTGGTAGGGAGTACCTTTGAACTCGAGACGGCGCAACATTTTGCGTTTGGTTTTGCCGGATTGAGTTTTGGGAAGTTCTTTGACAAAGGAAATCTTGCGGGGATATTTGTAGGGAGCGGCAGTTTTTTTGACGTGATTCTGCAGATCCTTGATTAATTCATCATTTCCTTCGTAACCTTCGCGTAAAACGATAAAGGCTTTGACAACTTTGTCTCTTACCGGGTCGGGACTTTCGACTGCAGCAGCTTCGTGTACGGCTTTGTGAGCCATCAGAGCACTTTCCACATCAAAAGGACTGATGCGATATCCGGAAGCTTTGATTACATCGTCAGCTCTACCGATAAACCAGAAATAACCATCTTCGTCCTGACGCAAAACATCACCAGTATAGAACCATTCTCCGCGGAATACTTCATTGGTGGCTTCAGGTTTATTGAGATACTCTTTCATCATTCCGGGGTGGGAGCTGCGTTTTACGCAAAGAACACCGGGTTCACCCTGCTTGACGGGCTTGAGAGTTACATTATTTTCTTTTTCTTCTTCTTCTTCATCGGGAACTTCCATGAGCTGGATTACAATTCCGGAGCCAATGCGACCGCAAGAACCCTGTTTGATGTCCATGCCCTTCATGTTGTGAACATAAACCATGCATTCACTCATGCCAATACCGTCTCTGAGGGTAACTCCAAATCTTTTTTTGACGTTGAAGAAAGTATCGGGAGCAAGGGGCTCTCCGGCTGATGTTCCTTCGCGCCATTTGGAAAGATCGTATTTGTTTTCGGCATCTTCGACCTTCATTAGCATACGATACATGGTGGGAGTTCCAATAAATGCGCTGATACCGTATTCTTCCATCATTTCGAACCACTTGTTGGGCTTGAATCCACCCATTTCATGGTAAAGAACAATGGACATACCGCGATGGAGGGCATAAAGGAAAGAAGAGGATACAGGCAGGAGCCAGCCTACTTCTGCAGGACAGGTAATTGTATCAGGAGTGTCATAACAATACCAGTGTTTTGCTAAGTATTCATAAGAAATGCCGTAGCGATGATAATGAACAACACCTTTGGGATCTCCAGTTGTTCCGGATGTATAGGCAACAAAAGCAACATCATCGTTGTTGGTTTCCACGGAATCAAATTCGTCAGAGGCTTCTGCCATCAGTTTATTGTAAGAAAGATGGTGGTCTTTGGTGGCAGTTTCACCGAGATAATCAACAACAACAATGTGTTCAAGGGTTTTGGAATCGTCTTTGACGTTGTCCACAACTTCTGCAAGCTGGGGAGTAGTAGCCACAACTTTGACTTTGGCATCATCAAGACGGTAGGATATATCTTTTTCCCTGAACATGGTACTGGTGGGAATAAAAGAACCTCCGGCCTTGGTGGCCGCCAGTGCTATGACATAAAACTCAATCAGATTGCTGATTCTGAGGAGAAGAACATCTCCTTTGCCAAAACCAAGATCTTTGAGGACATTAGCAAATTTGTTGGTTTCTTTTCTGAGTTCTTCGTAGGTGATCTGGCGTTTCTCATCATTGCTGTTTTCCCAATAGATGGCTACTTTGTCGCCAAGACCTTTTTTACATACAGCATCTGTACTTGCATACCCGATGTTGAACTTTTCAGGAATGTTTTCCCACGGATCCATGGATTTCCAAACTTCTTCATAATTAAATTCAGCCATTTAATACTCCCTTAGATGAATTGAAAGTGAACGATAACGATTAAAAAAAACATTAACCACTTTGCAGGCCCTGAAGACCGCACAAAGACAACCAGTACCCGTTTCAAAATTAAAAGCCATTGTGAAAACGGGAGCTAACATCCGAACCTTGAGCTTCCCTCTGTATTTAATTTGTTCCCAAAGGGAAATTCTATTGTTCCAAAGATGTTAATCATGGCCATTATGTACGAAATATTGATCGAATTTGCAAGAATAATCCCCTGAAAATTGAAAAAAGATGTCAGATCCGCAAGGTTGGCGAAAAGGTCAGACATTTTCCTTTACATATTTCAATCCCTGCTCAAAAACTTCGACAATTCTGTCAAAATCTTCCGGGGTATGACTTACAGCAATGTAGGAATGGTGGTAAGGCTGCATGAATACACCTGCTCTGATGGCAAAAGTGTGGAAGAGAGTACGTCGCAATTTATATTTTTTCTGGTCATCCCGGGGGAAAAAGATATAGGGCATAACCGGCAGACCTGTGATTTGAGCGGGAACTCCTGATTTTTTAATGACACTTTCCAAGCGCTCAAGCAGCTTCTGGCCTTTTTGCCACAGCTTTTCAAGATGATTGTTTTTTTCCAGAATTTCGATGGTTTTCAAGGCAGCAGCCATTTCGAGGGAATTGGGGAAGAAGGTGCTGGAAATAAAAACTTTGCCACTAACTACTTCCATTATTTCTTTTTTGCCTACCACAGCACTTACAGGGTAACCATTGGCCATAGCCTTGCCAAAAACACTGAGATCGGGAGTTACTTTGTATCTTTCCTGGGCGCCTCCCATACTTACTCTGAAACCGGTTCTGATTTCATCAAAGATCAATACAGCACCACTTTTAGTAGTAAGTTCCCTGGCTGTTTCCAGAAAACCAACTTGCGGTTCCACCACAGGCTGGGAAAGAGGATGGCCCACCGGGGTCATGATAATTGCAGCCAGATTGTCTTTATGTTCGTTCACCAGTTTTTTTAAACCTTCGGTGTCGTTATATTTGAATTCATAAACATCTTCATAGAGATTTTCGGGAACTCCGCCTTTGACTTCCACACACCAGGAATGCCAGCCGTGGTAACCGCAACGCAGAATTGTTTTCTTGTCAGTGAAACCACGGGCAATTCTGACTGCTGCAGTTGTGGCGTCAGAACCGGTTTTTAGAAAAATAGAATCTTCGGCAGAAGGGATCAGCCTCCTCATTACCCTGGCCAATTCATTTTGCATGGGTTGAGCCAGATTGAAACAGAATCCTTTCTTGATCTGTTCAATAACCGCCTGATCAACTTCTTCATTTTGATGCCCCAGAATAATTGGGCCGTAGGAACAGAGCAAATCTATATAATCATTGCCATCAACATCAGTTATGTGACCGTCTTTGCCCTTCTCAATGAAGATAGGATATTCTCCTTCTACAAAATTATAGGGCCGCCTGATTCCCAGAATTCCACCGGGGATAAGCTGCAGTGCTTCTTTATAGAGTTGTTCTGATCGAGAAAGATTGAGTTTATTATTCATTTATTACCTCGTTATAATTTTGCTGCCGGCAACAAGTGCACAGCAAAGTTATGAAAAAATCCAATAATTTAAATGTGAGATAAGATTTAGAGTGAACATAAGAAGAATGAAATTGAGCTGGAAGTGAAAACAAGCCTGGAGATGAAATTTATTTACTGCCACCACCGCCAAGACCGCTGATGGCACTGCCTCCAATCATGAGCAGGGTTTTCAGATCTTCATCAGTAAATCTAACCTGAGCTCCGATATAGAAGTCCCTTCCCCCACCGGCACCCGTTTTTGGCCGTTCATTCATGAGATCGTCTATACCGGCTATGATGAACATACGACGATAGAATTCCCACATGAGACCAATTTTAAACCGGGGAAAGATGTTGGCTGAAAAATCGAAAACATCGGCATGGATCATGAATTTATCATCGAGAAGATGGATATCGGCACCGGCGCCGCCAGTAGATTCTTTGATTCCAAATCTGAAGGTTAAGAAGTCGATCTTCTTACCGAACATGAAGGTAAAACGAAAAGAATCGGACACACTGATCTGTTCCTGCCTATACAGGGGAGGACCCATTTCCGGATTATCGGTTCTGGTAACAGTGTAAGTAGTGGATCTCAAACCCCGGGGATCATCTATGAGTTCAATAAGATAAAATTTGTCCTGGCGAGGGTAAAGAGAAAGAGACATGTAGGTTTTAACCGTATTGGCAATTAAATTGTATTCTGTGCGCAAACCGACGATGGTTTCCATTCTAGTAAGACCACCAGTAAAAGTTTTCACATCTCCGGTGATATTTTCGAGATCATTGGCAATGGTGGAATTGGTAATGAATCGACCGACAGAACCTTCACCACGATTGATCTTTCCGGTAATACCCTTTAAATCTTCAGTAATTTTAAGGGTGTTGTTGATGATGGAATTATTTCCCTCTGCTGTTTCTGTCTTGCCACCTTTACCTCCGTTGAGTGTTCTATCCAGTTTGTCGATGAGTTCGTAGATTCTGTCCAGTGATTTTTGGGCGGAACTGCCCATGCTGTCCAATTTGCCACCGGTTTTGCTGACGATTCCTTTCAAATTGCGGATTGTGGATTTGGTATCATTGAGGATAGCCCCGACATCACGAGGGGCTGAAGCAGTAACCAGTTTGATATCTTTGGTAACACTGTCAATGCGTTTAATCAAGGTGTGCAGAGCTTCACTGTTTTTTAAAATGGCTCCGTCAGTATTATTGACAAGTTTTTTGATACTGTGGGTAGCTAATTTTCTGACTTCACTGACCAACTTTTTAATTTCCGGTAATAATTCGCCGGTTTTATTGATAATATCCCCGGTGGTAGTTGGTTCGAAGACATTCTTGATTCTTCCCCCGGGGGGGATAACCTTGCTTTTTCTTTTTTTGCCGGTTTCAAGATCAATCATGGTTTTGGTACCGGGATCAACTTCGAGATAGAACCCCCCCATGATAGATGTTGATTTTTTGGATATGGCTGCATTTTCGTAGAGAACCACGTCTTTTTCAATAAAAAGATCAATCCTGGCTTTTCTTACTTCGAGCTTCTTGTCGACAATCTGTCCTACCCTGAGTCCTGCTATCTGCACCATTGATTTATCTACAAGTCCTGTTGCATCATCGAACAGGGCGTAGACTTCATAGCCATCGGCAGACCCCAGACCTTCGGTAACAGCATGAAAAGCCACCCAGGCTCCCAAACTGATGAGGATTACAAAGATTCCAACTTTAAAACCGGAAATAACACCTTTCAAAAAAACCTCCAGAATTAATTGACAAAAAATGAGTCAGAAAATTATAACTCAATAAAATAAGAAAACTATCAACAGTCAAATTTTAAAATTAAAGAATAAGTTAATGATGACATCTCTAATGAAACAGAAGTTACAAAACTCCTGAAACTTTCAAGAATTCAAGAGCTTCAGGAACCTTTGTCTTCTTGAAAGAATCCGGATCACCTGAAGCAATTATTTTGCCACCGTAAAGCATGGAAATGCGATGAGCAATCCTGAAAGTAGAAGCCATATCATGACTGATAACAACCGAGGTTACTCCATACCGAGAATTAATGGAAGCGATAAGTTCATCAACATTTTTAGTGGCTATGGGATCGAGACCGGTGGTGGGTTCATCATAAAAAATAACCTCCGGCTTGATGACAACCGCCCTGGCTAATCCAACCCGTTTTTTCATACCTCCGGAAAGTTCAGAAGGAAACTGGTGCCCGATTCCGGGTAAAGATACTGATTCAAGTGATTTTTTCACCTCGTCCCGGATCTCATTTTTATTCATTTTAGTATGTTCCCGCAGAGGAAAAGCTATATTGTCGAAAACAGTCATGGAATCAAACAAGGCTGCATATTGAAAAACCATACCAAAATTATGGCGCAATTTATTGAGTTCATATTCACTTAAACTGACAATATCGACACCATCTATGTAAATACTGCCGGAATCAGGTTTCAACAGCCCCATGAGATGTTTCATGGTTACAGACTTGCCATGACCACTGCCGCCGATGATAATATTGATTTTACCCCGTTCTATATCTAGACAGAGCTTGTCGAGCACTGTCTTTCCATTGAAGCTTTTGACCAGATTGTGGACTCGTATCTGATATTTTTCGCTTCTGTCACTTACTGAATCGGGTTGGATTTTGGGCTGAACTGCTGGCATAATGGCTGGTTAACCTGAATGATAATAACAACTGATGATAATAAAAAAGATATTATTGTCAATTATAGTAAGTTGGTTCCCGTTAAAATTTAAGATAATGAACATCTTCAAGGATATATTTTGTCCAACCTGTAACATTAGTGAAAGCTATCTGGTAATCATCAGTAAACAGGGATTCTTCGCCGGAACAAAGGGGAGGTTGCGAATCCTCAACGAGAAAAATCTTACTTTCTCCAGAAGGTGTAGCGGCATGGATCAAGGCAAGAGGCGAAGAATCAGTGGTGTCCCCTAAAGGAGTCAAGGCAAACAAAACTGTGGCATCTTCAACATCAACCATATCTATTGTTTTGACTATGGATTGACTACCCTGGCAATCTATATAGTCCACTGCTTCCAGCTTGGGAGTTTTCAGATAATTATAACCCTGATGAAAATAAATCTCAGCGGAATTATAAAAAACCGCTTCCTGCGAATAATCGAGGATATAGATAAAATATCCACTGGCTCCGTACTCCTCTTCCCTGGGCTCGGCTACCAGCTCGCCGGCACCGTCAAAAACTCCGTTGGAATTGGTATCCCGATAAACCAGAGCCATGATCTGCAGAAACTCCAGCTCGTATCCTTCGGGAGTTTCCCAGTTATAGCGAGCGCCATTAATTTGGGGCAATTCAAATACAATCTCAGGGGAAGGGAAAGTTGCCTCAAAAACTCCATCGACAGGAACATCAACCGTAAAATATTCTACCAGAGCATCATTGGCAATCAAGTCATCCAGTACCACCCCTCCGGGAAGATTGTCAATGGGCTGGTAAAAAACGTAACTGCTGCGATCCACCAGAAAAAGCCCCATTTTCAAATTGGAAAGATCAGTTATTGCGGTGGCACTGGCGGAAATTTCCGGTTCAAAAACAGGGGCACGGGTAATCACCACGTTGATATTACCAGAAAAAGTTTCCCAGTCCTTGAGATTTCCGTCCTCCAGGGAATCGACTATAGCCCAACCTGAATCAGGCTGATTTGGATGAACATCTGAAATACTGACAAACCGGAGAATCTCATTCTGATCATTGACTCCCATCAGGTATTCTCCTTCATCCCATTGCTGATTTCCGTTAAGATCTTCATAAACTGTAACACTGAAAAAACCGTAGTGGTAAAAATCAGTTGCATCAAACACAAGTTGTTCCTGGGGAATCACCAGGGGAAGATTCAATTGGTACTGGGCAGGTTCCGGACAGGGACAGGTGGTTTCCGAAACAATTTCGGCTTTGATGGGATTGTCCATGTCGAGATTGAAATTATCATCAACATTTAGAGCCATCAGGGCAACCCTGGCGGAATAAAAATCCACCGGATGGTGCATGCCCAAGGAAACATAACCTCCGATAAGAGTACCTTCGAACTCAAAATTTATAGTCTTGGGATTGGCAAGGCCGGCCAAAGTAAAACCAAGTTGATGCATTCCCGATTCTGTTGCGGTAACGGCAAAGTTGGCACGACCGTCAGCTCCTGTAATCACCTGAGTTGGAGAAATTTCAGCGCTGGAATCTGAATCGCTGATGTCAACGGCAACATTCTGAATGGGACCGTTGGCATCATTAAGAGTGAGCCGGAAATTATAAGATACGGTGGTATCTGTTTTGTTGATATCAAGGGGAACCAAAGAAAGATCGAAGTCAAAATCAATATTTACCTTTTCCTCGAAGGTTACCATGACTTCGGAAAGATCAATTCCAGAAGCATCTCCAGCCTGGGCAACAACAGTTGCATCCTGAACAACAGTTGAGGATATCACAAATTCTGTGCTTCCGGTCAGATCAGAAGTAGCTGCTTGCGGTTCAATTTCCAGATTATTCGATTGAGAATCGATCAAAACAACCTTTTCGGCTAATGGAACTCCTTGAGAATTTTTGACAATAACCTCAACCTGGGTCTCCAACCGTTGGTGTTCACTATTGTAAACAACATCTCCGGTAAAAACATATTCACTGCGAGCGGCAGAAGGGGTATTGGCATCATTGGAATCATTGTTGTCACCGGAATTATCATCACAGGAGACACTGAAAACGATGAGCAGAAAAGCAAAAATAAATTTTTTCATTTGAAACTCCAGAGCGGGCTGACTTAATCCTGTTGAACTCAATTAGTTGAACAGAAAAGAATACACAGATCAAAGAGATTGTGGCCCGGAATTGAAATCGATAAAAGTTGATCAATTGAAATTCAATACCACAAGCCAATAACCGATTGATGTTGAAATATATAGCATAACCATGATGACCCGCAAACAGTTATCTCCGCTTTTTCAATTTCACATGGTTACAAGTTATCGGTTTTCAAGGGAAAAAATACTTTATCAAAAAAAACATGTATGATTTTTTGCCACATTGTACTACATGTAGTATAAATGGAGTTAGAGAGAAATACCGGTTTTTCTTTAAAATACCAAAATTTAAAAATGGAATAATTTTAAAAAGTTATACAAAAAAAATGAAAGTATTTGAATA
>JAQICJ010000140.1 GCA_027858615.1 Deltaproteobacteria bacterium
ATAAGTTTTTAGTTTGTAATTAAGATGAGGGTTATCCTGGTGATTTTATGGTGAGATATATCCTGGTTGGTGATAATCAGGCATCAAAGATATATGTCAACTACAAGGAAAAAGCCTGCAAAAAAGTTGGAATCAAAACAATAAACCACAATTTGCCGGAAAATACGGAATTTTCAACTCTGGCCGAACTTATTGAAAAATTGAACAGGGATTCCCAGGTTGATGGAATTTTGCTGCAACTTCCTCTTCCTTCACATCTAGATGAGGACAAGCTTCTTGAGATGATAGATCCAGACAAAGATGTCGACGGTTTTCATCCCCTAAATGTGGGAAAATTGATTTTGGGCAAGGAAACTTTTGTTTCAGCCACCCCTCTAGGAATAATGAATTTGCTCAAAGCTCATGATATCAAGTTCAAAGG
This sequence comes from Deltaproteobacteria bacterium, assembly GCA_027858615.1. Classification (GTDB taxonomy): domain Bacteria; phylum Myxococcota_A; class Polyangia; order HGW-17; family HGW-17; genus JAQICJ01. The sequence goes on from JAQICJ010000140.1 coordinate 422, forward strand.
AAAAGAAGCAGTGGTCGTGGGTAGATCCAATATTGTGGGCAAGCCCATTGCTGCCCTGTTGACAGCTCATGATGCCACTGTAACAATTTGCCACAGCAAAACAATTGAACTTGAGAAACAGATTGCAAGGGCCCAAATTCTGATAGTGGCTGTAGGCAAAAGAGGTGTGGTCAAACCCCAGTGGATACCGTCCGGTTGTGTGGTAGTTGATGTGGGGACCCATCGTCTGGACAGCGGCAAGGTTGTCGGCGATCTTGATTTTGAAGAAGTTTCCCGGAAAGCAGCCTGGATAACTCCGGTGCCTGGTGGAATTGGTCCCATGACTATTGCATCTCTTCTCCAAAATACTGTCAAGGCTGCTCTCAATCATTGATCTTCATGGTGTAACCTTTTGGATTCCTATGTTTTTAAAATTTCAACCGACAGATTCAACTTCATCTGGCAGAGTTTAAAATGAATAAAATTACCCTATTACTGGTTTTTCACAATCATCAACCTGTTGGCAATCTGGATTCTATTTTTAAACAGGCCACCTTAGACTGCTATCGTCCCTTGGTGGAATTGGCAACTGAGTTTCCCGATCTTCATTTTACCTTTCATTTTTCAGGGCCTTTGTGGAATTGGCTTGAAGAAAATGCTCCGGATATTCTGGACAAGTTGGAAATGATGGTTGGAAGAAACCAGGTGGAAATGCTCGGTGGTGGATATTATGAGCCCATGTTGGCGGTATTGCCCGAACAAGATGCCAGGGGCCAGTTGCAGATAATGAAAGAGCGCATAAAAACCAGATTCGGTATGGATCCTCAAGGGCTATGGACTGCCGAAAGAGTTTGGGAACCTGATTTGGCCCGGATAATGTCCGGAGTTGGTTACAAATACACCCTCCTTGATGATTACCATTTTTATTCAGCCGGCATTACCGACGAGCTGGATGGATATTACATAACCGAAAAAGGTGGAGATCCTCTGGCTATTTTTCCTATCAACCAGAAATTGAGATATGCTATTCCCTATTACGATCCCGAAGTTGCCGTTCAGGAGATCCTGAAAATGGGCAGAGCCAGAAACAAAGATGAAGTAATTTTGACCTATGGTGATGACGGCGAAAAATTCGGGGTTTGGCCAGGTACCAAAAATCTGGTTTGGGACAGAAAATGGCTGAGAAGATTTTTTGTAGAATTACAAGCCCATTCCCAGGAGATTCAAACTTCAACTCCCGGTAAAGTACTCAAAGAGCATACTCCTCAAAACAGGATCTATCTGCCCACTGCATCCTATGCGGAGATGGGTGAATGGAGTCTTGTTCCCGAGGCTCAGCAACATTACAAGAGTCTCAAAAAACTAGTTGATTCCTTTGAAAAAATAAGCAGCATGTACAGGCAAAATAATACCCTGGCCGAATTGATAAAACCATGTCTGGCCTCTATTCAGAATATGCCTTCGGATTGGCTGGAATCTTACATCAATTTCATGCATAAAGGCGGCAGGTTTATTTTGGGCGGTTCTCAGAAAATCAGTTCCAAACTGGAAAAATTTTCCGGTTTTGCTGCCAAACTCAACAGTTTTTTTACTTTTGCCGAAAAAATGCAGGTGGTGTTGGAAGGATCCAATATTTTAATGAAAGTCGTCGAAGAAACTGATAATTTGCTGGAAAAACTCGATGAAATACAGCAGGGGCTTGGAGATAATGACCCTAAAATCATGGATTATTATATTCATGGGGGCATCTGGCAGGGTTTTTTGGCAAAATATCATGAATCCAATCTGGTCCATAAAAGAATGATCTATGTTTCGGAAAGGTTGAAGCGAATAGAGAAAAATCAGGTGAACATCGACAGAAAACTTCTTTCTCAAGCCAAAGAGCATCTTTACAAGGCTCAGTGCAATTGTGCTTATTGGCACGGTATATTTGGGGGTCTTTACATGGTGCATCTGCGCCATGCTCTTTATCATCATCTTCTCCGAGCCGAGCATTTTCTCGACCATTATGAAGAAATTAAAAATTCAACTGTGGAGAGAACTGATTTTGACAAGGATTTATCCGATGAACTGGTTTTTTCCGGAAAAGATGTATTTGCCTGTATCAAACCTTCTTTGGGTGGTTCCTTGATTGAATACGACGTCAAACCTCGATATTTCAATATTACCAATGTAATGACCAGAGTTGAGGAAGGCTATCATCACGGTCTGGTTGTGGCAGAAGAGGATGAATACAATGAAAATACAGTTTCAATCCATGATCGAAATAACACGGTGAGTTCCGAGGTTTTGCAGAACAAAATTTACGATAAAGGACCCCGAGCTTCTTTTCAGGATATTTTTCTTCCTGAACGGATAAGTACCGACCAATTGGCTCATAAAATTTATGCCCGAGATTTTCAGGATCTGGGAAATTTTGCTTTTGGGGAATATGAAATTGTGGAATCCGATTCAATTGCCGGATGGGCTCTGATTGCAAGAACCGGAAAAATTAACGGAATCAGGGTCAGAGTTGAAAAAGAATTCAAGTTGGAAGATGCTGTTTTCAAGGTAAAATACAGGTTCAATAATCAGGGTAAATCTGTACTCAAGGTCAACTGGATACCTGAATCGAGCTTTACCATGCTTGGTGAAAACAGTCCCCAGCGTCGAATTATCATCAATGGCAAATCACCCCAGGGCAAAAAGAAACTGCCCCAGACTTTTGCAAGTTATCAGAATGTTGAATCATGCGGAATGATTAGTGATTGGGATGGTTTTTCTTTTCAGATAAACCTGGATCATCCTTCCGAAGTTCATATTTATCCATTTTTCTCTTTGTCTCAAAGTGAATCTTCCCTGGAGTTGAATTATCAGGGAAGTTGTTTTGCTCCGGCAATTTATCTGGAATTGCATCCCGGAGAGACAAAAGAGTTTAAATTTACAATAACCCAGAATATTTTCCCCAGAACCAGTTTACAGGTAGAAAAAAGTAAAAACACCCAGGGGTAGAAGATAATAAGCAAACCAGTTTAATTTACCTTTATTGATGAGTTTAATCAGAAAGATCAATGAAAGAAAACCACTGAAAAATGCTGCAAAAACGCCAAGCAGCAGAGGCAATGGATAATTGATTTGATTGAGATTGCGGATTTCCAGCAAAGTGGCTCCAATAATGGCTGGAATTGCCAAAAGGAAAGAAAAACGGGAAGCTTCACTGCTTTTTATGCCCAAAAAGAGAGCCAGAGCAATGGTGATCCCGGAGCGGGAAATTCCAGGTAAGACGGCAAAGCCTTGGACAGTACCAATCAAGATGGCTTGAAGCCATGAAACCTGATCATATTTGAGTTTTCCCACAAAGGTTGTAAAAAAGAGGAGAGTAGCGGTAATAATAAAAGTGAGACCAAGCCAGATACCGGTGTTTTTGCCGTAATAGAGCTTTTCGATGGGAGATTTCAATAAGAGTCCGATGCTGGCTGTAATCAAAGTGGCAGCAATGATTTTCCAGATGAGAGTTACTTTTTCCGGTTGCTGTTGGTTACCTTGCAGGTATCGTTTAAAAAAAACTCCAGCCAGATCCATGATATCATTGCGATAATAAAATACAATTGCACCTAGAGTACCGAAATGAAGGGCAACATTGAGCAATAAACTGGATTTCATTTTAAACAAGTGCTGGAACAAGACCAGGTGACCGGAGCTGGAAACCGGAAGAAATTCTGTGATACCCTGTAAAATACCAAGGATTACAGCATTGAGATATGTCATGATCTTTCCATTCAGTAATCAGGTTGTTTATCAGTTATTTTTTCAGAATTTTACAATCCATAAGAGCGCGTCTGCATTTTCTGCATTGATAATGACGAAACTTTGAGTAATCGTTACCAAGGGGAAGGTGAGGATAAAAACCGGGATCAATGCGTTGAACTGCCCAGATGTCATGAGTACACCAGCCGGTGACATAAATGAATTTATCATCAGGCCTGACGGTTAATCCTGAAGATCTCACCAGGGGCAGTTTCAAAATTTTAGTTTTATAGGTGGCGGTGTCGATTATGGTGATTGAATGACCATAATAATCAACTGTATAGAGAAATTTACCATCATGGGATTCCATAATGGTTTTTGGTTTTTTGCCTACTTTTATTCTTTTTTTAATTTTAAGATCTGCAGTATTGATGGCATAAACAGAAGAATTTCCCATAACTGAAATATAAAGGGTTTTTCCATCATGCGAAATAACTGCATGCCTGGGGCCGTAACCCATTTTTACATGTTTGACCAGGGGTCTTTGGCCTGGAATAAGGGAATCTGTTTTGACAATTGAATAGTTTCTGGAACCGTTATTGGCGATATACAATATTTTTCCATCCAGGGACAGGGCCATGCCCCTTGGATTAATTCCTCCCGTATAATATTTTTCCACTTTCTGGGTGTCAAGATTGACCCGGGCTATGCCTCTAGTTTCCCAAAGACTGAGATAAAGATTATTTTTCTTGTCGGGGAGGATTACTTTGGGAAACCCTAATACCTTTATTCGTTTTTTTATTTTAAAGGTATTAAGGTTGATGAGATCAAGATAATGACCATACATGTTGGTTGAATAAAGGGTGTTGTTATCAGGGGAGACGACAGATTCTATTGAATTGCCCGGGTAATTGATGAATCGTTTGAAAGTCAGAGGATTGGCCTGGAAAACACTTATGTTTTCTTTGTTTTTCTTGCCGAAATTGCTGACATAAAGCATTTTACTGTCATGGGAACAGGATGCTCCCTTGGGCATGATTCCGGTTTTGGCACCTCCCCAGATCATGAAAAAAGAATTTCCCACTTTGACATAATCTCCGGTACGTCTTTTGCGCCCCTTTGAACTACCTGCAAATATAAAAAGAATTGAAATAAAAAATAAAAATCGTGACATTTTTCCCTGCGCAAATAGGTGGTTCTGTTTTGGAACACCTGAAGTATTGTAGAATAAATAGATAATATCAAACAAAAAGGTTGGATTCTTACGATAACCTTTGTTTTTAGATGAGATCTTTCAAAACTGAAACAAATCTAACAAAAATAAAAATATTTTGTAAAATATTTGTAAATATTATGAACATTTGGAAAGCGATTTATTGAGAAAAACTTGATAAATTGTAATATTAATGGCAAATTTGTTTTTTACTTGGTTCTTGTTTAAGAATGGTTTTTTTTGCAGAGGAAAAAGTTGGATTGAGATGCGAGAAGTAACTTTGCAGATATAGTTAACGCTATTTCAAGAAGTTAGGACAAAGCAGATGAGACAAATTTCCGTGTTCAAACGACGACCTTCCTTTTTGGGGTGGGAACTAACTAGTAGTTCAAAATCACTTGAGATAATACTTTAAAAGTTTCAGTTCCAGATCTAGAAATTTTAACTCTTTTCTGCCTGAACTATTTTTTTATTTTTGTGCCGGAAACTAATTTAGTCTTTGCATACTTGTATCTATATTGTACAATCCAAGTGTTTTGCTCCAGTAATGTTCAGTCGAAATCATAGATTAATATTGACTGAATCATATTGATTACAAATAATTATGTGCAATCTATTTACCCTTTCCTCTTTAACTGGTTCCCATTGCAAAATGGGAACCAACCAGTAAAGATGGATAGATGCCGGTAAATTTTGTGGAGGTTTAGATGGCTGGTCAAACTTATGTTCTTGATGGCAGATTTGCTCTCGGAGATCTGATAGATAAAAAACCCATAGGTGATTTTTATAAAGCAACAGACAATCAGAATAACGGGGATGTAATTGTTTTTATTACCCAGCCTGACGTTGTCAGAGACCATAATCATGCTGAGCAGATCAAAAAAGAGCTTGAAACCCTGAAAAATCTTTCCCGAATCAAGATGCCGGGGCTGATTTATTACAATCTTCTTCCAGATGGCAGAATGTTTACGGTCAATCAACCCATTGAATCTTCCAATCTTTCTGAAAGGATCACTCAGGGGATTATCCCTCCTGAAGAAGCAATTGGCTATTTCAAGGGAATGGTAGATACTCTTTCAATAACTGCTGCATCAGGAATATTTCATCGAGAACTGGAACCATCTAATATTCTTTTCGGAAAAGACGGAACTGTTTATTTAAGCAATTTTGGATTTGCTCAACCTGTAAGTGCTGGTATTTACGGAAATCCCTGGTTTATGTCTCCCGAACAGGCCACAGGCAAAGAACCGGGATTGGCGTCTTCAATCTATTCACTGTCTGCAATTATCTATTACATGGTGGTTGGCATTCCTCCTTTTTCTGATAATGATCAAAATGCTCTGATTCAGGCTCATCTTCAAAAAATGCCTGTTCCGCCCACCGATGTCAGACCAGAACTTTCCCAGGCTTTCAATGAATTTATCAAAAAGGGGATGGCTAAAAACAGCAACTCCAGATATCCAAATTTGAAAGTTTTATTAAACGAAGCCATTGCTGCCCTGGTTTCTCAGCATGTATCCTCGCCCCAACAGGAACAACCTGCTCCAGCAGCTCCACCTGCAGATACCTCCGGACAAGCATCTCCATCGGATCAGTCTGACCAATCTGCAACTGAACCTGTTTCAACAAGTAAAATAGCACGTAAAACTTCATCTCCCAAGGAGCAAGCTATCAAATCAGACCAGAGTGATGAAGATACTTCCCAGGCAACCAGTAAATCTCGCAGACGTCCCCGAAGGCGAAAAAAAGGCGGTTTCAGGGAGACCCTCTGGTTTAAAAAAGGCGAAGCTGAAAGAAGTGCTGGTCCAGTCAAAGCTGATGAATTGATGGAAGTAAAAAAAGGTACCGGAGAACTCTCCGATGAGGACAAGGATTTGACTGAAAGATACAGAGATGGCAGTGAAAAACTGACCAGCGAAGATCGCAGACAATTTTCTGTTCGTACAGGTCAAACAGGAGTTTTTCAGGCTGTAAAAGTTGAAGATATGAAGGCAGTTGAACAAAAAAGGGAAATTGCCGAATCAGAAGCTGCAGCTAAACGCAGTCGCAATAAAAAAATCTTTGCGGTTCTTGGTATTTTAGTTATTGCCTCCTTGGTGGTTGGTGGTTTTTTCATCGCCAACAAATTATTGTATAAACCGGTAATTAAATCCGGAGGTATTGATAAGTTGGAAGCTGTCCTCCAGGCAGTTAAACCTCCTCCTCCTCCCCAGTTTGTGGTTAAAGAAGTTAAAGACCCAACTGCTCACATTAAAAAAACCAAAGAACTCATTCAAAATCTGAAACTTGTTCCCACCAGCAAAAAAGGTCAATCTGATTCAGCTTGTGAATATTTATTAGGCTAGAAGGAGATGGCGGAAAAAGACTCAAAAGTAAAAAAATATTATGAAACATTAAAAATGGAATTTGTGAGTGCAGCTCTGTCTTTGGAATTTGCCCATAAAAACCATGATAATCTCAAATTGCTCAAGCGTACAGTTGAAGCCCTAAAAAAACTTGCTCCCAATGATTCCCATGTCAATAAATTTGAAAGGATTGTAAATTTTTATCTCACCCCCAAAGGACAAAGGAGTAAAATTAAAATTAAATCTATTCTTGCTCTTTTGCCCCATTATCCACTTGTAAAGCCATGGTTGCTTGGTGTAATCGAGTTGGCCAAAGATAAAATTAAAAAAGTTAGTAGTGCTTGGAATTTATATGGCAAAAAATTCAAAGAAGGTGGTGAAGCTCTCTTTAAGCCTTATGACGATAGTGCTCTAACTTATTATCTTCTGACTGAAAAGCTCCTGGGATCTCAGAAAAAGCTCAGCAGAAAACAGCGCAGAATTAAAAGAAAACTGGATAAAGCTCAGAACTCTCTTTATAAAGCTTTGCATAATCAACTTCAGACATATCTGAAAGCCGAAAACTGGCGACTGGTTGAAAGAACAATTCAGGCTATCGGCAATATTTCCAAAAAAGACAAGAAAGCCATCGATATTTACAATAAAAATTATAAAAAGTTTCCTCCAGCCAAACTGAAAGAAGTTGACAAGAAGTTTGGAGTACCAAAATAATCATGTTGACAAGACTTATTCCTTGTTTGCTCATATTTTCAATCTGGTTTTCCTGTTCTCGCAATAAAGGTCCGGTTGATACTTATCAGGAGTGGGCTAAACACTGGGACAACAAAAATTCTACCAAAATTCATGCCGGATTGTCTTCCCATTGGCGCGAAATTACTGATAGTTCCTATTGGAATGTTGCCCTGGAAGAAGCCCATAGAAAACCTGCTTCCTTAAAAGGAAAAAAATACAAAATCGACAAAGAAGCTGAAGTTTCTAACGAAATATCTAGTTTTAAGATGATAAAAACCGAAAAAGGTTGGAAATTTGCAGGTTTGCCTTTTCCTGTTTACAAAAAGAGTACTCCTGAAGAAGCAATCAAATCATTTATTCTGGCAATTAAATTCAAAAACTATGAAGTTTTGGCTTCTTTACTTCCAGAAAAGATGCGGGTATCTCTTTCCACCAAAGATATTAAACAATTATTTTCCCCTGATAATGAACAAATAATAAAATTGATCAAAGAATTAACAGAATATAAAACATTCCCGGTCATCATCTCAGGCAATACAGCAGTATTCAAATATTCCGACAATAAAAGCATGAAACTTGTCAAAGAAGATGAAGGCTGGTGTATTATTGATCCGGATTAACCATATGAAAACTAATAAATTTATAACAATTTTCACAACTTTAAGTGTATTTTTTATTCTTTGGGGTTCTATTTCCCGGGTTCAGGCCCAAAAGAAAAGCAATGGTTCCCATTTGGTTTTATTTTTTGGCACCCCTTCCTATTGGAAAAAAAGCTCCGAACAATTAATCAAGTTATATCCTCAACTGATCCAGGGAGGTAAGTATCTGACAATACCCTTTATTGAGGTTCCCAAAACTCCCAAAAAAGAATACATCTATATTTATGCCAAATTCTATTTTAAAGGGAAAAAAGCCTTTTCCAACCAAAAATATGCCAAAGCCAGGAAATTACTGAGTCAAGCCGGAGATCAATTTTTTAAATTGGCTCAAAAAAGCGGATTTTCTTACAAGTTGAGACGCAGAATATCCTTATCCTATCTTTATCTTGGAGCTGCCCAACTCTTTGACGCTCTAATCGATGAAGCAAATATCTCTTTCCGCAAAGCCTATATGGTATATCCAGGATATCCCCTTCCCAGCTCAGCCTACAAAGGCGAAGCCACCAAAAAAGCTTTTGAGCGGGCCATGGTTTATCCCGGCAAATCAGGGGGAGTTTATTCTCTTCAGGTTAAAAGTCCCGTTACAGGACAGGTTTTTATCAACGGTCACTTTGTAGGGGTTACTCCTATCACAGTAGAAGGAATTCAAAAAGGGGTTCATGCTCTTACCTGGGCTCGTCTTGGTTACAAACCTTCTTTCCAAATGATAAAAACAGGTGACAGCAAGAAAACCGTTGTTGAAATCAAGCCCAAAAAGGCTGATAATTATGCAACTTTAAGCACTAAAATTGAAGAAACAGGCAAATTCCTCCGACAAAACAAAAACGATGTTCCTCCCTTCCTGCCTGAATTAACCAAAAAAGTCAGAAACAATGATATTCTTGTTTTCAGAAGTTCTGTAAATGATGCGGAAATATCCTGGTATGACAAAGATATTGGAAGTTGGAAAAAAAGAGTAAGAAAACAAAATATAATTCCAGGTAACCTCAGTGATAAAACAGTGGCAAATCTGTTCAAGCCTACCCCGGTTTACGATATGGATAAAATCGTTGAGGCTCAATTGCGTTGTTATTCATCGAGAGATTGTTCTCGGGGAGATTGTATTGCCGGTAAATGTGTAGTTTCTTCTCCAATCTATAAAAAATGGTGGTTCTGGACAGCTATTGGAGTTGGTGCTGCTGCTTTGGGAGCAGGTACCTATTTCCTTTTCCAAGTTCAAAACAGACCTGTTTTTGAGTTTTCTTCCCCTTGATTGTTTTATATTTAAGAAATTATTCCGGGTTTTCCAAAACACTGATTATTGAGGGGCTGTATTGACCCAGAAATTCATCTGGAGTCAAAAAACTGCCGCATAATTTTTTGTTTTTAAATCCACAGTCAGTAACTATATTATTCCATTCGTCAATGGAATAGGTTCGTATATTGATTTTTTTATTTTTTTGTTTACCACTGGTGAAAATGGTGTTGCGTTTTATGTAAACTCTGCTGTTTTTATGGATAAAATAAGATTCATCCATGATCATGCAATCATCGCTTTCCCACCAGATACGAGTGGGAAGCACTGAAATGGCAAAATCGCGGTTAATTACCTCGATAATCAATCTACCTCCGGGTTTGAGCAGTGATTTAAGATGGCAAAGTAATTGTTCATTTTCTTGATCTTTGTAGTAACCAAAAGTGCCACCTATACAGAAAATAGCATCAAAGGGTTCTTTGTTTTTAAAATCCCGGATATCTTTTTTGATGAAATTGGCTTCAACTTCATAAACTTGAGCCAATCTGGATGATTGTAGAAGAAAAGGAACGGAAATATCAATTCCGGTAGTGTTGTAACCAGCTTTGATCAGACGTACCGTATGACTGCCGTCTCCACATCCAACATCAAGAACAGAGTTGTTTTCATTGAGGTTGAGATGTTTGGTGAGAAAATCAACTTCCAAATCAATAATAGTATTGGAGCTGGCATAGGCAGAGATAAGATAATCATCATCAAAGAAATTATTACTCCAGTTTTTTGATTTTTTGAATTTAACAGGAGTTGGTGGAGGCTTGGTCTCTTGAGAGTTGGTAGCCGGAGTTGGAGGCGGTTTGACCTCTTGGGAATTGGTAGCCGGAGTTGGAGGCGGGGGAGCAGGTGGATCTTTTTGTTGATCTTCATTTATTTCATCGACTTCAATTTCTTCAGCATTGATTTCTTCTGTAATATCTTCGCCGTCATCATCTTCAATTAAAACATCTGTAAGTTCGATCTCTTCTGTTTCATTTTTGTCAGGGACGTTGTCTATGTTTTGTGAATTCATGGTGCCGGAAACAACTTGAGATACATAATTTTTTGGATGTTTGAATAAAAGATCTACCTCGGGAAAGATAAACCTGTCCAATTGATCCTCATTGGTTTCCATTTGGACAGGGGGAATATAGGCATCTATTTTGCCATTGGTTTTTGATAAAATCTTTAGTTTTTCAAGTTGGTTGCCATCAAAAAGAGTTTCCATGATTAATTCCTGTTATTTCAAGTAACTTCAGTTATAGCCAATAGCCGAATGATAAATCATTTATTCAAAATGGGCAACCGAATTACCCATTTTGATAATCTGTTCTTCCTGAAGCTGTTGCCACTTTATTTGGTTATTTTCAAAAATCATCACCACGGTGGAACCTAAATGGAAAACGCCCAATTCTTCTCCTTTTTCAACTTCAATGGGTTTTCCTGGAGTTTTACATTTGAAATCTCTGATTGATTTATCGGGATTGAACAGATAGGAAAGAGAAATATTTCCCACTCCCATGGCTGCAACCATAACAACAGCCATTAACCCGTATTTGGTTTTAACATAGGTGATAACCCTTTCGTTCTTGCAATAAAGGGATTTGATGTTTTTTCTGGAAAAGGAGCCCACCGGATAGCTCTCTCCTCTAATGTGCCAGTAATCTACCACTTTACCTCCCAAAGGAAAATGAACTCGATGGTAATCATGTGGTGAGAGATATATGGTTAGAAATTTTCCATTTTTCAACTTTTGAGAGGCTTCCTGATTGTTCAGAAAAGAATGGATGTCGTAATTGATACCTTTGGCTTGAATCAAATTGCCGTCTTTCAAGTCGCCGAAAGATTCTATGCGTCCGTCTGCCGGAGAAACAATAGTTTTGCTGTCTCCATTGATATTTCTGATTCCGGGTTTGAGTCTGCGGGTAAAAAATTCATCAAGGCTGGCATAATCCTCAATGGGTTTTTCCATTTCGTGGAGATTGATGGAGGCGATGTTGGAAAAAATTCGTTTTTGCAGATTGTTGAGATTGTTTTGCAGTTTTAATTGACCCCATTTTTCCAGAAGTTTGGAATAATGACTGCGGGGAAGGCGGATAAGAATTTGAGATTTTAGTTGATTTAGCAAATTTTCCATTATTTTCACCTTGAATAAGTATTTAAAACACATCGAATCAAACTGAGATTGTTTGAATATTTTGTTGGAAATATAGTCATACCTGTTCAGAGTATAGTACCAGATTTGATTTTTTCTTTACTGAAAAATTATTGAGGAAATCGGAATTTATCTTTTGGGAATCAACCGAAAAAATAAACAGATGATTTCCAGCTATTTTAAACAACTGCTTGAGTAATTGATCTAACTGATAATTTGTTTTATAGTTTCTCATAAAAATTGAGATTAAGGTTTTAGACAAATCTTTTCCCGGAAACATCCAATATAGATCTGTTATCTTTTAAAAACAAAGATAAAATTGTAACAGGTTTTCAAGTTTAATAAGGTTCTCAAATATAACAGAATTTCTCCAGATTTATGATTTTGCAGTTTTTGTTGAAAATTAAGATTGCAAAAACTGCTTCGAAAGGTCTGTCATGAAAAAATTATTTTTATTCTCCACTATGTTGTTCATAGTTATTAGTTTTATTTTCCCGCTTCAAGGTTTGGCTCGCCGTCGCAGAAGACGCAGGAGATATTTTTCTTTCTCCAGCATGAAACCAAATTCCGGTCCCTGGAGAACAAAAATCAATATTTTGGGCAATCATTTCCGCAAGAACAAGGTCAAAGTTACTCTCAATGGTCAAAATGTCCCCATTGTAAGAGTTTATCGCAGAAAGATTATTGCAACAATCCCGAACGGAGCAAGAACAGGGTGGATTATGGTCAGTCAGGGAAAACGCTCATTGCGTTCACCCAAAAAATTCCAAGTAAAGAACATCACAAAAGTTCTCAGGGTATTTCCCCTCAAGGCCCCACAGGGAAGTTGGATCAATATCAAAGGTAATTTTTTCAGCCCCCAAACGCAATTTTTTCTGGGTTACATCAATTTAAAAACAAAATATATCAATTCAAGCCATGTTAAAGTGCAAATTCCCGCCAATCTGAAAACGAACAGAATCTTTTTCCGTAATCCAGGTGAGAGAAAACAGTCTACTTCTTTTGTTTTCAGAGCCATCCCCCTGCCCATAATCAAAAATTTCTATCCTAAACAGGGGTGGTATGGTGATACAATAACTTTAAGGGGAAGAAGATTTTGTTCCAATCCTGCGGTATTTATGAGAGGTCGCAGCCAAGGTCGTCGCAAAAAGCGTCGTCGTCGAGCTTCAGTTGTCAAAGGAAACAGAAGGTTGATTCAGTTTAAAATCCCCAAGAGAGCTAAAACTTCCAGAATCAAAATCAAATGCTATGATCGAATTTTCAGAACCGGGAAAAAGCTTAAAATTACTCCGCCCTATGGAGAAATTGTTTCAGTTGTTCCCCAGGTAGTCAAAACCAGAAGCTGGGTTACTCTCAATGGTAAAAATTTTTCACCTTCTGATCAAATCTGGTTGGGAACTTTGCAGTTAAACCGTAAAAAATTGATCAACCAGAATACCTGGAAAGTATTTATTCCTTCGGGTGCTTCTTCCAATATTTTTCATTACAAAACCTACAATAAAATAGATCCCACCAATATCTATCTGAGGATTGCCAATCCTCCGGTCATCAACTCCCTGTCAACAACTGAGGTTTGGCACCAGGATCGATTGATTGTAAATGGCAATTATTTCTGTCGCGATCCAAAGATAAGAATAGGCAGGCAGCGGGTAAATAATGTTCGTTTTATTTCTCCTTCCCGGCTTCAAATTGTAATTCCGAACAACAGTTTCAAACCTTCAAGATTGAAAATAAAATGTGGTCGTTGGAAGGCTGTATCATCCGAAATTATCAGATTAAAACCACCCAAGCTTGAGTTTTCGTCCTTGAGTCGTAATCAGGGGCCTCCCGGTTCCACGTTTTTTCTCACCGGAAAAAATTTCACCCGGGAGATGAAACTTTATTGTGGTCGCACAGCCCTCAAAGGTGAATATATTTACCCCCGCCGTTTCAAAGTTACCATGACCGGAATCAGAAAAGGCAACTGTAATCTCAAAGTTTATGCCTACGGTAAATTCTGGAAGACGGGGCTTTCCTATCGGGTTGCACGAGTCAAACCGGTTTTGAAAAAGTTTTTTCCTCAAACCAGTTGGCATGGAGGCATTGTAACCATTCGAGGCAGAAATATCTGTCCTTCCCCTGAAGTTTATCTGGTAAGAAGACCGCTTTTGCGCAAAGTGCGTCGTCGTCGTCATCGCCGTGCTAAAGGGCGTAAAAGAAAATTGGGAATAAAACGTTGGAGAAAAAGATGGAAAAGACGCAGCACCAAACTCAAACTGGTTAAATCCAATTCAAGAAAAATCATGGCTTATCTTCCCGCCCATGCCTACAATGGGAGATTGCTGGTTAAATGCCATCGTTTCCATGAATTTGTTCCCGGCAGGCTAACAATAAAGGCCCCGGTGGGTAAAATCACTTCAATTTATCCTCTTACCGGTCCGGTTGGTATCTGGGTTGATATTCAGGGAAGAGGATTCAGCAGGAGATTGAATTTTTATCTGGGTAACAAAAATCTGAAACAAAAATATGTTTCCAGTTCTTTGATCAGGGTACAAATCCCTTCTGGAGTCAGCAAAAGTGATTTTAAAGTAAGAATTGGTCGCAGTATTAAAAATACAGGATATACTTTTGTCACAAGTTATCCAGTTCCCCATATCAACAGTTTTTCTCCCGATTTGGGCTGGTACAATGACATAATCAAGATCAAAGGAGTAAATTTTTGTGCCCAACCAAGTATTTATTTTGGAAATTCAAAGGTGCAGGCTCCAATTTTACGAAGGGTTTCCCACACCTATCTCAAGGTAAGAATACCTGCAGGGGCAAAAAGTGGAAAAATAAAGATTATCTGTCCAGGAGCAAAAAATCGTTCCCGCCAATATTTCACTGTGGCTCCCCCTTATTCCCGGGTGCATTCAGTTAAACCTCGTCTGGCCTGTCCTGGAGATAAAATTGTTTTAAAGGGAGTTAATTTCGGCAAAAATACCAGCTTTTATCTGGGTAAATTTCTCATGCCCGCAAAAATCATTAATTCACGCAAAGCTGTAGTCAGGGTGCCTCGCAATGCCAGAAGCGCTGATATCAAGGTTAAGTCTTACGGAAAAACCCTGTCCACCACCCACTCCATAATTATTAAAAGCAGACTTTGTCGCAAAAGATGATTTCCACTGATGCCGATCCGGAGGTTTTATGTTTTTTATTCTTACTTTGAGTGTCGCTTTATTTTCGGTTAACAATGCCCGATTAACCTGTCCCCAATCAGCTAAAAAAACCATCAGAATAGATGGAATTCTCAATGAATGGGATGCTTTGACTCCTCTTTATCTGGAAAAAGGAGATATTGTAATAGGAACTGATAAAATCAAGCGAAAAACGGATTTTGCTGCTGAGGTTAAATGTTCTTATGTAAAAGGAGAAGGTATTTACATCATGGTTGACATCACTGACAGCAGAATTGTCCGTTATAAAAGATTGTCCACCAAACATGATCATCTTGTCATGGCTTTCAATAACAAAAATTACAAGATTAAGGTTTTTCCCCCAAAATATAAACATAAAGGGACGGTTGTGGGAAAAACCAAGGGGATAAAAGCCAAAGTTGTAAAAAGAAAACTTGGTTATGCGGTTGAGGTAGGTATTCCCTGGGGCAAATTCAAATTGTATGATGGGATCCCGGTGATGCCTTTCAATCTCACTATTTTTGACACAGACAGTTCCCTTAAAGCAAAGCCGGAAACAATTGCAAGTCTTGATAAAAAACAATATCCTGAAATGACCAGAATAGATTTTGGTGGCCCCAAAAGGCTTTATCAAAGTGCTTTGGGAAAATTAGGTCTTTCCGAATACGATGTAAAAAAATCCAAGTTTGGTAATTTTGCTGGTGGAAAGAAAATTGAAAGACTGGTTTTGGCAGACAGATTTATGATTGTAATCGGAGGAGATATTGGTGATAGTTTTATCTATACATCTCTTGCTGTTACAGAATCGGGTTTGAAAAAATTCAAACTTTTCGATCTCAACAATGATAAAAAACCCGAGGTGATCACAGAATTTTCCGGTGATGATGGAACTGCAACCTGGAAAGGAATGGCAGTCTGGAAAATTACCAAAAAAGGAATTAAACGAATTTTTTCCCACCTTATCGAGTTTCGCAACGGCAAGCATTTCCTGATAAATAAATACACCATCCGCAGAAGAAGAAATTCCAAAATGTATCTGGCTAAATTTTCTTTCGACAAAGCCAGCAAAACGATCACAAAAAAGAGTTGGCAAGGTTCTGGAGGAGGTAACAACATTATTGATTTTATCTTCCCTTGGAGTTCCAAAAAATCACAGATCTATTATTTCAGCAATAAAGGATATTCCAAAAAATAGTTAGTTCCCATCCCAGAATGGGTTTTGTTGACTGAGTAAGAAGTTTACCTCAGATGCGCAAAGTAACTTCGCAGATGTAGCCACTACTATTTCAAGAAGTTACGACAAAGCAAATGAGATAAAATTCCGTCGCCAGACAATGACATCCATTTTTGGGATGGGACCTAGTAATAATAAAAAAATCTTTCAGGGGGTAAAAATTGGCTTAATGGATTTCTTTGGGTAAAATCATATTTACTTCAATTTCTGGTAATCACCCCTTTCAATCCGGAAGTTTTTAAGCCAGATTATGTTTACATATTTTTTTCTACTTCAGGTTGTTATCATGATTTTCAACCGGAAAGTCCAAGTTTATTTACTCAATGTTTTTATTCTATTCTCTATATTTTACCTTTTTTTTGAATTTTTCTCTGCTGATGGGAGTTCCCAATTCTTCGAGAAAAGCTCCTGATACTCCCAATAAATCTGAATATCGCAATTGGGCTCGAATGTTATCTGAGATGAAAAATAAATCAGATCCCGAGGAAAGTTATAAAATTTGGCGCAAACTCAAAAAAGCCCCCCCTCTGTTTAGAGATAATGCCCTTTTATTTCATCTGAACAATCTGAAAAAAGAAAAAAAGAAAAAATTTCTTCTGAATAATCATCAAGTTTGCCGTCGACTTTTGCGCCAGGAAATTAAAAATCAGGAATTTTTCAAAGAATATCTGCTGGAAAAAAAATATCTCCTGGAAACCAGGTTGAGGATTGCTGAAAAATGTGCCAATTCAGCGTCATCGATGAAAAAAGTTATAATTTACAAATATTTGTGGCAATTTTTGCCGGCTTACAGGAAAGGGGTTGATTATCTCAAAACGGTTCTGCAAGAATTGCAAAACCTTGAACAGAAGAAGTTATTACAAATGTTCAAAGGATATATGTTCGATTACCATCCGGAAGCTCTTTCTCAAAGCGACAGAAAAGAAGCCATTGGAGAATTACCCTGTTCAAAACGCGAAATACAGATCAAACGGCTCTTAACCAGAGGTGTTTACAATTTGATTCCTGAGTATTTTGAAGGATGTTCACTGCCTTATATGGAAGCTAGATTTCACTACTACCGGGGGAATTATGCCAAAGCTCGAAATTTTCTGCAAAAAACCGAGAAAGGTGAATGGTTGAAAAAGAGATTGAAAAATCAATTGGTTCTGCCTGAAAAGGTGGCAGAGGATCACTTCAGGGACTGGCAGAAAACCAAGGATGTGAGACACTTGATCAGAGCTGTAAAAACCTGGTTCACAGGGGGGCATTATCAGAAAATATATAAAAACTTGGAAAAAATACGGCCGCAATATCCTTATCTCCAATGGAGTTACGGTTATAGTGCTCTTATGCTCGGCAAAAAAGAAAAAGGGTATGAAATCCTTAAGAAGATAAAAAATACGGCTAGTAGAAAAAGTAAAGAGAAGAGTAATTACTGGCTACTTAAAAATCGTAGTTTCAAGTTGCCCTCAGATTTCAAGCGCCAGCCGATCAAGGCTTTTTATTATAATCAGATGTTAATTTATTATTTTGGTGATCTCAAAGATAGAGAAAGTAAATTCTATCTGCCAGTGCTCAGGATTGAACGTCCACTTCAGTCAGGGGATTTCAAAAACCTCTATGAAATATTTGCCAATAATTTGATTGTACTCCCGGCTCTTGCTTTGTATGAACAGGGATTGAAAGACCAGGCTTCTCCACTTTTTTACCGTTATTTTGCCTCCAATTCCAGACGCAGGCGTTATAACAAATATCGCCTCTGGGAATGCTGGCATCTGGCTGAAGGAAAACCACTGAATTGTGATCGTTTTTATCAGCGCCAGACAACACCCAATCTTTTTCCTGCAGATTTACAAAGTATCATAGCCCTTGATTTGAACTGGCCTCATCTTTCACCGAATTGGGGTGATCATCTTCCCCTCCCCTGGGAAAAGATAGTCCGTCGTGAGGCTCAAGCCCAGAATCTCCCCCTTCCTTTGTTATATGCAGTTATGTTTTCCGAAAGTTTTTTTGAACCTAATATTATCAGTTCGGCTTCTGCTATTGGCTTGTTTCAGGTGATCCCTCCCACTGGCAAAGAAGTTGCAGATCTGTTAAACCGCTCTGACTTTCTTGTTTCCGAATTGCTGGAGCCGGAAATTTCCATTAAATTCGGAGCAGCCTATCTGGCCAAATTGGCACGTCTTTTCAATAATAACTGGCCTCTGGTTATTGCCGGTTATAATGCAGGTCCTCATCAGGTAAAAAGATGGATTAAAAATCGAAAAACTTTTGCTCTGGATAGCTGGATAGAAGAGATTCCTTTCAATGAAACCCGTCATTACGTTAAAAGAGTATTGGGTCGCTGGGTATTGTATTCAAGGGAACTGGGTCTTCCTTATCCTCTCTATCCAAAGCATCTCCATCCAATTTCTTCCTCAGCCAAAAACCCCACTTCTAACTAGAATATCCACAGAAATATGCTATTTATATTATGGAATATTTTTGGTTTTTGAATTGAATTTTTATGATAAATCTGGTTTTTATGGTAAAATCCCTGCATTATTATATATTTTTCTTTAATTGCTTACTAGTTCCCATTTCAACATGGAGTAAATTATGAAATTATCCTCCCAATCTCTTATTTTTATCCTTCTGTTTTTTTTGAGCACAGGTTGCGATCCCATCGAAGGAAACAAC
>JAQICJ010000198.1 GCA_027858615.1 Deltaproteobacteria bacterium
AATGAAGATAAAAACATAAAAGACTCCAAAGATAAAACTGACAAAGATAAAACTGACAAAGATAAAGATTCCGTTGAAAAGGAGAAGAAGATTGTTCTACCTCCCATTGAAACCAAAAATCTCATAACAATCTCAACCAATCCCCCCAATGCAATGTTATATCTGGATAAGCTCAAGAACAAACTTGGAGAAACCCCTTACCAGGGAACCATTACCAAGGGCAAACATGTTCTTATCTTGAAAATTAAGGGGTTCAAACCCATGAAAAAGGAAATTGCAATTTCCGGCAACAGAACCATGGAATTCTATTTTGATCTAAAAAAAGATGCCAAACTGGCTTGGACTCAAATAACTTCCACACCTTCCAGAGCTTCAATCTACATAGATAAAAAGGAAATAGGACCTATTGGCAAAACACCCTACAGTGGTTTTATTTCCAAGGGCAAACACACCATATATATCGAAAAATCAGGTTATAAAAGCCAGAAACAAGTTGGAGATTTTGTGCCCGGAGATGCTAACAATAGCCATTTCAAACTTACTAACAAACCGGTTGCTTTTCTTACAATTTTTGGAAAAAATGTAAACAAAGCCAATGTCAAGATAAATGGAAAAACTATTTGCGTGGCTCCCTGCATAAAAGTTGAAATACCCAGCGGCAAAAACAAATTGACCATTCAAAAAGAAGAATACAAACCCATTCAAAAAAACATGAATTTTAAAACCGGCAACCATTACAATTATTCGGTGAAATTGGCCAAATCCCCTTCCAAATCTGGAGCTATCACCGCATACATTGTGGGCTTGGCCAGTTTAGGGGCAGGTATCTGGCTGGGAAACAGATCTGAAGAAATCAAAGATGAATACAAAAGTGATCTGGCCGATGGAATACCTGTATACAGCAATGATAAACGTCTAACAGATGGAAAGATCTACGCCATTTCAGCCAATATTGTCCTGGGAGTAAGTGCTCTTTCTTTTGTAATTGCTATTATCAGAACCTTTTCATCTTCCGGACCTGAATCCAAGATTATTCAGACTGTCCAGATGGGTGACACTGATCTGTCAGTAACCCCTCTGTTCGGTCCCAATCAAGCCGGGATTTCCTTGAGTTTTACCTATTGAGGCCAAAATGTATAATAAAATATTCCTATTCTTATTTATGACAATAATTTTTTTTCCATCCTGTGACTGGAGAGAATTTGACGATTTAACTGACGAAGCCAATGTACAGGTTATTTCAAATCCAGAGGGTTTCCCTGATTCTTTTTTTGGACAAATAACCACCAGTCTTCTCGATCAAGAAGGGAATACAATACCAGGAATTTTTCTGGTTGGTGGCAATGGCGACTTTGCTCTGATCGATTTTTCCGGTCCTGATATCAAAGTAAATAATATATCCTGGGAAGTTACTGAATCATTTTCTTTGAACAATCTTATTCCTCTGCGAGGAGGAGAAAACTTCTACAGATTTATCGCCAACTCCAACGGCAGTGTTTATATTTTAGCCCTCAGCAATGGCAATACCGATGATGACTATGTAATTTCCGAACTTGACAAATTTTCCAATCTGGCTTTGGCTCATTACGGAAGAGTTGTTATTCCTGCTACCAAACCCGATTCAGGACAATATATCATAGCAACTGAAAACAAGCTTCTTCTGCAAACCAGCGGTAGCACTGATGCCACCGAAATAAACCTCGGTTCTTTTGATCTGCCTGCTCCTCATTCCAATCAGACTCATCAAAATTTTCTTGCCAGTATAAAACTCGATGGATTGAATTACATAATTACAGGTGGAATTACCGTTGACAGCAATTCAGATCCTATATGGGGACTGCAATTTATTCCCTTTGATGGACATCTTGAAAGTTTTGATCCCGATACCAGAATTATCCTCAGTGGCAATGACGATTACCCCGGTTCACAAGTAAACACTTTAATCGTTGATCATTTTGATGAAGATGATCAGGAGGATCTGCTGGTGGGAACCGATGCAAATATCTATATTTATCTTTCTACTGCCACCAACAATTCGCCAATGTTCAATCACACTCCTGACAAAACTCTGTACAATCAAAACAACAATCTCGGTAAAGTAATAACTTGTGGGGATCTGACAGGCAACGGAAACAAAGAAATAATTGCTGCTGATTATACTTCATCATCCGATTCTTCAGATAATGAAGAATTTGGCAATGTATCTATTTTTACAACTCCAATCACCAAAAGCAAAATCTCTCCGGCAATCAATCTGCAGGCTCCAAAAAAAGAAATAAAATTCGGTTCTTCTTTGCTGGTTGTTCCCTCAGTTCAACTTCCCCAACGGCAAGAACTGATTATTGGAGGAGCCAATTCAGCCTATCTTATTTTTCTTACAGGTCTTGAGGGTGATAACGATCCTGAACAGAACGACCCTCGCAACTACTTTCAAAAATAGTCAAAATTAACACATTTTTATCTGCAGGTTAAACATGAATCTATTACTACTGACTTTAAGTATTGTTTTCACAAATAACACAGCCAAACCGGCAGAGATTTCGGTTTTGGATCTCACAGGGAAAAGCAAAGCTCTTGGTCAAAAATTAATTACCCAGATCAATCTTTTACCCAATCTCAATCTGGCCAGTCCTGCCAAATTTCCCAAAAGTGATAAAAGCTCAATTCGCAAAACTCTTGCTACTCTTCCTGATTTTCCTGCCAAACTGGCACGAAATATTTTGGAAAAACAATTAACTAACAGAAAACTTGAAGCTCTTTTACTCCTTGCCCATAAAAAGATCTATTTATTGACCGGCAAAGCACTTCATGGGCCTTTTGCTTATCTTCCCAAAAACAAATCTCTTCCCACAGCTCTTCTCACACAATTGCAAAAATTGAACAAAAACAAGTTGCAAAAAGCAAAAAAAATGAAGCCCTGGTATAAATCCTGGCTTTTCTGGACCGGCCTTACTGTTATCAGTGGAACAATCGCAATCATAACTTACGCTAACCAGGAACCTGACACTGTAAATATTCATATTAACTATTAGTTCCCATCCCAGAAGTGGGGTTTTTGGCTGGTGAAGAAGTTTGCCTCAGATGCGCGAAATAACTTCGCAGACATAGTTGATACTATTTCAAGAAGTTATGACAAAGCAGATGAAGCAAAATTCCGTCGCCAGACGATTACATCCATTTCTGGGATGGGAACTACTTAGTTCTTCTCAGCAAATAACCGATCAGAGTGGGCTAACTTTAATTGAGTTATTCTGCAGCATCTTAACTTCACCAATAAATTAATTTATCAACTTTTTTGTAATTATCCTGAGACATTTTTTGAACATCTTTACAAATTCAAAGTAATTATTAAAACTGATTGTGTATATTTTTTTTTTTTGTTCTGGTAAGATATAATTCCTGTTGATAAAAACCAAACCTATTCAACTCAGATATTTACGGAGATATTCCAGATGTCAGATTCAGATAAATTCGAAAAATTGACCGATATTCCCATTGAAGATGGTCCTCAGCAAACCCAAGCCGGTGAAGAAACTGAACAAGATTCTGTCAGTTCACAAAATCATAAAAATACCGGGAAAAAAACTGGGGATAAAAATAAACAACAGCTTGATGAACTTCCTCCGGAACTTTCCGAGATAAAAAGCCCGGAAAAAGACAACGATAAAAAGCCTTCAGAAAATATTGATCCTGAAATGGTCGAAGAACTCATCATGAAATATGCAAGGGCCAGAAAAGATCTGCAGAAAGAAAAAAATTCCAAGTTGAGATTGGCAGCAGATCTGGAAAATCATAAAAAGCGCCATCAGAAAAATCTTAAACTCACCTATGAAAGAGCCCGGGATGAACTCTTGTTTGAATTTCTGCCAGTTTTTGATCATCTTGAAATGGCTATGGCACATACAAATGATGAATCAAGTCTTGAATCTCTGAAAGAAGGGGTTGACATGATCATTGCTCAATTCAAAAAAACACTGCAAAATCTCAATATTGATCAGATTGATGCTTTGGGCAAACAATTCAATCCAAAATTTCACGAAGCAATGAGCCAGGAAGAAAGCGATGAACACGAAGCTGGAACAGTAATCAGACAATGGAATAAAGGTTACAAATTTGGTGACAAACTTATCAGACCTGCCAGAGTAGTTGTGGCCAAAGGCGGTCAACAAAACCAGAATAATCAAGAAAAACAAGGCTAAGCTGGGTATTAATTATGGGTAAATTAGTTGGAATTGATTTGGGAACAACCAATTCTTGTATTTCAGTTATTCAAAATGATAAGACTGAAGTGATCCCCAATAAAGAAGGCAGCAGAACTACTCCTTCCATGATCAGTTTCACCGATAAAGGTGAAAGACTGGTTGGCCAACTTGCCAAAAGAGCACATGTTGCCAACGCTGAACACACAGTTTATGCAGTTAAAAGGCTGATGGGGAGAAAGTTTGATGATCCGGCTGTTCAGGAAATCAGAAAATCCACAAGTTTTGAAATCATCGAAGGTAAAAAAGGAGATGCTTACGTCAAAATCAGAGATAAAGAGATGAGTCCCATTGAAGTCTCCAGCATGATCCTCAAAGAACTCAAAGAAACTGCAGAAGAATATCTCGGCGAAAAAATTGAAGAGGCTGTCATTACAGTCCCTGCATATTTTGATGATGCTCAAAGACAGGCAACCAAAGATGCTGGCAAAATAGCCGGTCTCAAAGTTGAACGTATTGTAAACGAACCTACAGCTGCAGCCCTTGCTTATGGAATTGAAAATGAAGGTGACGGCCTTATAGCAGTTTATGATCTAGGGGGAGGAACCTTTGATATTTCTATCCTCGAAATCAGTACCGGAATGTACCAGGTTCGCTCCACCAATGGAGACACCTTTCTTGGAGGAGAAGATTTTGATAATCGACTTTTAGGATACCTGATTGAAGTTTTCAAAGAAAAAAGCTCCATAGATATATCCAAAGATAAAATGGCCATCCAGAGAGTAAAAGAAGCAGCTGAGAAAGCAAAGATGGAACTGAGCGCCAGCGAGGAAACGGACATCAATTTACCTTTCCTCGGTGTCAATGATCAGGGTCCCCAACATCTGGTTACCTCTCTTAGTCGGGAAAAACTGGAAGAACTCACTGGAGATCTGGTTAAAAGAACCTTGGAACCCTGTAAAAAAGCCCTGAAAGACGCCAATGTCGAAAAAGAAGCAATCAAACACATAATTCTGGTTGGAGGACAAACCAGAATGCCCTTGGTAATTAAAGAAGTATCCGATTTTTTTGGACAAAAACCATACAAAGGGCTCAACCCCGATGAGGTGGTCGCTGTAGGTGCCTGTATCCAGGGAGGAATCCTCGAAGGAGAAGTGGAAGATGTACTTTTGCTGGACGTTGTACCCTTGTCCATCGGAGTTGAAACATCAGGTGGGCTTTTCACCAGAGTCATCAATCGCAACACCTCAATTCCAACAAGAAAATCTATGGTTTTCACCACTGCCATCGACAATCAACCCTTTGTCAACATCCATGTCGTTCAAGGCGAAAGACAAATGGTAACTGACAATAAATCTTTGGCTCACTTCCAATTGGCTGATTTACCTCCTGCTCCCAGGGGAGTGCCCCAGATTGAAGTTACCTTCGAAATTGATGCCAATGGAATTCTGAGTGTTTCCGCCAAAGACCTGGGTACTCAAAAGCAACAGTCGGTTAAAGTAACTCCCACCTCAGGACTTACGGAAGAAGAAATAGAAAAAATCCAAACCGAATCTGAACTTTACGCCGATGAAGATCGCAAAAAACGAATAATGGCTGAATTGATCAACAAAGCTGAAACCCTGATCTATACTACCGAGAAATCTCTCAAAGAATATGGAAACATGTTGGAAAAACATGAAATTCAAGAAATTGAAAAAGATCTGGAATGGTGCAGGAAAAAAGTAAAAGGGGAAAAGTATGAAATCCTCAAAGATGCCACCATGAAACTCGAAACATCCGCCCACCTTTTCAGTGAAGTTTTATATCGAGATCTTATGGAAGAAGATGAATGAAAGCAAAAGAATGGATAATACCTCTCGGATTATTTGTCACCACCCTTGCTACCACAACCATAACCGGGATTTATTACTCTAACAGCTCCTTTTCCAGTTGGTGGCTGGGTTTCAAATTTTCAGTACCTCTCATCTTTATTCTACTCACCCATGAACTAGGACATTATCTCAATGCCCGCAAAGAAAACATATCCGTAAGTCTCCCTCATTTTATTCCTCTTCCTCCCTTTATTGGAATAGGAACTTTGGGAGCAGTCATAAAAATAAGAGAACAAATCACCAGAAGAAATTCCCTGATGAAAATAGGAGCCGGAGGTCCCATCTGGGGTATTATAGCTTCCATCCCGGTATTGATAATCGGCATCTGGCTTTCCCCCATCCAGACAACTCCTCTGCTTTCTAACCAACAGATAATCTCCGAAGGCAACTCCATCCTCTACATCGTAATCAAACAACTGGTTCACGGGACTTTTTTGCCATCCAATGGTCAAGATATTATTCTGCATCCCGTTGCTTTTGCCGGCTGGATCGGACTTTTAATAACCATGATCAACTTGATACCCATAGGTCAACTTGATGGAGGACACGTAGCAACAGCCTGGTTTGGAAACAAATACAAAAAATTTTCTCTCTGGTTACACAAAACCCTGCCTGTGATAGGAATTTTGATTTTCATCCATGTTTTTGCCACCAAACTTGCACTTCCCCTATATAAAAAAATGATATATCTCTTTATCGAGCAACCATCATCCTATACTTTGCCTCAACTTGATCCTGCAATTACTTTTTCATCTTCTTTATCAGCCTCTCTTCCCTGGTTTATCTGGCCCCTGCTCCTTTTCATTCTGGCCAAAATATCAGGAAGCAGTACTCACCCTCCCGTCAATGATGACAAACTTCAAAAGAGCAGCAAAATTATCGGCATTGCTGTTATTATCCTTTTCATTCTTATTTTCATGCCAATTCCAATGGAGGTAAGATGAAAAGCAAGTTGAATCTTACCTGTTCTCATTGTGACAAAACTTCAAAAGTCGAAATTTTTTTTCAGAAAAAAGATGATTTCTTCGTAATCTGCTCAATTTGCTCCCATGAAACACCAGTTGAAGTTCACTACAAACCAACCAGCAATATTGCAAAAACAACTTCGCCAATACTTAAAACAGATCAACCTGTAATTTGTCCCAAGTGTAACTACAAAAGCTATTCTGAAGAATCTTGTCCCAAATGTGGACTTATCTATGAAAAATGGACAGAAAAACCAAAAGAACTCTTCTACTTCAACAACGAGTTAAAAATTGAATGGAAGAAAATTAAAAAATTACCGGTAGATAATCAACCCCATGATCTTTTTCTGGAAAATTGCTTCAAACACAATGCCCTCAATGAAGCAGTGAGAGCTTACAAAACTTTGGCAAAATCTGGTCAGGATCCATCAAAAAGGATTAAACAACTGGAAATTCTTGCTAATATGGCCATCTCCAAAAACAAACAACCTGATAAAAAAACATATGAATGGCTCAAAATCCTAATGCTTCTTCTTTTTGCCCTCTTTTTCCTGCTATTATGGAAAATAACCCCTGATGATCTTTTGTAGAACAATCTTTTTTACTATTATTTCGGAACTATTACGATATTGAGAATAACAGTTGCCTTATCTGTTTTTATTCTCTGTTTAATCAGACATGAATTTAAACGATAATGGTTTTTGGTTGCCAAACCAGCTTTTTTTGGATGCAAAGGAAATTGCTTTTTTATTGACTCGCCTTTTTTAACCGGCGGAAGCTTATATTTTTCATAATAAGGC
>JAQICJ010000207.1 GCA_027858615.1 Deltaproteobacteria bacterium
GTATTCAAGAACTCGCTCCGATTTTTTAAATCGCTCCAAACTTGTTTTTTCAATCTGGAGAAAACATCTTATAAATCCAAAATTAGATAAAAGATTTTCGTTCCCACGGAAATCAATGGAATTTTTTGGAATGGACTTGGGTTAAGAAAAATATTATTGGGGTTTTGTTTTTTTCAACTATTATATCTTCCTACGATTCCCTTTTTTTATGTGTTTTTTATATATTTTTTCGCCTTTGGTTGGCGAAGAAGATTTATTTTTAAACCCGGAGGTTAACTTCAATGGATTTTATCTGTGCAAATTGTGGAAATAAATTCGAGTCCCGGGAAACCACCCCCAGATGTCCTTCCTGTCTGCGCAAACATACAGTCATAGCCAGTGAAGATCAAAAAAACTCTCCCAGATTCAAATTGAATATCAAGATAATGTTCCTGGCCATTTTCGGTCTTTTGTCTTTAATTATCATTTCAGTCGTAATCTATCGTCAACTTAAGCAAAACAGCAAAACATCCACCGTTGGAAACCAGGTCCAGGAAGAACAGATCAATGAGATTCTGAAAAAACAAGGATTTCAAGATTTCAAGCAAGATCTTCAACTGACTCCTTTCCAAGTTGATACCCTTCCTGAGAAATACAAACAACTCAACCAGACAAAAATCCAAAAGCTCATTGACAAAGAAATCAAAAACCGAATCACCTGGGAAATTCCTTCCCGGATAGATACACCCCAACAGATTTCCACTCAAATTGAGAAAAATAATGATTCTCGTCACACTGTCCTGGAATGGGCAGCCTTCCTCAAACAGGTATTGGCCAAATCCAATATTCAAGTTAATCTTGCTCAAGTTAAAAAGATCAATGATAAATACAGCCGCCATCCTCTGGAAATTGGAAATTATGTACTGGTTCTGCAGCAGCAAGAGTCCGACGACAAAAAATCCCAATCTTTTATTTATCCGGCAGGATCTCCCTCTGATTCAATCAGTGAATTTACCCTTCTTACTCCCAAGCAGACAATTGCCAGATTTATGACGCTCAAAGCATTATCTTTACTCAAAATCAAAGATCGCTTCAATTTTCTGCTTCCCTTTTCTGCGAAACCGGCTCAAGTTAATTCCAAACTTGTTCTCAAACTTTTGAACACCGCCTTTGAACTTGATCCCGAATCCAAAGAAATCAAAGCCGCATATTTCTGGGCATTTACCAGATTGCGGATTTACAAAGAGGCTTATAAATGGCTGAAGCGACTGGAAGCTTCGAGTGACCATCCCGGGATCAAAGAATTAAAAGCTATAGCCAAGATTACCAGAAACGATTTGCGGGCAGCAATGGCTGAACTTGAAAATCCGTCAGCATCTTATCAACGTCTCCATTTCTATCTGAAATTGATGAACGGCAAAGAAACCAGCCGGAAAAAAGCTATCAACTTATCCAAGGAAAATAATGAATTCAGTTCCTATCTGGCAACCATGTATTTTCTGATGAACGACAAAAAGCAGGCTCAGACTTATCTTGAAAAAACAGTGAAGCAAAGACCCGACTCTCCCTGGGCGGTTAACCTGCTTTTTACTTATTTTTTGAATTCAGGCAATATTGCCGGCGCCCGAAAATTAATTCCCAAGGTTGCAGTCATGTTGCAAAAAAGAGGAAAAAACAAAATAAAATTGGAGAATATCAAAAAAGATCTTGAAGAGAAAATTAACAAACTCGAAAAGGAAATAATGCAGAAAAATGAACAAGATACGGAAATAATTGACAGCAAAGACAAATAGTGTACCTGTCCGAAGAAGACTCAGCATCAGTGGCACTTCATCCGTATTCACCCAAATACAAATATCAACTTTTCCAAACAATTTCTTCTCAACAGTTAAATTTTCTTGCTTTCTTTCTCAGTTTTTTTTATTTTTCCAAGGAACAATTTTTTTCAACTTTCTCTCAATACAGGCTGTAAATATGAAATCAGGCAATTCAAGAAAACATCCCCGTTTCGAACTCGAAGCATATGTCGACTACACTGGTAAAGAATTTTTGCTTAATCACGAAATTCATGATATCAGTATGGGAGGCATGAGACTCAAAACAACTGAGCTAGAAGAAAAGGGACAAGTTGTTGATCTTATTATATCTTTTCCGGATTTTGACTCGGTTATTGAGCTCAAGGGAGAGGTTGCTTGGGTGAAAGACAATCCTGAAAAAGAAATGGGAATTTCTTTCAAAAATATTGGAATGAGAGAGCGTAAACAGCTTGAACAATATTTAAAACATGTAAAACCATAAGTTGATGGTTTTTAACCTAAGTCAGTTTGAGATGGATATAACAATTCAACAATTACAGGTGAAATTATGGCTATTTTAGTAGAAAATCTTCTTCGCAGCACCGATTTCAACAATCAGGACAATCAGATAATTCTGCGCGGAATTGCTCAACTTGCTGCCAGTGACGGCAATATCGATCCTCGGGAAAGGAAATATCTCAAACAATTTGTAACTGAATATTTTCCCGACGGAGATCCCACCGATCCTGATCTCACTGAAAAAACAATTTCCGCCAATGATATTGCCAACCTTTCTTCCCACGAAGCACAGTTGGCTTTCCTCGGATTTCTCACTATTACTGCATATTCCGATGAAGATTACTCCCAGCCTGAACGTAAATTCATCAAAAACCTGGTGGGGGATCATGTTTCGGAAGAAGAATTTTCCCAAATCCAATGGGGAGTACGCAAAATGCTTTATCGCAGAGTTGTTTTTTCCTTTGCCTTGAAAAATAAATTTCTCCATCCCGATTTTGCAATGGAAATGGCCAGAAGATTCGATATCAGCAATGACGAAGCGGTGGAGATCAATCAGGGAGTTTTCAGTGCCACCATGGCAATCAAAGGTGATGAAGCACAAACAGCTTCCGAATAACTGTTAATCCATCTTGTACCAAACGGAGTTATTGATGAGCGACAAGTGGCGAGAAATCGACAGAAAAAAAGACAAAAGCAGCCATCGCAAAAGCAAACCGGTATTTAATCGCAATCAGGGCAGAAAATCAAGGGTTTCCAAATCAGAATTGGACAAGGTATTCTCTTCGGGCAAACTAGGCGACTTCATCAAGGCCAAAGAAGAGGAAAAACAGATCAAATCCA
This sequence comes from Deltaproteobacteria bacterium, assembly GCA_027858615.1. GTDB lineage: Bacteria > Myxococcota_A > Polyangia > HGW-17 > HGW-17 > JAQICJ01. The sequence continues at coordinate 3,135 of JAQICJ010000207.1, forward strand.
ACTCGGAACAATCACTTGTTGCCAAAGTCAAAAAGGCTTTGCGCCTCCAAGATACCAACAAATTTCTCAAACAAGCTGAAAAAATCATCAAAAAAGAAGGCCCTCCCGGTAATTTTGAATTTTTGGAAAGATCTCTGGATTTAAGTGAAAACAATTTGATTATCCAGATTCTGGAAAAAATGAAAACTCTGCTGCAAGACAATATCAGGCCCGACCGAACTCGTTCTTTAAACGCCAGACTCAAAATGCTTCCTGTCAAATACAGAGATCCCCAACTAAAAGATCTCTGCCAGGCAATTTTGGAATTACTCTAGTTCTACCTGTCCTTTGTCTCTGTTTATTCACCCAACTTTATTTTTATCCAGCCAAGCAACTCTTCAACTTCGGCAAATCCAGCGATTTTATCTTTTCTTCTGTCATCGATTCTGGTATCAGCTACCCGGGCCGCCACTCCTCCTGTTGATTTTAAACTGGCAACAGGTTTGCCAAACTGCCAGGCATAGGCAACTTCGGTCAAAGTACCACTGGCGCCCTGGACAACCACAACCGCATCACCGCTCAATACAACCAGGGAATTACGGGCATAACCCAGACCTGTAGGTATAACCAGTTGACAATAAGGATTTGCATCTTCTTTGTGCATACCGGGTAAAATCCCAAGGCAGGTTCCCTGTGAATTTGGGGCCAGGGAAAAACCGTGACAAACAGCTTCCATAACTCCGTCTCGACCTCCACAAACAAGATTGTATCCGTTTTCCGCCAGTTTTTTTCCCAGTTCAAGACAAATTGCTTCTACCTGATCCGAAATATGACCAGAACTTCCGCAAATGGCAATAGTTTTCAATTTATTCACTATATTTTCCTTTCAAACAAAACAATAGCTAAAGTTGATTCAATCCCTTGTTTGCTTTTATTTTAAAGAGTTGAAGACGCTGGTAGTACTTTACTTGACTTTGGATAAGGCGCTGTCGAGGGCGTCCCTATAAGCCGAAGTGCTGGTAAGACCTGAGGAATAACTGAGAATCTCCATTGTATTCAGATCGATGAAGCCGTTGAAAGGATAGGCGGCAATGTTCATGTAGCGTTCAAAAAGAAATAGTTCGTCATTGGTGCCGTAAACATTGGGCTCGTCAAAATCGTAATTGTTCAAATAGCTTTGGGCATAAGACAAAGTGGCAGGAGCAGCAGCACCATCCTGAGCAACAACGATCAAGAAAAGAACTTCGTTATATTCTGAGGAGATGGTGTGAAGATTGGGCAGTTGGGCGGCGCAGACGCTGCACCAACCTGCAGAAACTGTGAGCATGAGCAGCTTTTTGCCGTCGGCATGCTGTTGAAAAAGATCACGCATCCAAGCAATTCCATCGTCTCCGGAAAGTTCTGCAGCATTGTTGCCTGCCGGAATAAACGGAAAATCTTCCATGGTTTGATAGCGAAAAACCCCATAAGGAGGGCAAGGATAAGTGGTATTTCCACATTGAGGATCCGAATATTCATCTGAAGTACTGTCATCTGGAAAGGGAACATTAACGGTTTCAGAGGCTTTTAAATTAGTGGATTCACCTTCTACTTCCTGTTCCTGGCAGGAAATTAAAAAAGTTAACATGGCTAACGATGAAAAAAATAAAATAAAATGTTTCATATAAATGCACCTCTTTCTTGACAAAATCTAATAAATCTATTACATAATTTTGCCACGGAGGCAAGCTGAAATGCAAAATCAATTTAAATTTTTAACAATTATTACAACAATCATTACTACCCTATCTATTTCTATGCTTATTTCTTGTGATGATGACAGTTCATCAGGAGAACCCCTGGGGGCAGCATGTGACGCAGAAACAAGCTGTCAGGGCATATGCAATTTGGGACTTCCAAGTGGCATGTGTGTAGAAATATGCGACGAACAAACTCCCTGTGAAGAAGGAACTTGTGTTGAATTTACCGAAACTCAAAGCTTCTGCCTTCCGTCCTGCCAGGATAATTCCGAATGCAGAGAAGGATATTCCTGCATAGAAGATATCTGCAGACCCCTGGCTGATTTCGGTGGCCCCTGTGAAGAAACTGAAGACTGCACTGCTTGCAGTGAACAAAATGATTGTCCTGAGGGCAATACCATAGAATGCAAATTAAATATATGCACCTGGGAATGCAACGATGGCAGCCAGTGCGAAGGCAACACCTTCTGTGGAAAAGACGATAATGACACCTACTGGTGCCAGCCTGCGACCTTTGAACAAGGACCTGGAACTGCCGGAGAAAGCTGTACCGGAAGCAGCTCCTGTGTCGAGGGGTTTGATTGCCTTTCCGAGAGCGAAAACGATCCCTACGCCTATTGTTCCAACCAGTGCGAATCCGATCAAGACTGCATTCCCAGCATGAAATGCGGCGAATTCGAAGGCTCTTCCTATTGTGTAAACAGAAAGCATTGTGTCGAATGTGATATGGACAGCCAATGCGGTTACCAAACCGACAAATGTGTTGCTTCCAATCCCGAAATTGCTACCGGATTCAACTATTGCTCCAGAACCTGCGATCCAGAGCGTGACGGCACCTGTCCTGTCGATAACGCCTGTCTCGAAGCATTCTACTGTGCCGACAGCGGCTCCTGGGTTCCTGATTGCAGTTGGTGTTCCGGCGACTCATGTGAACCAGAAGATATTTCTGTTTACCAATGTTTCCATACCTTCGGCAGTTGTGTCGGTGATGGAGAATTCTGTACTCCCTGTCGCAACAATGATGACTGCACAGTGGAAAACGGCACCTGTATCATCGATGATAGTGCCATCAACTCGTATTGCACCATGCCCTGTGATGCCAATAATTCCTGCCCGGATCACTATATGTGTATTGACGCCGACAGCGAAGGATATCAATGTGTTCCCAGAACCGGCAGTTGCAACGAACCTTCCGGTGGAACCGATACCTGCAGTGCTTGTGCCGATTGGTCCGACTGCATTCGAGGCGGCTGCCTCCCTCCCGATGGTGATATGGAAACAAGTGTAAAATACTGTCTTGATTATTGTGTCAACAATGAAGACTGCGGACCTTATGCAACCTGTGAAACTCTCACCATATACGGGGAATACGACTTTGATGTCTGTTTGCCCACCGAAACAGTAGATACATGTTCCCACTGGCAAAACTGTATGGACGATTGCCCGAACGGGCCGGCAGAATGCACAGAAGGTCTCATTTATTGTCAATAATTCATTGTTCTTCTCAATCCCCTTCTGAATCTGAATGTCAAAAAAGAAAAAATCCACCTCAAAGTCAAAAAAGAAAAAGAAATTCTCCCACTCCAATCCTTTCAGTAAACACCAAAACATTCTGGAAAAAGCTGTTGAAAACAACGAAGAAAAAATAAGAAAAGAAAAAGAACAAGAAACAGAAAAAACAGCCAGGGAAAAAAGGGAAAGGGAGGAAAAAGATTTTCTCAACCGTTATTTGGAAGGGGTGAAGCCACTTGACAAGCAAAACAGATTGGAACCCTCTCCGGCAAAAAAAAGAACTCCGGTTAAAACAGAACCCAAGCAAGAAACTTTTGAAGAATTATTTTCTTCTTCATTTTTTGATATAGAATTTCTTGATGAATATGTCTATGGTCTTAATCGCAGTGTAAACCGCAGGGTTTTGACCAAACTTAAAAAAGGTGATTACAGTTATCAGGCACATCTTGATCTGCATGGGTATATATGGGAAGATGCTCGAGAACTTATAATCAATTTTATCAACCGTTCCAGAAGACAAAATCAGCGTTGCATATTGATTGTACATGGTCGAGGTTTACATTCTCCCAATTCAGTTCCCAAATTGAAAAAAGGTTTGATCAACCTGCTCACCAGAAGTTCTCTCAGCAAAAAGATTCTTGCTTTTGCAACTGCTCTTCCGGTTGATGGAGGTCCTGGAGCCATGTATATACTTTTAAAGAGATAGGCTTTGGATATCATGGGTGAAAATCAACAGAAAAACTATATTATCGGTTTTTGTACCCGCTGTGGAATAGATCTTAAAGTTGAGCCAGAATTCGAAAACATCCCGGTTCTTTGTCCGTCTTGCCGGCAGGAAATTGATCAAGATCAAAATTACCATCGCACCCAAGAGGTAATTTACGGGAGTTATTTTCAGGATTATTTCAACCTGGTTACCTATGCCGGAGATCTCGGACCTCCCAACAAACCTGTCCACATTGATCGCTGGCCCCACAAAGTATTTCAAATTCTTAAAACAAAACACAAAATCTGTTATCCTGCTACTTGCTGGACCTTCCATCAGGAATATCTGCCTGCAATTATCACAATTCTTCAACATCTCAACAAAAACATCAATCTTCTTGATAGATAGGTTAAGGGTTAATGCCTGATATTCTCCATATTTCACCCAGCGAATTTCTTCTGAAAAGCTTTAAACTAGGTCGCAAACTATATCAACAGGGTTTTCGTCCCAAACATACAATTTCCGTTTGGAGAGGAGGAACTCCTGTCGGATTGGGAGTAGACGCATATTACCGCTGCCATGGTTTTTTCATGAACCATACCACTATTGCCACCGAATCTTACAGTGGGATCGGTCAAAGGGGAAGTGTCAATGTCAAGGGCTTGGAACATGTAATCAATGTTGTCTGCCGGGAAGATGATCTGCTGATTATTGACGATGTCTATGAATCGGGCAACACCATCCAGGCCATCGTCGAAACCATCCGCAAAAAAGCCAAAGCAAATGCACCTCGCAAGATTGTAGTTGGAACCTTACATTCCAAACCTGTAAAACATCAGTACAAAGAACTGGAAATTATCAGTGTTGAACAAATTGCCGGAGATGTATGGATAGATTATCCTCATGAGTTGGCTGATTTAGCCACCCCTGAAGATCCCCAGGACTGCCTGATCAGAGCAAAGGATCAAACTACCTGGGATTTATTGCACAATGATCTTCCCACTCCTCCCAAATTGTTGAACACCGGCAAATTCAATTACCTTAATCCAGCCCAACTCCACTATGATTCCCTCAAACTCGGACTTAATATTGCCAGGGAAAATAAATACGTACCAGATTTTTTGATTGCCTTGTGGCCGGGAGGAATCAGTGCCGGTCTCCCCATACATGAAGTATACAAATATCTCCACAAAAAAGGAGAAGTAGATTCTGTTCCTGATCATATCAGTCTTAACACCACCAAGACTCATCTTACTTACCGTTCCAACATTATTGGAATGGAATATCTGGTTAATTCCATCGAAAAACACAATACAATACTTATTGTAGAGGTGGCATTCAAGTCCGGACGTTTAATCAGTGATGTAATTACCAAATTGAAAGAAAAATTACGCAGAAATCTGACCTTGGACAACATAAAGATCGCCACCGTCTATTACAATCCCTCAGATGATTCCACCTGGACAGTGAAACCATTCAAAAAAGCTCCTGATTTTTTCTGGTCCAAAGTGGATCACACCATGGTGTATCCCAACAATCTGTATCGGCTGAAAAATATTCTACAGATGTTGCCTGAAATTTCTCCGGAACTTTATGAAATACTTTATAAATAAGTTTGCAGCTTTTTCCTTGGTTTTTCTGGCTGCCGGCCTGGCTTGTAAAAACGATCCAGATGCCGAGGCCAGAAAGATGAAAAGTTGCCCTGCCCTCGGCTGTACCAGCCCGAACATCTGCCTCAATCCCCTCAATATTTGTGTCAAACCCTGCCTTGATAATAATGATTGTGCTGCTGATTTTAAATGCAGTGGGTATTTCAAATCTGTTTTCAATTTCACAGGAAAGGGAGATAAATTCTGCAAGCAAATAAATGCTTCCCTCGGTGATGACTGCTCCGATTACAATACAGCTTGTCCTAGAGATATGAGTTGTGTTGATGGAATCTGCAAAAAAATCTGTACTTCCGATGATGACTGCATCAATCAAAATTACCGCTGCGTTATGCAGGTGCTTCCGGCAAAAAGTTTCAACGCTGATGAAACTTACAGAGTTTGTGCCAGAGCTGATGCTGATTTCCAAAATAAATGCGAGGCAGGCTC
>JAQICJ010000244.1 GCA_027858615.1 Deltaproteobacteria bacterium
ATGAGCAAAATACTTTTTGATAAAAATTTGGAATTATAAAGATAAGAAAAAAAAGAATCTCCCAAGTTTCCGCTCCAGAATAGTGGTTATTGGATGAAGAAAAACCCAAGGTAGTAAACTACCAGGAGTTTCTGATTTTTATAAAAGAGTAGAATTTGGGGAACAGGCAAGACTCGCCGATATTGCACCTAGGAGCATGTTTTGGAATTTCCGCTGGTGTACAATCTGGACCAGCCTTCACTCAAATGATCATCACACCAGGCGGGAACATATGTCTCCCCTTGAAAATAGTAAAAAGTAGAAATTAACCCGCTAAAATACCCACAATGCAATTCGTTGTTCCGGATAGCGTTGTCTATGGAATTGACCAGATCCAAAGCGCCATATCCTGAGTCACCGGAAGACGCGAGGTTGCCAATCTCGAAAAAATAACAGCCAAACACCCGGTTAAATCCATTCCAACCATAATCAAAATCATTGCGATCTCCGGCAAAATGGAGGGCATATTGCTGATAATGTTCGAAACGCAAATAGAAAGTTCACAAAAACCAAAATATGTGTATAAAATGAGAATAGTAAACCAGAAAAGGAGAATTAGATGAAGAACTTTACAAATTATATATTTATTATTTTTTTAATTGCAGGTTGCGGTTCCAAATCCAAAAACACAGTTGAAAATAATCATCCCGAGGAAATTAAAAAACCTGATACCAACTCCGAAAATACCGACCAAACCAGTGATAAAAACTCCAAACCGGTTAAACTGAAAAATCCAGATCAAAATACTGTTAAAACCATAGCACAGGGCATCAATAAAATGGGCAACAGCATCTTTAACGCCATTGCCGCCAAGGTGGACAAAAGGGGAAAATCACCTGATTCTGACGAAATTGCCACCCCTAAATCTGGTACAAGTCCCAAACGTAATATCATTCTCAGTTCCTATTCCCTGGCTTCGGCATTTTCTTTGGCTTGGGCCGGAGCTAACGGTAAAACAGCTCAAGAATTGGCTCAATTTTTTAATTGTTCTCTTCCTTATCCCAAACAGCACGCTGCCTTGGGTGCTCTCCAAAATAGTCTGGATAACACCAAAGGTCTTAAGTTGAAGATTGCCAATTCCCTGTGGCTGGAAAAATCCATGAAGGTTGAAAAACCTTGGTTGGCAAAGGTCAAAAGCTGGTACAGTGCCAAACCACACCTGGTGGATTTTATCAACGCTCCTCAAAAAGCTGAAGTTGCCATCAACAAATGGGTAGAAAACAAAACTAACAATCGCATCAAGGACCTTATCCCCAAAAACTCTCTGGATAAACAAACCAGAGCCGTTCTGGCCAATGCCATCTGGTTCCTGGCCAAATGGAAAACCCCTTTTAAAAAGCAAAACACCTCAAAAATGGATTTTTACCCTGCCAATAATTGGAAAATCAAAACAGACACCATGATGGGCAAAATCTACGGCAAAATCGCATCCTTTTCCACCGGAGCCCGCCTGGTTTCCATCCCCTATAAAGGTGGTCGTTTCAGTTTTATCATTTATTTGCACCCACACGGTCTATCTTTGGGCAAACCTTCCCCCAGGACTTTGCAAAAACTGTTTTCTACCCTCAAACCTAACGGGTTCAATCTTTACTTGCCCAAATTCAAACTAAAGGCCAAGTATCGCCTGGGTTCAATCTTGACAAAGAAGCTCCCCCTGTCCTTTTCAACTAAAGCTGATTTTTCCAAAATCACCAAAACCAAACCGGGGCTGCTTATTTCGGAAGTTTTTCACCAAACTTTCCTGAAGGTTGACGAGGAAGGAACAGAAGCTGCTGCTGCTACCGCTCTGGTCATGAAAGGCGGATCAGCACACACACCGGTACCTACGGTAAAAGTCAATCGTCCTTTCCTGTTTTGGATTCGCGACAACAAAACCGGTCTCGATCTTTTCAGTGGACGCATAGTAAATCCCAATCCCAAAGCCAAAATTACTTCCCATAATCCAGCTAAATAGTTCCCGTCCCAGAAGTGGGGTTTTTGGATGGGGAAGAAGTTTGCCTCAAATGCGCGAAATAACTGTTGTCAAACGTCAATTAAAAATTAAAAATACGACAATTAGATTTGAAGAAATATGGGCATGATTATTATTTATATTTTACCTCATATCTAGTTTTCACTTTTTCTCTATTGAGTTT
>JAQICJ010000002.1 GCA_027858615.1 Deltaproteobacteria bacterium
GACGACGAATGCACAGACCATCACTCCTGCATCGAGGAAATCTGCGACAATGGCAACGACGATGACGGCGATGGCTATCCCGACTGTAACGACGACGAATGCACAGACCATCACTCCTGTATCAACGAAATCTGTGACAATGGCAACGACGATGACGGTGACGGAAATACTGACTGTGATGACGATGAATGTGCTGGTCATCACTACTGCATCGAGGAAATCTGCAACAATGGCAACGATGATGACGGTGATGGATACATCGACTGTAACGACGATGAATGTCTAGGGCAATCTGGAGGTACAGGCATCTGTGAAGCTCTTGAGACTTCTTGTGACGATGGGTTTGACAACGATGCCAACGGCTTGATTGACTGTGATGATCCCGCCTGCTCCACCCTGCCTGTCTGCACAAATTCTGAGATCTGCCAGGTGGCCGGAGACGAAGACAATGACTCCTTTGCGGATTGTCTTGATCCTGACTGTGAAGGTCAAACCGGACCCGAAGGTCAAATTTGCGAACTGACCGAAACCATCTGCTCAGACAACTTCGACAATGATGGCGACGGTTTGTTCGACTGCGATGATCCAGATTGCACAGGCTTAGGCGGCATCTGCCTGGTTGAAGAATGCAACAATAACTCTGACGATGACGGGGATGGCGATGCAGACTGCAATGATTCCGACTGCTGGTGGTTCAGCGCCTGCAGTGGCGAAGTATGCAATGCTGCTAATCCATGGGGCTATTCCACCGAATGTTACAGCAATCCCTGCACTCTGCATCCTCAAACCAGTAATGGCTTTTGCAACACCGAGCCCGGCGACAAAACCCAAGGAGAAATATGCATAACTACAATTGATTGTGCTCCGGGACTTGCCTGTGCTGCCAATACTCATCGTTGCCGAAGATTATGTACCAACGAGCCCGGAGTTCCATCTTCCTGCCCCTCGGACACCTATTGTGCTATTTTTGGCAGTGGAGGACATTATGGTTTTTGTACAGAATATTAAAATTTTGTCTGGCTCCACCAAATCAGGTTCATGTCCTCAAGCCACTTCTTTGACTTAACTGAAAACAAACTGAGAACAATAATTATGAAATACCTGCTAATCTCCATCATCTCTTTAACCACAGCTTTTACCGCATGCAAGAACAAACAGAATACTCCCCCTGCTTCTTCGGAAATTCCTCAATTGCCGAAGGCAAAGAAAACCAGGGCAAAAAGCAACAATGAAACTGCAAACCTCCGCAAAAACATTGTATTGACCCACAAAATAATTGGCCAGGGACAGATAACCATCAAATCAATGGTAAACCAGCCTCGTATTGAAAAGATAGAATCCCAACGCGATTTTGCAAATTTCCTGAAAAGAATTCCCAAATTAAAGGTGCAAATGAAACAACCAGCTCCACCAAATCCGGATCCCATCCTCAAACAACCAGAAATCGATTTCTCCTCTCAGATGGTTGTGGTTATTTATCGCAGCAGCATCTTTCTGAAACCGAAAATCGTCGAGTTTGTCCGCTCTCCCGATGACAAACTGCTGGTGAAAACCAGATTCCCCAAACCTGATGGGATAATTGCTCCTGCAACCTCCAGAAATGACATTTACCACTACCAGGCTGCTCTTATTAAAAAAAATGATCTTCCTTTAACTCTTCAAATAGTTAAAAAAACAGAATCAAGATAACGCTTTTTTTGGCGCAAATTCAATTTCTTTCAGAACTTTTTTGTATTCCCCCAGTTCTCTTGAGCGATATATTTCAGTAATGATCAGGATAAATAGTTCCCATCCAAAAACCCCACTTCTGGGATGGAAACTAAATAGTTCCGTCCCAGAATGGAAGGTCATCGCCTGAACACGGAATTTTGCCTCATCTGCTTTGTCGTAACTTCTTGAAATAGTATCAACTATGTCGGCGAAGTTACTCCTTGCATCTGAAGCAAATTTCTTATCCAGTCAAAAACCCCCATTCTGGGACGGGAACTAAATAGAAAAAAATGTTAACAACTGAAATTACCCTCTGGTCAGTTTTCTGGTTTCAGAGGCAATAAAACCTTCTTCATCAGTTGGTATTACCCAGATATCCGTTGCATTTTTCTTTGATATCCGCCCCTCTTTTCCAAAAAGTATTTTACTGTTTGAGTCCTCGTCCAGTTCAATCCCCAGGTTTTCCAAACCCTGGAGAATTTCTCCCCTTATATACTCGTCATTTTCGCCTATACCACCTGAAAAAATAAAACCGTCCACCTTCCCCAGCAAAGCATAATAGGAACCAAGATACATCTTTACTCTGCGGGCAAAAATATCAAGGGCCAGTTGAGCCCGGGGATTTTTGTGCATCACTTCCTGCAAATCTCTCATATCACTGGATACTCCACTTAACCCTTTTAGTCCTGATTCTTTGTTTACCAGCGTGTCAATTCTGTCGAGGTCATAACCAAGTTTGGCAAGGTAAATTATAATCGCCGGATCAATGGAACCGCAGCGGGTTCCCATGACCAGACCGTCCAGAGGAGTAAATCCCATAGTTGTGTCTATGCATTTTCCTTCGGAAATGGCAGCCATGGAAGCACCATTACCAAGATGGAAAGTAATCAGATTCAACTCGGAAAGCTTTTTATCCATGAGCTTGGCAGCTCTCCTGGAAATATAGGCGTGGGAAGAACCGTGAAAGCCATATTTGCGAACCTTGTGTTTCTTGTACACCCACTCGGGAAGGGGATAGAGATATCCTTCCGGCTGCATTGATTGATGGAAAGCAGTGTCAAAAACAGCCACCTGGCAAATATCAGGCAACAGATTTTTCACTGCAAGAATACCCGCTAGATTTGCCGGATTGTGCAAAGGAGCCAAAGAACTGCATTCCTCAATAGCTTTGATGACACTATCATCAATAATCACTGCATTGGCATAATATTCTCCCCCATGAACTACTCGATGACCCACAGAGCTTAATTCCTCAAGGGAAGTCAATTCTCCTCCCTCTCTGGTAAGGAACGAAAAAAGTAGATTTATCCCTTGGTTATGATCCGGAATTTCCTGTTCCAGACAGATTTTTTCCCCTTGGCTTTTATGGGTCAGAATTCCCCTTTTTAACCCGATTTTTTCGATCAACCCCTTGGCTTCCACCAGGTTATCCTTATCTGAAAATAGTTTATATTTTATTGAAGATGAACCCGAATTGATTACAAGTAATTTCATTTGGTCCTCCATGAAGTGAATGTCCACAGACATTAAAAGCAGAGCAAATGCTACTACTGCACCAGATAAAATTCAATGGGATTTTTATGGAGGAGCTTCAGAAAATGAAATGGATGGGGGAAAAAGAATAACCGGAAAGATAGAAGGTGATGAGGCAATTATTAACTGAAAATTGCCTCATATTTTGGAGAAAAAACTATTTTTGGTATTGAGCCCACTTTTCTTCGATTTTACCACCCTGAACGGTGTCTAAAATGTATTTGGCATATTCTTCTCCAGTAGTTCCGTCATCGCGACCGGTAAGTTTGAGTTTTCTCTCGTATTGACTGCAGATATCAAGAGCTTTTTCAAGCTTTTGGGATCTGTCGGAGTAGCCAACGTGATCGAGAAGCAAAGCTGCTGCCTTGATCATACTGCTCGGATCGGCAAATTGGGCTCTGTTTTCATCAACCATTCTGGGAGCTGATCCATGAATTGCTTCAAACATGGCATAGCGCTTGCCAATATTGGCTGAACCGGCGGTACCCACTCCACCTTGGATCTGTCCTGCCTCATCAGTACAAATATCACCATAGAGATTTGGCAGTACCATAACCTGGAACTGGGATTGGCGAGCGGGATCGATGAGCTTGGCTGTCATGATATCAACATACCAGTCATCCCACTGAACTTCCGGATAATCTTTGGAGACTCTCTCGGCTACTTCCAGAAATCTGCCGTCTGTGGACTTGACTACATTTGCTTTGGTAACAACAGTAACTTTTTTGTTGTTCTTATTGGCGTAATCAAAAGCAGAGCGGATAATACGCTCGGCTCCCTGTTCGGTGATAACCTTGAAATCAATACTTATATCTTCGTTTACGTGCAGACCTTTGCTTCCTAGAATATAAGCACCTTCTGTGTTTTCTCTGAAAAACATCCAGTCTATGTTCTTCTCGGGAACTTTGACAGGACGCACATTGGCAAAAAGATCGAGCTCACGCCTCATGGTAACATTTGCGCTTTCAACATTAGGCCATTGATCGCCTTTTCGTGGTGTAGTTGTGGGGCCTTTAAGAATAACATGGCATTTTTTGATCTCTGCGAGAACATCATCAGGAATCGCTTTCATGACTTTGGCTCTGTTCTCGATGGTCAGCCCTTCAATTGTACGAATTTCGACTTTACCCTCGGCAATTTCTTTTTCCAGAAGCACTTCCAGAATTTTACGGGCATGTTTGGCAATGAAGGGACCAATTCCATCACCGCCGACAACTCCAATGATCAAAGGTTTGAGCGATGAATAATCGACCCATTCTTTTTGAGCCTTCATAGCTGCCACTCTGGCTAATTGTTCTTCTAAAATTTTACCTAAATGTTTTGTCGCTCTTTCGATGTCTTTGTTCATTTGTTGAACTCCTAAAAAATACAAGTGATTAAAAAAATAATGGTTTCCCGACTGAAACTTATCCCTCTTGTCTGCGGCTCCACCTCTGAAATAATTGTAAATACTGAATAATAAAAAGGAACTGTAATTTAACTGCTTGTCAGTTTGATAATATGTGGGATTGATTAGATTTATACTATCTTTGAAGTTGTTAAAAAGATCTTGGATAAAAATCCTCTCTCATTCTGTTGAGTTTAGGTTTTTTATCCTCATTGTCAAAGGAAAAAAGAATTCATTTTACAATTTTTTTGTGCTAAATTGTCAGGAAGAAGTAAATAGTTCCCATCCCAGAATGGGGTTTTTGGCTGAATGAGTAGTTTGCCTCAGATACGCGGAATAATTTCGCCGACATAGTTGTCACTATTTCAAGAAGTTATGACAAAGCAGATTAATTCAATTTCCGTTTTCAGACGATGACCTTCCTTTTTGGGACGGCAAGTAAATATCTTCACCCATCACCTTTCAGGAAACAAGCCCATGGAACAAGTCGCAGAGAATATCCTGAACATGTACAATTTCGATGCCGGAGAACGTAAAGAATTCAATAATCGTTATCAGGCTGAAAAATTTAAGTATAAAACCGCATTAATCCTGGCTGTATTTGGGGGATTCGTGGGGGCTCATCATTTTTATCTCAAAAGATGGTGGCTGGGAATTGCTTCTATTCTCTTCATATCAACCTTAATCCCCATGATCGCAGGTTTTATTGAAGCTTTTTTTCTTAAATCCGAAATCAGGGAAAAAAACGAAGAAATTGCTGTTGCCATCGCCAATTCCATTAATCTGCGCAGAAAGCTCAACAGGTTCAACCAGGAAGAAATGCAACCTGCAGTCAGGTACAATTCACCTCAGGCACCGGGTTTTCAAGCACAAGTATCCAAAGTTACCTGCGCTTATTGCGGCAGCAAGGTTTTTAGTTCGGAAACTGAGTGTCCCAATTGCGGTGGAGAAATTGACTGAATGATTAATAATAAAAGCTTACCTCACAATTCCAAAAAGGGGTCCCAGTTCCAGCTAATTGAAGAAAAAATTCAATTATCACCTTTGAGAAAAATCAAACTTTATTTCAGTTTTAATCGTTATTCATTTTTACTGTTGTTTTGTGCCCTGTTTCCTGCTCTGGTGATTATCTTGTTCAAACCTCAATGGTGGTGGCTCTGGGGCACTTTTTCCCTGATAGGAATCTGGCTGTTGAGATGGGTCTGGTTCATCCATGCTCAAACTCCTAAAAAATTTCATATCCTCAAAAAAAATATTTATCTGCAAAATCAATCGACAGAAATAGGCAAATATTGCTCTGATCCCTGCTATCGGG
>JAQICJ010000061.1 GCA_027858615.1 Deltaproteobacteria bacterium
AACAGAGGAAGTTGCCCAACCAAAAAATAATCGAGGAAAACCTGAGATGAAAATTAAAAGATGTTGTTGAAAAAAAATTGTATTGACAAAAGTTTTATTCTATCCTAATTACTACGAGTTACTGTCATGGCGACATAGCCAAGTGGTCTAAGGCAGAGGTCTGCAAAATCTCCATCATCGGTTCGAATCCGATTGTCGCCTCCATAACATCCAGCAAAATATTTTAATTCAGGGGAAAAATGAATATTTTTACATTCTGGTTTGTCATAAACCAAGGGGTCGTTTAGTATTAGGTACCTGATTGATTCCCATTTTTTTGGCTTTTTAACGAAATATTTTAACAGGAAATATGCTCATGACTGAATTTCTGATAAATCTGCTTTTTATTTTTTCAACAGCCAACACCAGCATAGGCAGTAAAGTTGTTCATTGTCACCAGCTGGCTCGGGCTGTCAACCGCAAGGCAGGAGGAAAGATCCAATTTTCCGTACGAACCAGAAGCAAAGGTGAGGTTGTTGCTTTGAGCATAGCCCGCACCAGTGTAAAATCAGCCGCCATGATCAAATGTCTCAAACATGAGATCTCTAAACATACCTGGTCTAAAAAAAGCACCACTTTTTTGCTGAAGATGAATTTTTCCAAAAAATTGCCTCAGCAGACAGTACGCAGCTCCCATCTTCCCATAACCACCCTGGAAAAGGGAGCAGCCGGTTACCGTCCTTTGATTAATCGTCAGAACACGGGATTGGACAAGGTTTCAGTTAATCTGCTGCGAATAAAAAAGGGAAAGGAAATCAGGTTGTTGTTCAACAAAAGATTGATTATGGGGGTTGTTATAGAAGGCAACGGCAGTTTGGAGTGGAAAAACCCTTCGGGAATCAGTAAAAACAACTTTCTGGCCATTTCTGCAGGAACTTTTTATTCTGTGGATAAAAGAACTGTACATCTTCTGAAAAATGACTCCCGCAGCAAATTACTGGTAATAGCTCTTTTTCATTATCCAGGGTTAAAAGGCAAGCAGCTCAAAAGTTTCCTTCTTACCAAAAAGCAAAGCTCCAGCAAAAAGAAAAACAATTCAAAATCCGGTTTGAAAAAACTGATTCAACATGGAGATATCAATTTTTCCCTTTTAAAAAAGAAAAAGAATTTTCAAAAAAAGGTGTTGAACCTTGGTAAAAAGGGAATATTGGGAGTAATCAAACTGGAAAAAGGAAAAAAACTTGAGTTTAAAACCGGAGATCGCTCCTGGGTGGCTGGTTTTGCTCTGCAGGCAGCAGGTAATCTGATTGTTGGCAGGGAAAAACATCAACTTTATCCAGGAAGTGGTTTTATTTTCAAAAAAAAGGCTGTATACAAACCAGCGGTAAACAAAATTCCTTTGTTTTTGCTCTATTATTCAACTTCAAGCAGGTTAAAACTCAGTTCCCCCTGAGGGAGTATTTTGTTCAATGAAAGCAATATTTTCAGGTACTGTTGATTATGCCCGGTCATTGCTCATGATGGAGGAGGCAGTTCAGAGGGTAAAGCAGGGAGGGGAAGCCGAACTCTTACTGTTGGAACACAATCCGGTTATCACTCTGGGCAGGAGCGCCAATGAAAAGAATTTATTACTATCTCCGGACGAATACAAGGCTCGGGGTATCGATCTTTTTAAAATCGGTCGCGGGGGTGATGTAACCTTCCACGGACCCGGGCAACTGGTGGGATATCCAATAGTCAAAACAGGACGTAAAGTAAAACAGCATGTTATGGAAATCTTTGATGTTCTTCAGGATATGATGGCTGCTTTGGGAGTTGTCACTTTTTATGATGAGCTTAATCCTGGATTGTGGACTCAAGAAGGAAAACTGGCTTCTGTGGGAATCCAAATCAAAGATGGTATTTCCCGCCATGGTTTTGCCTTGAATATAAGACCTGATTTTCGGGGGTTTCAATTTATTATTCCCTGTGGTCTTAATAATATCAAGGTTAAATATTTACAGGATTATCTGGAAGAGTTGCCTTCTGTCGAGGAATTTGCCCAAGAGTTCGCCCGCAGATATTGCGCTAAAAAACAACAGGATCTCAACTGGATTTAAGTAGTTCCCACTTCAACTAAAAATTTTAAAAAAGGGTTGCATTTCTGAAAAATTTGATTTAAATTGGATAACAGAGTCCGAAATCATAATAAAGGAGAATAATTATGGATAAAAGCTCAAAAAATAATAATAAAATATTAAGAGATATAGTTGAAATCAATGAAGAACTTTGTGATGGCTGTGGTCTTTGTATCCCTGAATGTGCTGAAGGGGCGCTGCAACTTATAGATGGCAAAGCCAGGTTGCTGTCAGATATTTTTTGTGATGGTCTGGGTGCTTGTGTGGGTCATTGTCCCAAAGGAGCAATGGTAGTAACAAAAAAAGAAACCGAGCCCTACGATGAAAAAACAGTCATGCTGGAAAAAATTATTCCCGCCGGGAAAAATACAATAAAAGCTCATTTGCAGCATCTGGAAAATCATCAGGCTGATGATCTGGTAAGAATTGCCAGAGCAACCCTCAAAGCCGAAGGAATTGAATTGGAAGAAAAAAAAGAAATTGATCAAATTCTGGCTTGTGGATGTCCAGGTTCCCAAATGCGATCATTTGTTGATGATAACAACGATAATAATAAGACTGATTCCAAGCAGGGTGATCTTTCCTCCAAACTTGGTCACTGGCCAGTTCAGTTGAGTCTGCTTTCTCCCCAGGCTCCCTATTTGAAAAATAGTGATCTGGTTATCATTGCAGATTGTGTCGCTTTTGCTTATGGTAATACCCACAATGAATTTATTAAGGGAAATACGGTGGCAATTGGTTGTCCCAAACTGGACGAGGTTGAGCCTTATATTGATAAACTGGCAGCCATAATCAAGAATAACAATCTTAATTCTATCAAAGTCGTGATCATGGAAGTTCCCTGTTGTGGTGGAATGGTAAACATTGTCAAAGAGTCAATAATCAGAGCCAGGGAAGTGATTCCCTTTCAAGTAACAATAATTTCAACTGAAGGTAAAAAAATATAATAGATTTTCCACTTCAAAGCAGTTGTTGTGGGAAATACAATTTTGAACCCTAATTCAAACGAGGAATAAATATGGAACCAAAAATGTTTTGTAATCAATGTCAGGAAACAATGAGAAATGAAGGATGTACTTTTAACAAGGGAGTTTGCGGCAAAGCAAATTCCACCGCCAATCTTCAGGATGTGCTGCTTGGAGTTCTGAGAGGAATTGCTTATCGTTTTACAGCCGGTGATTCAGACCAGAACTCAAGATCGGAAATTGATGAATTTGTAACCAAAGCTCTCTTTTCTACAATTACCAATGTTAATTTCAGTGATGACTTTTTCATTGAAAATATCAAAACAGGACTTGAGCTTAGGGATCAGATAAAAATCAAATCTGAAACAGCACCTCTGGAAGCAACCTGGTCACCGAAAAATGATTCAGAAATTCTGCAGGCCGCCGCAGAAAAAACGTTTAATCTTCACTTGCAAAAGGGAAATGAAGATCTCATCAGTTTAAAGGAATTGTTATTGTTTGGAATCAAGGGAATTGCCGCTTATGGTGATCATGCCCTGGTTCTTGGTCAAAAGAATACTGAAATTTTTGATTTCATGTACAAATCCCTTGAGGCCATATCTGTAGAAGAAGAAGTTCCCGTATTATTGAATCTGGTGATGGAAGCCGGTAAAGTGGGAGTGGAGGTTATGGCACTTTTGGATAAAGCCAATACCAAAACCTATGGTCATCCTGAGATGACCCAGGTCAAAATTGATACAGGCAACCGTCCCGGTATTCTGATTTCCGGTCACGATCTGAAAGATTTTGAAGAATTGCTGGAACAAAGCAAAGATGCTGGAGTTGATATTTACACCCATGGGGAGATGCTTCCTGCCAACTCCTATCCTTTTTTCAAAAAATATGATCATTTTTATGGTAATTACGGTGGTTCCTGGTGGCAGCAAAAAACTGAATTTGAAAAGTTCAATGGTCCCATATTGATGACCACCAATTGTCTGGTTCCTCCGGCAAAAAGTTATGCAGATCGTCTTTTTACCACAGGAAATGTAGGATTTGACGGTATCAAACATATTGTTGATCGAAAACCGGGATCCCGGAAGGATTTTTCCGAAATTATCGAAATGGCCAAAAAAACTGATCCCCCGGCAAAAATAGAAGAAGGCACAATTTGGGGAGGTTTTGCCCGTAATCAGGTGATGGAATTGGCTGACAAGGTAATTGCCGCTGTCAAAGAAGGAGCTATCAGCAAATTTGTGGTTATGGCAGGTTGCGATGGACGATTCAAGGACAGATCTTATTACACAGAGATAGCTGAAAAACTGCCTGAAGATACAGTTATTCTGACAGCCGGTTGTGCAAAATATCGTTATAATAAGCTTGATCTTGGTGATATAGGAGGTATTCCACGAGTTCTTGATGCCGGTCAGTGTAATGACAGTTATTCACTGGCTTATATTGCCCTCCAACTTAAAGATGCTTTTGGTCTTGACGATATCAATGATCTTCCCATAAGCTATGACATTGCCTGGTATGAGCAGAAAGCTGTGCTTGTGCTTCTTGCTCTTTTACACCTCGGAGTCAAGGGTATCAGACTCGGACCTACTCTTCCGGCGTTTTTGTCCCCGGCAGTGGTTAAAGTATTGGTGGATAAGTTTGAGATCAAACCCATAGGTGACGTAGCTCAAGATGTAGCTGCCATTATGAACGAATAAAAGGCAAACTGATGGATAAACTGCTTAATTTTTCTGAAAGAACAACCTTGATAATCCACGCCCTGGGTTATATCGTCTCCAAAAAAGGAAAGCCTGTACCTTCAAAAGAGATTTCTTCGAGGTTGCAGGTCTCTCCCACCTATCTGGCAAAAGTTTTGCAAATGCTGGTAAAAAAAGGATTGCTCAAATCAACCAGGGGAGCCCACGGCGGTTTTGCTCTGCTGAAAAAGCCCGAGGAAATCATGTTGCTTGATCTGCTGGTTATGAGCGAAGGAGAATTACCGGTTCAATTCTGTTTATTGGGAAAACCCCTTTGTGCTCCCGAAAAATGTGTTTTTTCCGAAATCAATCGGGAAATTACCAGAATAATTCGTGCTCGGTTGGAAGGGGTAGATCTTACTGAAATTGCGGATAAATTCTGATATCCGGCCAGAGGTCTTTCCCCTGAACCACCTTTCAGTTTTAAATAATAAAGATTTTACTCACCTTTATCATCAAGCAATTTAATTTCCGCCTTATGTTGAATGGAGATTTTCTTTTCCTGTTCAAGTAATTTGAGCACTTTAAAAACAGTTTTGCGATCCAGATCCAAATCCTGGGCAATATCAACTGTGGTAACATTTGTTGAATTGTTTTGCTCAAGCCATTGCAAGATCTGTTTCTTTTCTGCCAAAAATTGTTTATTTTCGTCAAAATTTTGTTTTTGGGGGTCAGCATGCCAGTGTTGTAAAAAATTCTGCAAAGATTCCAGCCGGGTTTTTTCCAAGGGGGATTTTGGTGAATAAAAAGAGCTGTTTTCAAGTTTTTCAGGGAGATAAGAAATACGTCTGCTTCCGGCTTGATGGGGGTAGACGTAATCTTTTCCCCTTCCTGATGCACGAGCACCAATGAAATGACTGTCCTTGAGATGTAAAGGAACTTTAAAGGAGTAACCTTCTTTGATTATTTTTTTAACCTGTCCCAAAGAAGCAACAGTGGAATTACTTTTGGGGGCTGTAGCCACATGGATAGTTGCCTGGGCCAGTGGAATTTCAGCTTCCGGCATGCCAATATGTCTAATACTGCGCAAGGCTGCTTCGCAAATAAGCAAGGCTTGGGGGTCAGCCATTCCAACATCTTCCGAGGCCGTGATAATAAGTCTGCGGGCAATGAACAGAGGATCTTCTCCTCCCACCAGCATTTTGCCCAACCAATAAAGAGAGCCGTTGATATCACTTCCCCTGAGACTTTTTTGAAAGGCACTGGCATGATCGTAGTGGGAATTGCCGTTTTTATCATAATCGGTAAACTTTTGGGCAAGTTCGTCAAACAGTTCTTTTTTGAGCCTGACCGTTCCCTTTTCCTCTTTGGCCAACCTTAAAATATCTTCCAGAAGATTGAAACAATTGCGCAGATCTCCCCCGGCCAGACGAGCTATCTGTTTCAGAGTATCATCCTCCGGTTCAATTTTAAGGGATAATTCTTTTTCGAGATAGGCAAGACCTTTTTTCAAACCAATAATACACTCAGATATACTCAGGGGTTCAAATTCAAAGATGCGCAATCTCGATCTGAGAGCTGAATTAATGCTGAGTCCAGGAGGTTCGGTGGTTGCTCCAATCAGGACAATATCTCCGCTTTCCACAGATGGTAGCAGGGCATCCTGTTGTCTTTTGTCGAAACGGTGGATCTCATCAAGGAAAAGAGCGTAATTGTCCAGGGAAGCTTTGGCTGTTTTGATGAATTTGCGGATATCAGCCAGTCTGGCTTTGACAGCGCTGAATTCACTGATTTTGTAACTGGAAGTTTGGCAAATAATTCGAGCCAGGGTTGTTTTGCCTGAACCCGGGGGTCCCCAAAAGATACAGGATACCGGATTTCGACTATTAATTATTGAATAAAGAGCTTTACCCGGAGATAATAATTTTTTTTGTCCAATAAAATTGTCAATATTATCAGGGCGTAATAGTTGAGCGAGAGGTTTGTCGAGTTTAATTTTCATCCTGACTTGATTAACTGATATTTTTGCCCTATTTACAATAGTAGATAATTAGTAAGATAAATTACTAAAAATAAGATAGAGTAAAACCATGAAAAAAGCTTCTTTCCTCACAATTATTTTTTTCCTGACAATTTTTAATTTGCCGGTTCAGGCTGATAATAAATCTTGGTTTACAGGTGCTTTTGCTTTTCATAGTGTCAGGAGCAATATGACCGATGCTGCCAGTCCTTTCGGGGCGGGAATTAATATGGGATATCAGGTAAGGTTTAGATTTTTAAGAATATTTCATCTGGAATATGATTATAATCTCACCAGAATGGAGGGAGAAGGAGTCGATTTGAATCAATCACCGGAAAAGATCGTGCGGGAACCCCGTCATGCTTTTTCTTTATCTGTCGATATAGCTTATACCCCGGTTGGTACTACTTATCTGCTTGCTGGTGCCGGCAAAGGTGAAACCACGGAAAATTATCAGGGGTTGGTATATTTTGGTGGAGTTGGAATTGAAGTACCCTTTGGAAATAACTGGGCGCTGGCTACCGAGGCCAGGTTAGTGGTTCCGGCTGTCAATGAAGTGGAAACCTATCTGGAAAAAAAATATAAGAACAAAGTTGGGGGAACTCCGGCCAATTCAATCTCTGATTTTTATAATTCCAATAATTATCAAATAATCTTCGCCCTGAGATATTATTATTAAAAAGTAAAACAAAAACAGAAAATACGGGGGAAAGGTCGTAATTCAGACTAGAAAGTTGGCACATTGGGATTAGGGGGAGGATTGTCATTTTCTTCTTCACCCTCATCTTCTTGTTCAGATTCGTAATTATCGCTTTCGCGGGGATTATCATTATCTTCTGGTTGGGCATCGTTATTTTGGTAATTAGAGTCCGGATCCTCGGTATTAGGACGAGCCATCTTGCCTTTAGGTTTCGGAGGTGCGTTAGACCCGGGGGAGTCATATCCTCCTGCTTTGGAACCGGGTTCTTTGTCTTCTGAACAATTGAGCAATTTTCCGTAAAGTCGAATAGTAAGGTAGGGCCCATCAGTGGAATGTTTGTGATTGTCGAGGACAACAGTGTAGATGCCTTTGTTGGCAGCCTTATTGCGCAGATCATTCATGGCGTAACGCCAGACGACTTTACCACTGGCTTTGAAGGTGGAGCGGCCGATAATGCTTCCTGCCGGTTCACAATTTTTGGGATATTCTTTGATCACTCGTACTCTTCTGGCTTCTCGACGCAAATAAGCATTTTTAACATTGACATTTTTGCTACAACTTACAGTTATCAATAGTGATAACCATAAAATAACAGCAGGGAAAATTAGATTTTTCATAAGAACCTCGTTTCAATATTACAGTACAATGATCCTGATCCCCGAATTGGTTAGATGGTGTCAGGTTGAAAATCTTTCTCCATAAAAATAACACATATTTTAAATTATTAAACATTTACGGTTTAAAAAATGGAAAATAAAACCAAAACTATGTTAGTTGTAAAACATTGAACATTGGTATAATATATCAACTCTGCTCAATTGTATCATAATTTGTTTGTACCCTTCAGTGGGAAAAGCATTTTTATCTCATAAATTGTTTCTTGTTAAGATAGTGAATATTTGGTACATATTGCTAGCAGGTTCCTGCTTAAGCAGGAACCAAAAGTTTACCCGGATCTGTAAATTCACTTAAGTTTAAACTTCAGATCTATTCTGGAGAATAAACATATTATTCTCAAATTTTCCACCATGACCATCAAACTCAACTGCTTGATTGGTCAGTTGGTATTTTTTCTAGAGGAGGCATAAATGCAAAAGCTGGCCGGACCTGTTGAAGGAGGATTCAGTTCAAGGGAATCAAAGGTAGCTATCCACGAACTGGCAATTATGGGAGCACCTTTAATCGAAAATCTTGAATCTGATTTTACCATTCATATTGCTTTGGGTAAAAAGAGCAGAAGTTTTCTCAAACTGGCTGATATACCTACAATTCCAATTGAAATATCCATTCCTGAAATTGATGTTAAAAAATATCGTATGGACGGATGGAAATATGCATCAATTAATCTGCAGGTAGAATCTGACAAAGTCAATATGAAGATCATGGGGCGATTTGGTTCAGAAGTTGATTATGTCGATATAGATTCAAAATTTACCAGAATGATTACCGGTGATACGGCTGAGGACCAAATCAAAATCACTATTGATCCCCGTGAAGAAAAGCATCAAATGATCAGTGTACTTGATATCATGAATATCAGATTAAAGTCGGGTGATCCCAAATATGCGCGCTTCAGTGATGAATATCCCAAACTTGATGTTGAAGCTGTTATTGCCATGTTGACAAGATATCTCAAAGATTTCCTGCGCAGCTTGCAGCAACCAGCTCCGGAACAAGCTCCCCCAGCAAATGGAGGTATTAATTAATGACCAAAATTAATCCATCTCAAATAGACGGAACTCCCATCGAAGAATTGCCTTTGTCAAAGTTAATTCAACCGGCTGAAGATATTCTTGCCGCCAGCGGTCTTTCAACCTTATTGCAAAGGCTGGTTTATACAGAAAAAGAAAAATCATTTTTTCTTGAATTTTCAAATATAATGCCTTCCGGTGAAATCAGACCTCTTTTTCCTGATTTTAAAAAAGAAAAATTGCTAAAATCAAGCTGGAAAAAGATCTTTGTGGAAATTATCCTCACTAATCAGGGAGTCAGGTTCAATCTAAAGGGGCATTATTTCAAGTCTCCGGTTCCCATTGATCTTGATTTCACAATTTTGCAGGGTCAAAAAGAATATAAAGAAGATTCTATCAAGATTTTTGATCGAAGAATCGAAAAAACATATCAAACCAGTTTTAAAGAGATCATGGAAACCAAAATGAAGACCGGTGATCTTAAATACACCAAAGCCACTGAAGTATACGGTGAGTTGACAATTCAAAAGATCATCAAAATTTTCAACAGATTTCTGAAAGACTGGACTTTGAAACACAGGATAATTGAAAGGAATTAACCTTAAATTCCCAAAACCGGCTGGATCAAGTTCTCCTGTTTCCATTCATCTGTCCGCTGGTCGTCTGCCGCTCTCATTGGGCTGCGGTTGGTGTGAAAGTCCCCATTCTGTAAGAAACAGGGGCAAAATCCATCTCTAAGGTTGATTTACGGTAAGCCATGAAAGTTATTAAACCGGCTTTTTTTCTAATTTCAATAGTTGCAATTTTCGGATGTACCAAAACTATTACAGTTTTTTCCGTCAAAAGAAAAATAGCTCCCAAGCCGGAGTTGCTTGTAGTTCAACCTCAAAACCAGGGTTCCGGTTATAACCAGACAGTTCAGAAGGCTTTATCAAATTCTCTGATTCAACATCTTGGAGTAAAAGCCAAATCTTATCGCCAAGCCTGGAAATCAGCCTCTCCCAGATATAATAATTTCTTTAATCATCTCTATCAGGCTTCAAAAAAAGTTTTTCACCAAAAATCAAATTCACTCCAGGAGGCTGCTGCCAAAGAAGTATGGAAAGATAGTTTTTTGAAAAATCTCACTTTGTTTGGTGATCATTATGAAATGTTACTGGAGAAAGCGGGATACAAACCCTGGAAACCTGAATATCTGCTGGTGAGTGGAGTTGAAAATACAGCCAAAACTTTTTCTGGTAATCTTGTTCTCAACTTTTATGCAGTTCTGGTGGAAATTCAATCAAAAGAAGTTTTTTGGGGGATGAGTTTCCAATTGAAGTCTGTTGACAACAAGGCGAGAATGGCTGTTACATCAATCAATGCTGGCAAAAAGATCGCCACCGAAATCAACAGTTGGTTCAAGGCCAATATCAAATCTAGCCCTGCCCACAAAAAAACTCCCTGAATTGCCAGGTTAAAGCCCTGTAATATTATAGTAAATTGCTTCCCACAAAATTTTTACAAAAAATTGAAAAAAAAATTTATAATTGCCCAAATTTAGGTTATTGTTCTATTTATTCTATGGGGGAACAACAGTTTTCTTTCAACAATCAGATTAACTGTCAAGAACATCAACTTCTTTCTTATCGCTTTTCTGTTCATTTCAATAATTCAGTTTAAATAGTTCCCGTCCCCAAAAGGGAGGTCATCGTCTGAGAACGGAATTTTGCCTCATCTGCTTTGTCATAACTTCTTGATATAGTGTCAACTATGTCTGCGAAGTTACTGGGCGCATCTAAGGCAAACTTCTTGCACAGCCAAAAACCACATCCATTGTGGAACTGGGAACTAACTTCAAAACCTGAATTTTATGCTTCTTATTGCCAAACTGTTTTTTCAACAGCCTTTTTCAATAATCGGTATCAGTTCAGTTTTTGTTCCATCCCCTGTCGAGATTTCTTCAACTTCAGGCAGGGAACTATACTAATTTTTTAATTCAATGCTGAACAACTACTTTTCTCGTAGGCAGGTTCAAGCTGAAAAGAATCTTTTGGAGGTACAAGTTGCAAAATAAAAATCCTACAGCTGTTATTGCATTAGGTGGTCATGCTTTTATCAGAAAAGGCTACAGACCGACTCATGAAGAACATCAGATTGCAGCCAGAAAAATTGCATCAATCTTGATGGAGCTTATCAACAGAGATTATAATCTGGTTATAACTCATGGAAATGGTCCCCAGGTTGGAAATCTGCTTTTGCAGAATGAACATTCTCCGGAAGAAATCCCCAAACAGCCGCTTGATGTGCTGGTGGCCATGACCGAAGGCAGCCTTGGTTATATAATGCAGCAGGCAATTATTAATGAATTGCGGCGCCGAGGAATTCATCGTCATGTTGTTACCAAGATTACACAGGTTATTCTGGATCAGCATGATCCGGCCTTTAAAAATCCCAGTAAACCCATCGGTCCTTTTTATACCCATGAACAAGCCCTGGAGCTTCAGGAGAATCACAATTGGGAAATGGCCGAAGATTCCGGCAGAGGATGGCGTCGCCTGGTACCATCTCCCTCTCCCCTCAAGGTTATTCAACGGCATACCATTAAAGATGCTGCCATGCAGGGACATATAGTCATTGCAGCCGGAGGTGGAGGAATTCCGGTAGTCAAACAGATTGATCAGAAAACCGGTGATTTCAGTTATGTGGGAGTTGAAGCTGTTATTGACAAGGATCTTACAAGTTCTTTGCTGGCCAAACAGGTTGGAGCTGAGCTCTTCATCATCCTCACCGATGTTAACAGGGTTTTTATCAATTACAATCAGCCTGATCAAAAACCACTTGGTGCCCTCAATATTGAAATGACTGAAAAATATCTTGATGATGGTCATTTTGCCATGGGTTCCATGCGTCCTAAAATTGAAGCGGTGCTCGATTTTTTGCAAAGTCACGGTAAACGAGCTCTGATTACTTCCCCTGAAAATTTGAGCAAAGCATTACAGGGTGTTGACGGAACTCACTTTGTGGGAACAATCTAGTTTTCTTTTCAACAAAAAAGGAACTGGGGGTCATAGTTTGAAGACAATTCTATTTATTTTTACTCAGATTGGGCAGTTATGAAAAAAATTATTATCGTCAAATACAATGAAATTTTTATTAAAAAGGGCAACCGCAGATTGTTTAAAAACAAGTTGCTCAATAATATTCGCAAGGCTGTTGCCGAATTTGAAAAAGTCGAGGTAAAAAATATCCATGGCCGCATCATAGTTCATGGTTATGAAGCAGAAAATGAAGGTGAAATTCTGACCCGGTTGAAAAAGGTTTTCGGGATTTACTCCCTTTCTCCTTCTCTCAAAATTGAACCGGATCTGGCAGCTGCCAGACAAGCCGCCTTGCAATTGGTGAGCAAATTGAAGATAAAACCTGATACCTTCAAGGTTGCAGCCAAAAGGTCGGATAAATCCTTCCCGATAACTTCCCCTGAAATTGCCCGAGAAGTTGGAGCGGCTGTTTTCCATGAAAAAAATATTGCTGTTGATCTTGGCAAGCCCCAACTGGTAGTCGAAGTAGAAATTGGACGACAGATATCTTTCGTTTCAGTTGATAGTTTAAAGGCTGACGGGGGTCTTCCGGTGGGAAGTTCAGGTCATGGTGAGGTACTTTTAAGCGGAGGGATAGATTCTCCGGTTGCAGCTTGGATGATGCTGAAGCGAGGTATGAGCCTTTCAGCCACTACCTTCTATTCTCCTCCCTGGGTTGGAGATGAATCATTGAAGAAGGTGGAAAAATTATGCTCAATTTTGAGAGAATGGGGTGGTCCCGACAAATTGCACGTGATTGCATACGGAATGGCCCAGAAGGAATTGAGTCAACTCAATGCTAAATTGGCTCTGATCATGTATCGTCGCCTGATGTTGAGGGTAGCTGCACAGATGGCGTTTAAGGATGGTGCCAAGGCACTGGTGACAGGTGAATCTTTGGGACAGGTTGCTTCTCAGACTATCGAAAACATGGCAGTAATAGAAGCAGCTTCGCCTTTGCTGGTTTTAAAACCTCTTACCGGTTTCAACAAAGAAGAGATTATAACCCAGGCAAAAAAAATCGGTTCTTTTGAAACTTCTATTCTCCCTCATCAAGATTCTTGTTCTCTGTTTACTCCAAAACATCCGGAAACCAAAGCCCAGCTCAAATATGTTCTCCGCTATGAAAAGCAGGTTGAGATGGCAGCAATGGTCAAGGAATTGACAGATAACGCGCAGACAATAGAATTCTGAAAATAAAATTCTGAAAAATAGTTTTTATTTTGGAATGGGGGTTGTTGGCTTTAGCTCTTAAGATGGGAACTAATAGCTCAGGAGCAATAATTATCCGATAGACTTGAAGATAAAAATGAGAAGGGGGATTGCAGGGAAGGGATTGAAAAGGTCGGTTTACATTCTTTTGGAGTAAAACTCGACAACCAACTGTAGATCTAGCTCAAAGGGAACTGATTCAACAGTAGGTAAAGCTGAAATTTTTGCCTTTTTATTTTCAGTGTCGACTGCGAGCCATTCGGGAACTGATACTGAAGGAGAGGAAATAGATTCGTCAACTACAGCCAGATCTTTGCTTTTTTCACGCAAGGTGATCTCATCGTTTTCACTGATTCTGTAGGAAGGGATATTGATTTTTTTTCCATTTATCAGAAAATGACCATGATTTACAAGCTGTCTGGCACCGGGAATGGTTTTGGCAAAACCGGCTCTGAAAACAGTGTTATCCAGTCTTCTTTCCAGAAGCTCTGCCAATTTGGAACCAGTGGCTACTTTACTTTTACGTGCTTCTTTCATGAGATTACGCAATTGTTTTTCACCAACTCCGTAATTAAAACGGATTTTCTGTTTTTCCACCAACTGACGACCATGATCCGAAGGACGTCTGCGACGTTTTTGTCCGTGTTGTCCTGGTTTGTAAGGACGTTTTTGCATTGATTTGGTTGTGAGACCTGGAAGATCCAGTCCCAAACTTCTTAATTTCTTAACTTTAGGTCCTAAATATCTAGCCATATTATACCCTTTTACAGTGGTTACTGACAAATAAATGTCAAAAAATTGATTGAAAATCAATATGTTAAACTGTTTAATTTGTGTTCCTGAATTTTAGAAAGTATTTTGAAAAACAAATTTAAATCAAATCAGGACTTCGTATTGATATTAATTTTTGAACGAGTGTCAAGGATATTTTGATCTTTTCCTCAATAATACCCATGCTTGTTTGTTTTTAAATTGCAAAAAATCTGCTTTTCAAGGGCAAATGGAACCAGTGGGAGCAACTTGAAAGTCAAGCTCAGGAATAAAGGAATCAATTGAACCGTCGAGATCTTCATCACTGTAATTGACAGTTCCGGTAACAGAAAGATCACAGTTTATCGGTTGAATATAGTTGAGATGAAGAAAGTTCTGCAGATATTCCATGGAGGTTTCTATCTGTTCCCAGGTGAGTTCGGAATCAATAATATCAATCAATTCTTCCTGCCAGGACAGCGAAGAGATCTCATCAATATATTCTATAAAGCGAGCTTTTACTTCATTGGCTCTGATAGCTTGCAGGGTATCTTTGAAAAATAATTCGCGGATGATTGTCTTAACAGTTTCGATAAGGGAAAGATGGATAAAACTTTGGGATATCAGAAGAGGAGATGGTTCATTGCCTTTGAACTCCAGGGAAAAGGATCTGCTTTCAGGAGGTGAAATGAACTCGGTGTACTCCTGATTGATCAGAGGGAAATTGATAAAGTTGAAAGTTTGAATGAGTTGATCATTGTGGTTTTCCCAGTTTGATTTCAGTGAAAGATGTTCATAATTATTTTGATTGAGGGAAATTTTGAAAGCTTTGAAGTTGTTTTGAAGAGTACTAACCCCGGGGCTCAAATCATTAATAGTTCTTTCAAGAGAAATACCATTGTAACTGTTAAGAAAACCTCGGCAACTTTCAGAGTTGAGCAGCCCTCTGTAAGTTTTGATACGAGCTGAGAGAGCAGTTTCTACTCCTTCAGAACAGGTAAGAGGATCTCCTCCCTCAAGATGGGAGATCAGACAATTCAGATAGGTTGCAGTGAATCCATAATTGCATCGTCCAATTTCGAGCCAGTTTATAAAATGGTTTTGGATCCAGGAACTGAGATTGTTGGTCTCAACTTCATGAAATACTGTTGTTTCTTCAGAAAGGTAAAGGAGGTAATCTAAAAGTTCAATTTCCAGTTGCAGGTTGTTGCCTGGAATCAGGTTTTCAGGATCCGGTGCCTTGCAGCCGGAAGCAATGAGTTTGCCCGATGAGTCGTAACCCCTGACTACGAAAAGCAGTGCAAAATCAACAGGAAGACTTTCGTATTTTACACTTTCTTCCAGACTGTATGTTTTTTTAATCCTGTTCAAATAGGAGTTGTTGTTGATATCGTCACAGGTTGAATTGAAGATAATTCCAAAATCAAGAGAGTGAAAAGCTTCAGGCTGGATGCCGTCGTATGACGGGGTAATAGTAAAATCAGCCTGTCCCGTGGAAGAAACGATGACATCAAAATTTATGGGAGCGGCATTTTGGCAACTGACGGCGATTGTAAAATGGGAGGAAGTTTTTCCAGTTGAAATTACTACACTGGCAAGGCCATTTTTATTGGTCTGGAGATTGTTTTTGGAAAGAGAAGAGCCACCGGCGGAACCTTTTATTAAAAAATTGATGGGATGGCCGGATATGGGTTTGTTTTCGCTGTCGAGAAGTTGAATGGAGATTTCTTCTTCTACTCCTGTCATCAGGTTGAGTTCTCCACTTGCCGGATTGTTGTGGAGGAGCCGGTAGATTCCCGTATTGTTCTGGTTGTTTGTATTGTTGTTGATTGTACTGTCATTGTTGTTGCAACCGGGAATTAAAAAAACTGGCAACAGAATTAAAAAAAATAATGTCAGTTTTTTGGACATATTTGTTCCTGCTGTAAACTGATAAACTGATAAATTGATTTTGCGGCAATTTTCAGTTTTCAATAAAATTAATAGAGATATTCAGGACTACTTAGTTCCCATCCCAGAAGTGGGGTTTTTGGATAGTGAAGAAGTTTGCCTCAGATGCGAGGAATAACTGCGAAAACATAGTTGCCACTATTTCAAGAAGTTATGACAAAGCAGATGAGGTAAAATTCCGTCGCCAGACAATGATATCCATTTTTGGGACGGGAACTACATACCAAAAGATATACTAACATCAAGGTATGGATATTGCCACTATTTGTCTGGAGAGAATTGAAAATTTTAAGAAGAGAAAGGAAATGAGGGGGGATTAGAGATCGTAGCCAAGATCCTTGGGATCCGGAGTATCATAAAGAACATCATCCATCGGATGGCGATAAAGTCTGCTTCTCAGTCTGTTCTGATCGAAATAGTGACCAATCATGCCGATGGTTCTGCCGAGCATGAACAAACCATTCAAAATACCGAATTCAATGATTTCTTCTTTTTCCTTTTCACTGAAAAGATCGCCGCAAGATTCCATGAGATCGAGGAAAAGAACTCCGATACAACCGTCTACGTTGAGGATAAGATTGTTTCTTTTGGTAAGAGTGATCTTTTCAACTTCCAGAGCATAATCCAGATGAGTTGTTTTGGGGAAGTTTTCTTTGGCGAATTTTTTGAGCAGAGTAACGCGGACGTCAGGATTGGTTGCGCTTTTGATGCGATGGCCGATACCCTGGATGTTTACTCCTTTGGCTTTCATGTATTTGATGAATTCAAGGGGAGTCATTCCTTGGGCTATGGCGTTACCGAAATGTTTGGCTGCTCCCGAGACAGCTCCGCCGAATCTTGGACCGATAGTAAGGATACCCGAGGCTACTGCACTCATGAGATCTCGTCCGGCCCGGGCGGTTACAATGGTGTTGTGGGCGCCGCTTACACAAGGACCGTGATCGGCTGTAAGCCTGAGAACGATTTCAATGTATTTGGCAGCAAAATCGGGAAGCTTTTTCTTGAACCAGAGCAGACCGATCATTTCACCAAGGGGCATGTTGCTTTCGATTACTTTGCTCATGGGAAGGCCGGCGTAAAGAGGTTCTTCGCCGGTGTCATCAGTAATTGTACAGATGATGTTGGTTGGTTTCCTGACCTTGCTTTCAGCCTTGAGTTGTTTGTAATCCTCGGGGATGGGAGGAACAGTTTTTTCGGTTTTGACTGTTTTCAGATTAAGTTTTTCGAAGGTTTCTCTGATTTTTTCACCGTAATCGTCAAAAGATTCAGGGACAACAACACCGACTTCTTTGAGAGCTTTGTTTTTGGCTCCGGCTGTTTCTTTGTCAGAACCTGCTTTGGCTCCGGCATGGCCAAATTGAACTTCGCCTGTCATTTTTGAGGCAATTGTTCCTGTTACCCAGCAAACTACAGGTTTGGTAATTTTACCTGATTTTACCGCCTCGACGATTTTGTATTCTTCGGTTCCTCCGACTTCGCCCAGACATACCAGCATTTTTACTTTGGGATTGGCTTCATAACGCAAAAGATGTTCAATCAGAGTTGAACCGGGATTTGCATCACCCCCGATGGCGATTCCTTCGTAGAGGCCATCAGTGTTTTTGTGTATGATATTATAGGCTTCATTGGACATTCCGCCTGATTTGGAAACAAATCCGACACTTCCGCTTTTATGGAGACCGGAAGCAATAATATTCTGGATAGTACCGCCGGTATTGCCAATTTTGAATCCGCCAGCGAGAATGCCGCCAACGGTAGCGGGTCCGATAACGGTTTTATTTTTCAACTTGGCATAAGCAGCCAGTTTTCGGGCTCTTCTTTCAGGAACTCCTTCAGCTATGATTACCACTGTACGAAAAGTATCAATATCAAGAGCTTCCATACTGGTGGGGTAAGCTGAACGAAAAGATGAAAAGTTGATGAGAACATCAGCATCCTGATGCTTGGCTGATGCTTCAGTTAAATTTTGATAGATAGGGATGAGAATTTCTTTGGTTCCCCAGAAGGTTTTATGGTACCCGCCCCTTTTGGCGTTGGGGTTGATAATTGCAGCTACGCTGGGCTTTTCTCTTTTGCAAACATAATCAAAATCCAGCATGCGCTGAATGGCATTAGCCTGGAGATTAAAAATTATCGCCCGTGTCTTTCGGGTAAACAATTGATAATCATTATTCATTGTATTTACTCCTTGATTTTATCCGGACATCTGATTTAGTTGTCTTTTAAATATCCGGTAATTATAAAACTAATCAGTTGTTTATGTGTTCAATACCCATGGGAACGATTTTGGTCATATGAGTTTCAGGTCCGAAAACCTTGATTGGCAGACCAAGTTTTTTTCCCAGTTTTTCCATGTTTGCCAGTCCTTCTTTATAATTGGGACCGCCTCGACGGACAAAAATACTGGTATCTGTTGCTTTGAGTTTATCCTGGTGTTTTTTGATTGCCCTCATGATTCCTTTGAAGGTTTTGGCAACATCGGTAAAGTTGGCAATACCTCCGCCAACCAGCAGAGTTTTGCCTTTTTCACCATTTCTGGTCATTAGTTCAAGAATGGTTGAGGCATATTGGAAAGTAAGTTCTTCGTTGGGGTTACCGCTGTATTCGCCATACATACCCAGTTCATCCACATAACCAAGATCTGAAACGGTATCGGCATAGATGACACTGGCGCCGCCTCCGGCAACCATGTTCCAGATTTTGCCATCAGGATTCAAGATGGTTAGTTTCAAGGATGAACCTGTTTTTTCATCAAGATCCTTGATGTATTTTTCTTCGGGGGTAAGTTTTTTACCGAATCCATCGGGAAATGAATATCCTCTTCCCCAAGTGTCAAGGTTTTCAAAAGCAGCAGTATCGTCAAGTTTTCCCACCAGATCCAGGGGAATTACGGTTTCATTTACATAAGCAAAAGGGTTGATTTCAAGATAAGCAAATCCCTGATCAGCAAAGAATCGATAAAGAGCATTGATGAAATTGCCTATTTTTTCTTTAATTTCTCCTTTCAGGGGTAATTTTGATTTGAAATCAATATCTTCAGGTTTGACT
>JAQICJ010000093.1 GCA_027858615.1 Deltaproteobacteria bacterium
ATTATACCTCCACAATTTATTTTATCGAATACAATCATAGTTAGTTCCCATCCCAAAAAGGAAGGTCATCGTCTGAATGCGGAAATTTACCTCATCTGCTTTGTCGTAACTTCTTGAAATAGTATCAACTATGTCTGCGAAGTTCCTCCGCGCATCTGAGTCAAATTTCTCATTCAGTCAAAAACCCCCATTCTGAGATGGGAACTGGTAATCTGTATGATTATGTGTTCAAAAAACACATATCTGAATACAGGTTCATGTTTTACATAGGAAAGATATGACTTCTTCGCAAGTATTATTCTGAAATATTTTATAAATAATTTCAGAATAGTTCCCATTTCACGTCAAACTCCAACAGGCAGACTCTGTTCTTTCGTTTTGAAACGAAAACTGATTCAGTTCCAACAGCAATAACAGTCACCTCGCCACCAGAAACTACCGTTTCCAGTTAAGCCTTTTAACCTTAAATTTGAAGGCTCAACCGGAAAAACCTGAATCTGGAACAGAAAAAAAGGTTGCTTTAAAAAATGAAGTGCTTATCTTCAAATTCAACTGGTTAAGATCCTGAGGTTTATCAACTCATTCTGGCGACAAGTTCCTCAACTGGTCAGAACAATCTGTTTCATGCTCAGTTTTTAATCAGGTTTTATGATGAAAATTGATTTAAAATTCCGAAAGGAGTATTGCTTTGTCTTTTACTTGGGATATTAATCCAGAAATATTTCGTTTTGGTTCATTGGCTGTCAGGTATTACGGCCTTTTTTTTGTTGGAGTTTTTCTGGGAGGCTTTTATTTTTTACGCTGGCAAATGATGCGGGTTGGCTGGACTGAAGAAGATGTTTCTGATTTTATCATTCCCGGTATGCTGGCTGTGATAATTGGCGCCAGACTTGGTCATGTTTTCTTTTATGACTGGAGTTTCTATTCTGCAAATCCCGTAGAAATCATTAAATTCTGGAGAGGAGGATTGGCCAGTCACGGAGCAACCATTGGTCTTGTCGTCTCTTTGTTCTATTATGCCAAAAAAAAGGGGATGGCTTTTGCCGAAGTTACTGATCGTTTCTCCTTTTCAGCTGCCCTTGGAGCTACTTTGGTCAGAATAGGTAATTTTTTCAATTCTGAAATTGTAGGCAGGGTAACAGATCAGAATTGGGGAGTCCGTTTTCCCCGTTGCATCGAAGACAGGGGTAAAGCACTGATTCCTCTGCGCCATCCTTCTCAACTTTACGAAGCTATTATGGGAGCAGTGATCATTCTCATTCTGGTCATTGTGGACCGCATTTACAAGGAAAAACGCCCCCGTGGTATTTTGGGAGCACTTTTTCTTTCTTTGTATTTTACCGGTCGTTTCATTGTAGAATTTTTCAAAGAATTCCAAACTGGTCTCAGAGAAGAACATGTTTTAACCATGGGTCAGTTTCTTTCCATACCCTTAGCTGTCTTCGGCTACATCTGGCTTTATGTTGCCATTAAAAACAACAAGCCGGCTAAAAGTGTTGATCCGATAAAATTGAGACAAGCAAAAGCAAAAAATAAGAAAAATAAGAAAAAAGGTAAATAAAAACGTGCGCTTCAAATTCTTTATTCTGTTGTTAATCTTTTTCAATTCAGGGGGCTGTTCAAGCAATCAAGAAAACTCTGTTCAATACAAGCCTGAATATGGCCGCAAAGACCTTACTTTCGGCAGAATGAGACAAAGTCTTATTCTGGTTCTCTATGCTCTGGAAGGGGGAGAAATGGTTGATCGGGCAGGATTAAACATGATAGCTCACGCAACTTCCATCTTTTATGGATATAACTACAAAGAAGATGACAAAAACGAAGAAAAATTCCTCAAATTATTCTGCAGCCGGAACAAATTGCCCAAGGCAACCCATAAATGTATTCAGGCAATAATTAAAAATATGCTTGATGAATCAAAAAAATTATCCGGGCTTTTTGCCGACGATATTTCTTTCAAAAAACACATTAAGGAAATAAGAAACAATCTTTTCCAACTTCTCAAACACCGTCTCAATCAGAAAAATCCCTTTCCTTTTCCCCTGATTGAATTAAAAAAGAAAAGAGTCGAGCTGGCCGCATCAAAAAAAACTGGGAGCGAATACCTCAGACGTTTGCCTCCTGGAATTGAGCTCACCATCAAGGATAAAATGATTTTCTCCGGTGAAATCCTCAACAACAAATTGGCCGAAGTAGATAAAATCAAACCCTTGCTGATGAAAGTCGGAAATCTCAAACCTCCTCGTATTCTTTCTCTGTTCATCACCAAATCAGTTAAAACCCAAGAACTCCTTCCCCTCTTCAAGTTGATGATTTCTTCAGATATCAATCATTTCATCCTCTGGGGAAAAAGTCACGGTTATGCTGCAGGATTCAAAGTAAATCTTCATGCTGGCACAAACAAGGAAAACAAACAACAGGGCTTTTTATTGCGAAAATTTGATAACTGGCAGGAAACAGCCGGAATTCTGTCTAAAACTTATCTTGAAGGAATCACTCCCCGTCTTGTCATAATTCCGGATCCGAAATTAAAAGAGAAAAAAAAGCCCAGTGAGAATCTATTCAAACCTGCTGAGATATTTTCAAATGAACCAATGCGGAAATTACAACCCAAATAGGAGCAAATCAATATGAAGATACATATTGGAGCAAATCTGTTTCCCCAACACAAGAGCAGAATTTTTAGAAATTATGAACTCACCGAGATTAAACCTTTTTATGAAACCAAACCTCATCAAAAAACCTTGAAAAAGTGGAGAACAGAATCTGCCAAAGACTTCAGATTTATAATTCCAGCTCCTTTGGCCCTTACCGATCCGGAATGGAAACCGGGAAAAACCAGCTCTTGGAAAACTGGTGCTCAGGGTTTTACCCCCGGTACCGAGATGGAATATATCTGGAAAATGCTGCATAAAACAGCCGGAATTTTGCGCTCTCACACCTTTGTTTTTGTAACCCCGTCAACTTTCAGGCCTACCCAGATCAATATCAACAAATTGACAGATTTTTTCAAAAACCACGATCGAAAAAATGTAAAAATGGTGTGGGAACCCCATGGACTATGGGATAAATCAACTATCCTGGAAATAGCTGACAATCTTGATCTTTATTTAAGTTCCGACCCTGTTTCAGCTGAATTTATAGCTCAGCCTGCAAAGTTCCGTTTTTTTAGAATCAACAATTTTCGTTCTGGAGGAAAACTCAACTCTGATGATTTTTATAAAATTTATGAAGCTGCTCAGGATTCCAAGCGAACTTTTGTCTTGTTTTCTTCTCCCCTGGCTCTGAAAAACGCAAAAAGCTTCCAGGATTTCATTAAAAACGAACTATATTTATAGATTTTACTACTTTCCCCCACCTTGGTTCCCTTCCCAAAAAGGAAGGTTGCAGTCTGAGCACGGAATTTGAATTGATCTGCTTTATCGTAACTTTTTGAAATAGTATCTACTATTATCTTCGAAGTTACTCCGCACATCTCAATCCAACTTCAGTCCCAGCCAATAATCCCCATTCTGGGACTGGAACAAACTCAATTTTTAATTTAAATCATTTACAATTGACAACCCTATCATAAATCTATAACATTCCCTTTATCTTTTAAAATAGTTCTCGTCCCAAAAGGAAGGTCATCGTCTGGCGACGGAATTTTACCTCATCTGCTTTGTCATAACTTTTTGATATAGTGCCAACTATGTCGGCGAAGTTATTGCGTGCATCTGAGGCAAACTTCTTACCAGCCAAAAAAACCCATTCTGGGATAGAAACTAAATAAACTTTTCAAAAGGAGTAATTACATGAAAAATATCACAATTGCATTTTTAACTTTATTCATTGTTTTAACAGGCTGTAAGAAAAAAGAAGAAGAAGCCGCAAGCGATACCAAAAAAACAGTCAAAAAAACCGACAAGAAAAAAGTCGATAAAAAAAAGGTCGACAAGAAAAAAGATGATAAAAAAACTGAGGTAAAAAAATCCTCTGCAGTTAAAACCCTATCATTCGAACTTTCCAAAGAATTTCCTGCATCATTTCTCAGTAAAGATTTGGTTGCCCTCCATGTCAACTTCGACAAAGGTCTCGATTCAAAACTGGGTAAATATTTTCTCAAAAAACACAAAACCAAACTTGTAAAAAGCATTGAAAAAGAAGAGGGCTTCCTCAAATTCAAAAAATGTGTAGGTGCTGATCAGGTTGAACCTGAAAGAATGATAAAAAGCATTTGTTATTTTCAATCAATTCTGAAAGAAAAAAATAAACTGGCTATCATTAAAACCGGTTTTGATGTAACCAAATCTCTTCAATGTGCTACTGAATTAGGAAAAAAAGAAGCAAAAAAATCCAAATTTATGGGTAAAGAAAGTCTTATCATTGATGATGATGATAATACTCAACTCGTTGTCCTGGACAAAGACACAGTTCTTATTGTAAGTGGTGATGAATTCAAAAAAACAGTTACCAGTGACAAGGATTTAATGGATAAAATCAAAAAACTCCATAAAATCTCACCTGACTCAATAGTTAAAGTTTTCGGTCGCAACCTTGAAATTAAAGACATGAAAAAAGCTGCTGCCATGCTTGGCGAAATCAAAACAGTCGACTTCGATTTCTTCATCAATATGGATGATAAAATAAATATTAATACCAGCGTTGATGTCCATAATCCCAAAAGTGCAACTCAATTGGTAAATATGGCCAACATCTTCCTCAACAGCCCGGCCATCAGCAAAAAACTCGAAAGTGCCAAAGTTGATCCCGAATTGTTGAAAATGCTCAAATTCAAAAACAAAGAGAGTATCATTGGCTTCCAGATGAATATTCCCAACAAAAAAGCTACTGAACTTATCAACAAAATGGAAGATGGCGAATTCAATTTCGATTTTAACTTTGGTTCCAAAAAAGAGAAAATCGTTACAAAAACTAAAAAAGTTGATAAAGCCACTAAAGCTGGAGTAGCCAAAAAAGTTAAGAAAACTAAGAAGAGCAAATAATTTCAAAACAACCACAAATTAGTTTTTTTTCTCCAATTAATTCTTAATCAGCAATCAAATAATGGGGCTCATTTATCTTCCTGATTTCAACATAGGGAAAAATTATCTGCTTTCTTGCTATCTGTTTTTTTTTGATTATAGTTTTATTGAACTTTTTTCTTGGAAATTGCGTTGTTTCCTTTCCATTTCCAGGATCAAGAAAAGTTGCTAATCTTGTCAAACCCAAAGAAATAAGGATTTTAATTTGAATTGTATTGGCTGTAACAACGAAATACCGGATAAAGCCAGATTCTGCCCTAAATGCGGATTGAATCTGAGACCACAGCAAAATGACGAATTTATTGGAAATAAAATTGAAGAAAGATATTTAATCCTTGAACTGTTGGGAGAAGGGGGAAGTGGTAAAGTTTATCTTGCTCGCCATGTTAACCTGGGCAAAAGAGTTGCAGTAAAAATACTCCACAAAGAACTTTCCCAAAATGAAAAAGCCGTTTATCGTTTTCGTAAAGAAGCTCTCTCTGTTACCGAATTGAACAATGAACATATCATCAATATTATTGACTTCGGAACTACCCCGGACGGAGTTCATTATCTGGTTATGGAGTTACTTGATGGGGAAACTCTTTCTTCAAGACTGACTGCAACCAATCGACTTTCCTTTTCCCAGACTTTTTCCATAATCAACCAATTATGTGAAGCTCTCAAAGAACCCCACGCTTTGGGTTATATTCATCGTGATCTGCGACCTCGAAATCTGATGCTGATTAAAAACAAAGATAACTCTGAAGAAGACTTCGTCAAGATCCTTGATTTTGGTCTGGCTAAAATCATTACCGGAGAAAAAGATCCATCCAAATCCGGCATCGGTCTTACCATCGGCGATCCCACCTATACAGCACCAGAACAAATGAAAGCAGCCAAAGTTGATGCCCGCACCGATATCTACTCAATCGGGGTTATTGCTTACCACTGTCTGGCAGGTTATCCTCCTTACAATGGCAATAATGTTTTTGAAATCATGGGTGCTCATTTTGATGCTCCTTATCCACCCATTGAAAATAAAATTCCCAATCTTCCCAAAGGTATTGATGCAATTTTACTGAAATCTTTAGCAAAAGATCCAAAGGATCGCTTCCCTACAGTTTTACAATTCTCAAATCAACTCAAAACATTACTCAATGTTTCTTCTGGCAAACACCAGATCAAAGAAGAAAAAATAAATAAAAATATCAGTTACCTCAATCTAAACAAACC
This sequence comes from Deltaproteobacteria bacterium, assembly GCA_027858615.1. Classification (GTDB taxonomy): domain Bacteria; phylum Myxococcota_A; class Polyangia; order HGW-17; family HGW-17; genus JAQICJ01. Next base: position 6,240 of record JAQICJ010000093.1, read on the forward strand.
CTTTGTTTCCAATCAATTCTCCAATGTTGCCCGGGGTCCAGGCGGAGGGGTGGTGGATACTTCAACTTTGCAACCTGAAGAACTCCGAAAACAACAGGAATCCTCTCAAAAAAGTGCAAAAAAAATGGTGAAAAATCATTCCAGAAAAGATGTAATCATCAATATGAAATCACCTTCACCAAGCATGATAGACCAGGCCAAAGAGAAATTATCTTCTGGAACTAAATCAATAAAGCAAACAAATAAAGAACCTGAGAATAAAGACAAAGAAATAGAAGATGCTCCTCCTGGTGCTTCTTTGCTGGCAGCTGCCCCTTCCGAAACCTTTCTGGCTCGAGAAAAAATTGAAGTTGACAAAATAAAAAAGGAAAAATCAAGAGAATTGCTTTTTTGGTTTGGACTTGTAGCCGGCGGACTCCTGCTGGCTTTTTTAATCTATGGAGCCGTTTTGCTTTTCACCGAAGAAGATGAAGAAATAAATTATGAAAAATACGACAAATCAAAATCTATTTCTGAAGATAAATCAAACAAATCAGCAACCAAAAACAAAATGAAAAAATCTGAAGTTGAACCAAAAGCACCCACTCAAGATTCTACAAAAATCAAGGAACAGACAAAACCAGAAGATCCCAAACTAACAGACAACAACACTGAAAATAAAAACAACATTATTGCAAAAAACGACAAATCAAGCAATTACACCTCCAAAAACTCAGATAAATCAAACAAATCAGCAACCAAAAACAAAAGTTCAAAAAAGAAAAAAGACAAAAAAGACAAAAAGAAATCGGCTTCTGATTTTACAGAAAAATATAATGAAGGTTCGCAGCTGTTGAACCAGGGAAAAATCAATCAAGCTTACCGCCTCTTGAAAAACCTCTATTCAACCAATTCTTCTTCCTATTCCCTGAATATGAAATTAGCTTCTATTTCTTTTGAACTGGGTAAAGTCAAAGAATCTGAAAAGTACCTCAAAAAAGCGGTAACCCTCAGAAGTTCTGCCCGAGCTTGGTATAAACTGGGTAATATAAGATTGAAACTCAACAAAAAAAGCCAAGCCAAAAAAGCCTATAAAAAAGCTCTGCAAATAAAGCCCAACTATAATCTGGCAAAAAAAGCTCTTGCAAGAATGAATTGAACTGCTTGCTCCTTCAGGTCAAGACAACAAACAAACCAGGGGTTGGAGGAGTTATACTTTAAACTTGAAACTGAAGCATCAACCAATACTGCCCATTTCGGAATTGAATTCAACCGATTTCCATTTCAAAGAAGAAATCAATAAATAGTTCCCGTCCCAGAATGGGGGTTTTTGACTGAATAACTTCCCTCATTTTTTTTTCTTTTTATAAAAACCTTTAAATCGTTTTGAGACCCCGCCCGGTATAATCTTTATCTTATCAAGAAATTCATTGTATTTCTTAACTTTTTCTCTGAATTCAGACATTTTTTCACCGGGAAGGGGAGTCTCTCTGATGGAACTTAGTGCGTATTGAGAGATATAGCGGCCATTATGATAAGAGAGAAGTCCTACTCCGTTTTTATTTGGAGTGGTACCTGAAAAACCTGCTTTTCCAATTACTTCTTTTCTGGAAACTTCAACTCCGGGCTTCAAATTCTTTTTGATCGAAGAGAGATGATAAAAAATAGTGCGGTAATTATTTTTGTGTATAATTGCAACCTTACGTCCATACTTGCCGGCCCATCCTGCAAAAGCAATTTTTCCTTTTGACAGGGCCCATACTTCCGGCTCACCTTTGGCAGGATAAATTATACCTCCAAATTTATTATCCTTTTCAGGCGGATAATTGCCTTCGAGTGGTCGAGAAAGGAATTGGCGAAAGAAAGAAATCCCCTTTTCTGTATAATAACCCTGGGGGGCAAAATAATAAACTCGATAACGCCCCTTCATTCTGGAGTTAACACTGACAGCCAGAATATCACCATAACCGATTATCTTTTTCTTGATCATTTTTTTTTCAATCAGAATTTTAAAACTGTCTCCCTCTCGAAATTCGCGGGGTTGAATTTCATCAGTGAAAAGAGCAATCAATTTTTGACCCACTGCATAACTTTCCTTAAGCACTTTCAGTGAAGTAGCCAGATTTTTCCTGATTCTGAAACCTATTCCGAAAATTGTTTTTCTGACAGGGTGAACAATTTTTCTTGCTTTGAACCCTTTTGGAGTCCGCTTGCATAACAAAGTGACTCTCCGTCCATAGTTATACTTGAACATAAAAGCCTTTTTGCCATCTTCACTCATTCTAACAGTGAATTTCTGACCAGGCTGAGCCCGGCGAAAATTAAACAAACCCCGTGATTCAAAAGCTGCAATTACCTTTTTTGCTTCTTTGATATTCAACCCGTTTCTGGACAGTGAATTAATGACTCTTTCCCTTCTCTTGACTGAACCCGAAACAGTTTTTGCCATCAAATTTTCCCGGGAAAGAATCTCGTCTCCATAATTTCCGGTAACTGAAGGAGGAAGTTTGAGATTAAGGGCGTTTACGGAAACTTTGTCATCTTTATCGTTGCCTCTTACCGCTTTTTTAAGTTGTTCCGGATTATTTTTTTTAACAGAATCGTCAATCTTTTTTTGAACATTGCTGCAGGATGCCGGAGAAAAGAAAAAGACATAAATGTTGACCAGAATGATAATGCCAATGATCCAACCCACAATTTTTGCTTTTTGTTTATTTTTGTTTATTTTTTCCAGAGTCTTATCCTGCAGGGGCTCAATTCTCATAATAATTCTCAGTAACCGCCAATTTGACAGCAATTAAAAAATGTTTTCAAAAATATAGATTGCATTATTTGAAATCCATCAGTTTTCAAGATCGACAAATTAGTAACCTGTATTCTAACTAACTAATTCCCATTTCAAAAGGAGGGTCACCGTCTGAATGCGGAAATTTACCTCATCTGCTTTGTCATAACTTCTTGAAATAGTGTCAACTATGTCGGC
>JAQICJ010000142.1 GCA_027858615.1 Deltaproteobacteria bacterium
GATTATTATGAATTACAAAATTACTTATCTTATTTTAACCACTTTTTTGCTTTTAATTTTTCCAAGTTGCGAAAACGATTCAAAACCTGATCCCACCTTGGATTATTGTACCCAATTCAATAATATGGAAGAAAAATGCTTGGATAATAGCTGTTTTTATAATGATACTGAAATTCATTTTTCTGTTTTTAAAGGATATTTTCACAACTCCCAATGTATAGGATATCAACCAGGAAATTTTTGTATTTCACCTGCAATAAATTGTCAAGGGAATGTTGATACAAACAAATATTCTTTAACTTCAGAAGGAACTCCTTATATTGCATTTGAAGGTAACGACTGCGATCGGTATCCGGAGGAAGATTGGAATATTCAGGCACCTGAGTGTTCTGTACAAGAAGAAATTTGCAATCAAAAATCAACCAGAGTAGAATGTCTGGATAATTTTTGTTTCTGGGTACAGGCCAAAAAAGCTGTAATAAACGAAAATATTTGTACCGGCTGGGAACCAGAAACTACAAATATGTGTATTGGCGATACTTTTTTGAAACAATTTGGTTCCGAAATAGGAACCAGTGTTGTTTATAAACCAACTGAAGATGGAACTATTTTGATAGATATTAAAGAATTTGAGCATAACAATAAAGTGGGTGGATTTCTTACTGGAAATCAAGCTACTGATTTTGAAGGAAATGAAGTGAATTACGATCTAAATAAAATCTACATTCGCAATCCACTTTATAAAAAGTGGTACCCCTGTAATCCCGAAACTGAACAAAACCCCATCTGCAACTGCCCCGAGCAATAATCCCCTCTTTTGCCAAAATTACTGATTATTTGTAAATTGCAACTTACCCTAAAATTTGGGGGTTTAGTTGCCAGACGTAATAGTTGAGGATGGCGGCAAAGGAAACCCAGAGCAGATAAGGAACTTGTAAAAACCCGGCCAATTTATTTTTTTTCATGAAAAAATAATCCATAGTCAGCAGCAATACCCACAAAATCAAAATATTTGCAAAAGCTGCACCCCCGAGTTTCCAACCGAAAAACAGCCAGCTCCAAAGTCCGTTCAAAACAAGTTGGAAAATAAATACATAAAGAGCCCGACGAGCTTTTTTGAAACCACCTTCCCGCCAAACAAGCCAGGCTGAAATTCCCATCAACAGATAAAGCACAGTCCAAACCGGTCCAAATACTCCCCCCGGAGGAGCCCAGGCCGGCAAAACCAACTGCTCTGTATAAAAAGTACCGGCATTAACAGTAGCCGCGCCGCCAACAGCTGCTGCCAGAAAACTCAAAAGCACCCAGGCTGCCAAACCTTTAATTTTTTGCTTTTTCAAAAAATCAATCATAAATACTCCTGAAAGTTGCAAAATAACCGGAATTATTACACTCAAACTAAAATTTTCATCTGAACAAGACAAAACAAGCAACTATAATTTTACAACTATACTAAATTCCATTACTGGGTAACAAAAATCACCTGAACTCCAACTTATTGAATTTTTGCAATTTAACACATCTACTACCAAACCTGAGCAAAAACAAACTACTGTAATTATACAACTATATTGTAATTCCCTAAGGTGGTTAGGGAATTATGAATTATTACTCCAGTGGAGCTTTCTTGAGGGGAAGTTCTCTTTTACCGAAAAACCAGGTGTCCATTTCTTGGGCGGCTTTATGTCCATCGGCTACGGCATGAATTACATCGGGGCCGTTGACTATATCACCGGCTACAAAAACATTTTCCATGCCGGTCTGATAACCGTCTTTTATCATCAGAGTGCCCCGGTGAATATTGAGGAGGTTTTGTTCATTTTCTGTGAGGAAGGAATAATCAGCTGCCTGACCGATAGCTTCGATCACCATGGTGGCGGGGAAACACTCACGTACTTTTTTATCCACTTTGGGACTGAAACGACCATTTTCATCGAAGACGCTCAAACAACGGCAAACTTCCAATCCTTTTACCTCTTCATCCTCTATCTTGACTTCAAGGGGAGACCTGCCGGGCTGGAATACAATTCCTTCTTCCCTGCCTTCTTCTATTTCTTCGTCATCAGCCGGCATTTCCTCTCTGCTTTCGAGGGAAGTCACCGTAATATCTACTTCTCCGAACTTGTCTTTTTGCAATCTGGCCATACTGCGGGCAATATCCATGGCAACGTTGCCACCTCCAATTACAACTATTTTGCGATGAACATCAACTTCTTTTCCCAATCTGATTTTGTTGAGCATGGCAATAGCCAACTTTACATTGGGATTATTGGTTTTATCGATGCGGGTGGAACGTCCGTGGGGAAAACCTGTGGCTATAATGATTGCATCCATATCTTCCTTGAGGATTTCCCATTTTTTATCCTTGCCCACTTCGCAATTGAGCTTAATCTCCACTCCCATGGCTTCAATCTGGGAAATTTCCCTGTCCAGGGCATCATCGGGCAAACGGTAGGATGGAATCCCGTAACGCATGGTTCCACCGGCTTTTGGGTGCTTTTCAAAAATGGTAACCTTATAACCCATGCCGCAAAGATAATAGGCTGCCGCCAGTCCCGCTGGACCGGAACCGATTATTCCAATTTTTTTGCCATTTGATTTAACCACATCTTTGTTTTTAGTGGCGACCTCTCTGAGATCTTCATCTTTGACGTTATCCACAGCATAGCGTTTGAGCCAGCGAATTGCTATGGGTTCGCCCCGATGGGACAAAGCACAGACTGTTTCACATTTGTGGGTACAAATGCGACCACAAACTGCCGGCAAAGGATTGGTTTCATACATGATATTCACCGATTTCTTGAGGTCTTCATCATAAATAGCTCTGATATATTCGGGAATATGCATGTGGGCCGGACAAGTTCTGGTGCAAATGCCACATTCAAGGCACCTTTGCGCTTCTTTCAACGCCTGCTCCCGACTGAATCCTTGAACAATTTCGATAAAACTCTGCACTCGTTTTGCAGGGGAATAGAGTTCCATTTCAGATCTGACATAATCAAGCCAGGCAAGATCGACCTCGCTGCTCCATGATTTTTCTTCTTCATGATTTGCATCGGGTTTGATGGTAAATTTATTCACCTTCCATTCCAACTCAGTCAGAGGTTCTTCCTCGACGGAAGGGCTGGTATATATGTAATCCCTGGACATGGAAAGAGATCCTGAAGGACAGGAATCTACGCAAAAAGCACAAAAACAGCAACGCCCGTAATCAATTACCGGTTGTTCAGGTTTTCTGGTTGGGTCTATTTCAGTTTCATCTTCGCCTGTATCCTGCATAACTATTGCTGCGGTGGGACAAACATCGCTGCAGGTACCGCAGCCGATACAGACTTCCAGATCGTTAGTGTGCATACCCCGGTAATTTTCACTTGCTCCAGGTCTGCCATGGACGTTGATATCCTCTTTGGGATAGGCAACGGTAAGGGTTTTCTTGAAAATATTCAACAAAGTTGAAAAGGGAGTAAAAAAAGATTTATCTCCTAAAGCCATTATTTCCTCCTAGCGATCTATATCTGGCGGACAGATAGCCAAAGTTGCCATCCAGACAGCTACATCGTCGATTTTCATACCGGGCAAATGCTTGTGACAAAGATAGAGTCCAGCCGGCAATGAAGGTCCGCGCACTGCCACTCGATAAGGCTTCATCCCGCCATTACTCACAACGTAATACCCGAACTCTCCTTTGGATGACTCCACCTTGGAATAGGCGTCTCCGGCTGGAACTTTCAATTTCATCAGATTGCCCAGATCGAGCTTGAAACTTCCATCTGGTATCTTAGCCAGTAATCTCCTGATAATTCGGATTGCCTCAAGGTAATCCATTCTTACCTGTACAGCTCGAGCCAATGCATCTCCTCCTCCGCTGCACTCTATATTAACCTCGACTTCATCATAAGCTGCATAAGGGGCGTCAACTCTGACATCAGCCTTGACCCCGCTAGCTCTGAGATTGGGGCCTACTATTCCCGAAGTAAGTGCCTCTTCCGCGCTCAAAGGGGCCAATCCCTGCAGACGAGTATGAACAACCGGGTTTTCATAGAGAAGACGATCGTATTCGGGAATGCGTTTCTCCAGATGATCAACCAGGTCGAGAACTTTTTGCTTCCAGCCGGGAGGAATATCCCTTCTGACTCCGCCGGGGATGTTGTAAATATGATAAACTCTGCCCCCAGTGAGTTCTTCAAAAAGATCCAGAATTCGATCTCTCGACTCCATCATCAGGTACATGATCGAATAATGCCCCAAAGCACCACCGACTCCGCCCATTCCCATCAGAAACGAACCGAGACGCGACAACTCCAGCACCACAGAACGAATATAACGAGCCCGCCGAGGAACTTCAACGCCCATAATAGCTTCAACGGCTTGACAATAGGCAACCTCGTTGGGATCGGGATCGGGTACACATACCCGGGGGATTAGGGAAAGATTCTGAACCCAGCGTTTGTTCTCCATGGATTTCTCAAAACCACGGTGCAACATTCCGGCATTTGGTCTGACTTTGACAATTTGGGTGCCTTCCATTTCCAGAACATAACCGAAATTACCATGCATGCCCGGGTGGTTGGGACCGAAAAACAGATCATAAACTTCGCGGTCGTCTTTTTCCGCTCTTTTGGTGAGTGTTGTATATCCATCAGGCAAATACATCAGGATTCCCTCCCTTCAGAATTATCTTCCTTTTCATATTCCGGTTTGACTCCCAGACCTTCAACTGTATATGCCTGTCTGGAATACTCGACAGGATCAAAATCCTTGCGCAAAGGTGGCAGATCATGCCAATTGTGCAAAAACAGAGAGGAAAGATCGGGATTTCCCGGGAAATATACTCCGAAAAACTCATGGATTTCCTGTTCATAAACCTGTGCCTGTCCCCACAATTCAAAAACAGTGGGAGCCCAGGGTCGAGCACGAGGTATTCTGATTTTAACCAGACAACCAATCTTGAATTCATAAGACCACAAATTGTAAACCAGTTCAAATTCCTCGTCTTCAAGCCAATCCACACAGACAATATTGGCCAGGTGATAAAAAGAGTACTGCTTGCACCAGTTAAGAATACCTAAAAGCTCATCTCGTCCAGTAACAATTTGATATTGCTGTTTATACTTGCGAGTCAAAACTGCTTTTTCCTGAAAAAAAGAGTTGAATTTTTTAATTAATTCATTGATATCTTTCATTTGTCTTCCCCCTCCTCCATTTTTTCCCCAGCCTGCAATGCTTCCAAAGTCGGTTTGTCAGCAAAGGGATCCTCCCAGGGCTGCAAAACCGCATCCTCTCGATTCAGCACCTTGTCCTGATTGGCTTTGTACCAATCGTAATGCTTTTCGTACCTTTTGTAGCCTACAGCTTTTCCTTCCTGAATCTCGTCTCGCAATTTCTCGAAGGAATCCAAAATTGCCTGGGGTCTGGGCATGCAGCCGGCAATGGACATATCGACAGGAAGAAACATTTCCAGATGATTGATCACTGGATAGGTGTCCCAGTAAATACCTCCATTTATGGGACAGGAACCGAATCCCACCAGATACTTTGGATCTTGCATCTGTTCATAGGAGCGAATTACCCTCTTCAGTGTCTTGACGGAAAGATAACCGGTGATCAGCAGCAAATCCGCCTGCCTCGGGGTAGCCATGGGGCCCATCCCAAATCTTTCCATATCAAAGCGGGTGGTCATGGTGGGAGGAAGTTCCACAGCTCCGCAGCCAGTACAATAGTAGAGCATCCACATGGAACGCTTGCGGAAATAATTGAGAATTCCTTCCCAGGCGTTTTGTCTTTCGTCACGCAAATTAGTCATATAAACGTTTTTTTTCATGATTAAAACACTCCAAGTCTGGTGATGAACAGTTGCAAAAGAGCCAAAGTACCGGCATATTTCCAAAGATGAGCTATACCCTGCTCTATTCGATACCTCGCCATCACCGCATTGATACACATGGAAGTAAAGTAAACTGCAAATTGTTTGAGTAAAAATACATACCAGGTTGAGGCTCCTCCCAGGAACAGATTGACGATAAGCCCCGTCTCCACATAGAGTTGAACAGCATGGAGTAAAAAGCCGATTCCCAGATATTTTCCGCTTAATTCCACCATGGGACCGGAAGCAATTTCTGCAGGGGCTATCATGTGGTCATAGGGTGCTTCTCCAAGCATCGCCTGGAAAGATATTTCAATAGCCAGAAACCCCAGAGGATATTTGAAAATATGCCAATTGGCAAATCCTCCCTGTTGTGCAGTTGCGAAAGTAAGCAGATCGGAACTGCCATAGGTGAGCATCATGGCCATAACAATCATGACGATGGGAATTTCATAACCAAGCATCAGAGCCAGAGCCCTGGAAATTCCAATAGTGGCGTTGGGATTTCCTGAAGCTGAAACACCCATGGCCATGCCCAGATATCCGATACTCATAAGATAGAGAATGATTACGATGGAACTTGAGCCCAGAACAGCATAACCGGCAAAAGGAATAAAAAAGGCAGTAGCAATCAATCCTCCCAGAGACATGATAATCCCCAGATCCATCACATAATTGTGGGTGATGGAAGATTTACTAAAAGCTTTGAAAACATCAAGAAAAGCTTGATAAAAAGGAGGACCCAGCCGGCGCTGAATTCTGGCTGTAACCTTGCGACCGAGCCCCATGAAAAGAAGCCCCACCGACATGCTCAAGAAACTGAATCCCAAAAGTTTTAAAGAAAGTAATCCATTAATATTACTCATATCACATAACTCCCAACCCGATTAGAAGGGCGATGCCTGCAACCAGTTGCCAGCCCCAGGCAGAATGTCCCTGAAAAAAATCGTGGATCAAGTTGCCCAGACGCACCAAAGAATTGCCAAATTGGCGATATTTTTCTTCAACAGCACCAAGGGGTACCCATTTGAACAGAACTTCAATGGGCTGATAAAACTTGTTTCCATAGTGATAGCGTTCCTCAGTAAGATTCCAGTCTTCCGGAGTTTCTCCCGAAGTATAATTATCGAGCATCTCAACCTTCTTCTTTTTGCCACCGAGCACAAAAAGAAGAAAAACCACAGCCACAGCAAGTACGAAAGCAAAGGTAGTTATGCCGCCATCAATGGCAGTAGTGCTGCCCTGAACAAAGAACCAGCCGGTTTTAACCTGCTCGAATCCCATGGAACCAAGAACAGAATTGATGGGTTTGAGAAGAGTACCTGGCGCTGTCCCCGGAATAAGCATCAGAACCATCAGGCCAATCAAGGAAAAACTCATGAATGGTCCCACCTCTTTAACTTTCGCAAAACGACGGGGAAGTTGCCCTAGAAAAACAGTATGCAAGGCCCGGAAAAGATAGAGAAATGCTCCGGTTGAAGCGAAGAAGATCATAGTGGATTGAAAAACCAGTTTCCTTTCAAACAGCGCCTGGAATATCATCCACTTGGAGGCAAACCCCGAGAGAGGCGGAATTCCTGCAGCGGCAATAATTCCCAGCAGGAAAGTAATAAAAGTGACAGGCATGACATAAGCCAGTCCCCCGAGTTTATGCATTTCACGTTCACCGGTGCGATATTTGACTGCTGCCAGAGAGGCAAAAATAGCTCCTTTGAAAAACATGTGGTTGGCAGTATGAAACAAGGCCGCGGCATAACCAAGGGAAGTTCCCGTGCTGAGAGCCGCTCCGATATAGCCTACATTGGCAACGGTGGACCAGGCCATGAGTTTTTTCATGTCTGAACTGAAAATTGCCATGATAGTTCCCCAGGCTGCAGTCACCGCCGAAATCCAGCCGGTGAAGTAAAGGGGGAGAGGCACTCCGCTCACAGCTTTGAAAGCATGGAGAGGAGAAGCTGCAAAAACAGGTATTACCACCAAAAGCAATCCGAAAATCCCATATTTAATCATAATTCCGGAGAGATAAGCCGAAAAATCATCAGGTGCCTCGGCATGAGCCAGAGACGGCCACATATGAAAGGGGAAAAGAGCTGACTTGGTGAAAAAAGCCAAAGTAAAAAGCGCTAAAACAACCAAAGCGTAAAAGGGAGCTCGCACTGAAGCCTGAGCCAGAAAAAGAATACCGGAACCTATCTCGAAATTGCCTGTATGGCGGAAAATCAACCAGATAGACATCAGCAAGGCAAAGGTGCCAGCCAGAGAAAGGAGATAGTAGAAGATTCCCGCTTTGAAGCTTTTGTTGCGACCATGTCCGATAATAAGCAGGGAAGTCCAGGACATGCTTTCCCAGACAATAAAGAACCAGAGCCAGTCATGGGCCATAAAGATGCCATTGGAAGCTCCCACCAGAATCAACCAGAGGGGTGCAATGGCCGTAGCATGTTTCTTGTCGTTGAATCCCACAGAAAAAGCGGAAAAAAGCAAAGTGGCCACTGTTGAAATAGCCAGGAAAAACCATCCCAGTTGAGAATACGCCATACCCATGGTTAATTTATTTACGGGAAAATAGGACAACTCAAAAAGAAAAAACAGGTTTTGGCGATCTCTGATATAAAAAACAGCTCCAAGCAAAACAATATTGGTCAAAAAGAAAAGAATCCACTGCATTTTGCGGGGAAAAAGAAAAGAAAGCAAACCGATTAAAACGGGACCGATTACTATTGCAGGCAAGATAAAATCCATCATTTTTTACTCCCTTTCAATTGTTTATTTACAGCTTGCACATAACCTGATTCTGCATTGCCAATCAACTCTCCTGGAATCTTTTTCAGACGACCGTCAATAATTCCGGGTCTTAGTCCTAGAGCCACAATAACTGCAACCAGCAGTGATGAAATCAGCCAGAAGGCAAAATTGGCTTTTACCTTGGGAACCTTTTCCTCTCCTGTCTCAAACATTGTGTGAACCAGGCGGAAAAAATAAAAGCCTTCCACAACACTGGCAGCCAGAATAAGTGTTGTTGCAATAAAACCAATTTTGCCCAGAACAACAGTTGAACCGATAATGGCAAACTTGCCCCAAAAACCGCTGAAAAGAGGAATTCCGATTACACCAAGACTGCCAATCAGCATCAAAACGCCAAACAAGGGTGAACACCGGGCAATTCCGGTCCATTGCGTATACTTGGATTTTCCAGTTTTCATTATGATCAAGCCTGCAGTGAGAAAAAGAAGCAATTTGGCAAAGGAATGACTGATCAAAGCAAAAATTCCACCGTAAATAGAAGAATGGGTGCCTATGGAAAAAGCCACCAAAACCATTCCCATCTGTCCCACAGAAGAAAACGCCAACATTTTTTTGACATCTTTCTGAGCCAACGCGGCAATTTCACCGGCAATAACAGTAATCACTCCGATTCCGAAAAGAGCATGTCCCAGTTCGAAAGAACCAGTGCGAATAAAACCGCCCTGACCTCCGTTGAAAACAATAACTCCCAGACGAAGCATCACGTATCCACTGGCCAGAGCCAAGCCCGAAGAAAAAATTGCGGAAATAGAAGAAGGTGCACCTTGATAAGCCCGAGGTACCCAGGAATTAAAAGGAACAATCTCAAACTCCAACAAAACCAGAGTCAGCAAAGAAAAAGCAATAAAGGTTGCCAGAATCGGTTTGACCGAACTGAAGGAGGAAGCAATCTGTGCGATGTTCAAAGTGCCCAGAGTGCTGTAAATCAAAGCGATACCAACCAGATAAAAAACACTGGCTACCGAAGCGGGAATCAAATAACCCAGAGCACCGTTGGAAGAGTTGGAGTTTTTGCCCGATGCGATAAGGGAATAGGCTGAGATCCCTGCAATCTCAAAGAAAACAAAGAGATTAAATAGATCGCCGGTAAAAATAATCCCCATCAGAGATGCAACCAGCAACAAAGACAACATGTAAAAATTGGGTTTCTTGGATAATCCGCTGGAAAGTTGAAAGAAAATTGAAAACAATACAACTATGGAAACAACAAAAGCAACCACACCTGACAGATGATCCACCACCAGATTGATTCCGAAAGGTGGCAACCAGCCACCAATAACCACCGAAACCGCTCCTTTAGTATTAAACAGAATAAAGCCGGCCCAGATCGCTTCAAAAAGAAGAGTGAGCAGAGCAATAACTTTGGAAACACGTGGAAATAATTTACCCGTCAGAGGCATGGAAAAAGCTACCAGTAAAGGGATGGCAATAAGAAGTATAACCTGATTCATTCTACCACCTCCTCGCTATTTTCAACTTCATCCATTTTTATAGTGCCGTTCTCCTCGTTGTATTTGACAATGAGGGCTAAGGAGAGCGCTGTAATCCCAAATCCAATGACAATTGAGGTTAAAACCAATGCTTGGGGAAGCGGGTCGGCAAAATTTGGCAGAGAGAGAGTTTTAAATGATTTTACAATGATGGGAGGAATGGCTTTTGGCTTGAAACCTGTTGTTACCAGCAGCAAATTGACACCTGCTTCCATGATTCCCAGAGCCAGAATCACTCTGATCAAGTTTTTCCCTGTGAGTACTCCGTAAAATCCGGTAAGAATCAGAGAAAAACCGCCGAAATACAATAATACAGTCAAATTCATTGTTTTCCTCCTTCTTCCATTTGATCAAAGTCGGCAATAACAGAAGAAAGTTCAGCAGCCACCTTGATACCGATGATGAAATACAGAATCATCACCAGCCAGGCGGAATAAAGGTTACCCAAAGCTCCCGCTCCCAAGAAATTCTGCAAAAAAGAACCTTTGGTATATAAACCGATTAGACCGATGGCAACAAAAGAAATACCTGCCAATGATTCCAGGATTTTAAAGAAAACTGAACGCATGGATTTTCTAATACTGAGAGCCAGAAGAACAACTCCGGCTGCCATCATGGCTCCACCGGGGAAACCGCCCCCAGGGGTGAGATGCCCGTGGAGAAAAACATAACTTCCGGTGATGAATATAAAAAACACCGCCAAAGGCACCAGGGTTTTCAAAATAGTGCCGGGCTGACGTGGTTTGAAATGGGGACGCTTTTTCAGGAAAAGTCCAATTCCAGCAGCAACAGCAAATAAAATGGTTACTTCGCCAAGAGTATCGAAACCTCTGTAATCAACAACAACAGAAGTCACTACATTGGCTGCACCATTTTCCAATTTTGTATCCCCAGGGGATATTTCAGCGGGTGCTTTTTGAGATACACTTTTGGTTAAATATGAATCAGCCACCAGCGAGCTGGATTTTTCAGGAAATGCTCCTTTGCCGGGATTGGAATCATGCAAAGCCATCTGGATGAAAATTCCAAGAATTACAATTACTCCGAGAGCAGCTACTTTATTCATGGTTTTTCTCCTTTCTCTCCACTTTTTCCAGTCGTCGCAGAGTCCAGAGAAAAATTGCCGTTGACAAGCCCGCCGCAATTACTGTCTGGGTAATTGCCACATCAGGTGCCGCCATCAGCAGAAATAAAAGAGCCAGGGTCAAGGCAACAACCCCCTCCATAATTACGGCTGAAAAATTAGTTGGGGCGGTGACTACGGCCACAGCTCCGGCAATCATCACCAGAACCAGAACTAAAACAATAATCTGATAGAGGATCATTTCAAACCTCCTTTAGTTTTTTCACTTGCATACTGGTCAACCCTGTTTTTACCCAAAACCTTTTTCAAGCCGCGACGATGAGAAGCACGGGCAAGATTGTGTGAACTGATGGGAGCAGTTATTACCAGAAAAACTCCAATCAGAATCAATTTGGGAATCCAGAGGGGTTGCAAAAAAGCAGCTCCAACCAAAATGGACAAAAACCCCAGGGTAGTTGCCTTGGTTCCAGCTTGCAGCCGGTTATAAACATCAGGCATGCGCAAAACACCCAAAGACCCAAGCAACGTAAACAAGGCACCTGTAATAATAAAGATATTCCCAATCCAGTTCATCACATCCCCCTTTCCATGAAACGGGCAACCGCAACTACAGTCAGAAACGAAAGCAGAGCATAAATCAAAGTTACATCGAGATACATACTGTTTGCACGTGTAACTGCAAAAACAACAATTGTACCCGATACAGCTGTGGTAAGAACATCAACCGCTACTGCTCGATTTGGAGCATCGGGCCCGATGATAGAACGCAAAGAGGCCAGAACTATGCTGGCAAGTAAAATTCCGTAAATAATATATTGCATTTTACTCCCCTATCTTTTTGATATATTTTTCGAAAGGTTCAACTATGGTATTGTCTTTCCCTTTATTCCCTGTCCTACTTTGAGCCAAGTTTTCTGGTTCTTCCACCAGATGGATAAAAAGATGGTCATCGTCTATCTCCACAGTGAGAGTTCCCGGTGTAAGAGTGATGGAATTAGCCAGCATGGTTCGGGAAAATTTTGATTTGAGACTGGTTTTAACTTTCAAAATGGCCGGATTTACCGGTAAACGAGGATGCAAAACAACATAGGCTATCTTGAAATTGGCTTTGATCAACTCCCAGATGAAAACAGGGAGATACAACAGCAATCCTGCCAGTCTACGCGGATTCAAAACATCAATTTTCCAGGGGATAATGGGCAGCACCAGAAGTGATGCGACACAACTGACTACAGCACCGGTAATGAGTTCAGCCAATCCCAGAGGAAAGGTGAGACAAAACCAGATAACCAGGCCCACAACAAATAAATTCAGAAATCTGTAAATTCTCATTGATTGCCCTCTCGGTTTCAAGTTCCCGACTCAGAATATTATCTGAGAAAATCATTCCTGAGCAGGATTAAGGGAACTGGTAAGTTTATTGAAAGTGGAAAGTGTTTCCGCCAATTTCTTGTTTATTACTTTTTCCACAATGGAGCAGATGCCCAGAGTTTCTTCACAATTTAACTTCAAGGTGACTTCCCGCCCGTGCTGAAAGGATTCAACCAGTTTGTGCTTTTTCAATATAGCCAGATGATGGGACAAGGTTGCTTTGCTTATCTCCATCTTAGCCAGCAGTTCACTGTATTCCACTTCTTGTTTTTCGCGCAGATAATATAGTATTTTCAGGCGATTTTTATTGGCCAACGCTTTAAAAAAATCGGCCTGCATATCAAAATACATTTCAATTTCCTGGGGATTTAAACGAGAAAGTAACTGTTCCATTGTTTTACAATTATAAAACAATACGACATTTGTCAAGTTGACAATGGATTTTTTTGAAATTTTTTTTCCCTGTTCATTAATTTCATCTATGGATTTTGACAAAATGACATCATCTTTAACACTTCTAATGACAAAATACATTTGTCACCAGAAACTGAATTTTTATTGAATTTGCCCGTCAAACTCACAACTATAAACTCTGATGGCAAGAAAAAATATATACCAAATTTTACAATTGCCATTTTGTCACAAAAAGAGGTTTTCTTTTAAGATTTTTGTGTTATAGTAATTTTTACAGGAGTCACCTATTTATTTCTAACTTTCAAATTATTAAATTTATTACGGAGGACAAAATGAAAAAACTTATGCTTATTCCCTTGTTTTTATTCTCATTCATCTTTGCATCATGCACAACCGACGACGAAGACGATGCTATAATTACCTGCAATACTTACGACGACTGGCTTTTTGCCTGTGACGACTATTGCACCATGAGCGTAGCCTGCGAAGATAACTATCTTTCCCTCACCGTAGGCGACAAAATATTGCTTGACGATTGCGCCGATCTCTATCTCTATGATGCATCCCTTGAGCCACCAATCTGTTCCCCTGGAGATACAGGCTGGACAAATGATCTGGCTGCCTGTATCGGTTATGGCGAAGATCTCCTGGGTATGGTCTGCGATTATCCATCTGAATGTGGCGACGGTTATTGCGATGCCGACGAAAACTACGGCAACTGTGCACAGGATTGTGATCCTGTATGTGGCGACGGTTATTGCGAAGGCGACGAAGATGCTGTCAACTGCGCCGATGACTGTGGTGGTTCCTACTGTGGCGACGATGTTTGCGATGCCGACGAAGACATTGACAACTGCGCCGAAGACTGCCTGGTATGTGGCGACGGTTATTGCGAAGGCGACGAAGATGCCTGGACCTGCATTGATGACTGTGGCGCAGATGCAGCTTTAGAGGTTTGCGACAACTATGCTATCTGGGTAGAAGACTATTATTGTGAAGACACAGGTACTTCCTGGGACTGTACTCTTCCCTCAACAACACCACTTTGTGAAGAAGTCATCTACGACGAATTTGACTTTGCAGCAACTGCTCAAGACGTCGACGATCTTCAAATCTGTGCCGAAGAACTTTCCCTCACAAATGACACCTGCATTGATTATGAATATGCTACCGATCTGTGGTGCTCCGACCTGCTCATCACCATCGTAGGCGTTGAATGCACAGAAGAAGTAAAGAAAAAGAAATAATTTTTTTCTTTCCCTTCCTTTTGGTAATTTCAACCACAAATTACCGCCTTCTTCCTAAATTCCCCTCTAAAATCTTATAATTATTCAATTCATAAAATCAAATCAGTAAATATTTCTATTTTTTTCAGAAGAAGACACCCCTTTTCTAACCCTGTCTCCACTAAAGAAGTACAGGGAATAAGTGCTCTGGTGATCAGAGCTGCCCGCAATTATCAACAAAGATGCATTTTAATTTTATTAATCCTTTCAGGTCAAGGTTTTCGAGACAGATAGAATGGCAGATTTTATGTGGTGTAAATGGTAAAATTTTATCTTCTCACGCATCTTTTCAACTTCCATCCGGCAACTTGAGCCGTAAAAGATGGAATCGACTCAGGAGTTCTTCCCTGTTTTTTAATAAAACAGGGAAGTTACTCACTTTCACTTCTTATCTAGTTACCATCCCAGAATGGGGGTTATTGACTGAATGAGAAGTTTGCCTCAGATGCGAGGAGTAACTTCGCAGATATAGTTAATACTATTTCAAGAAGTTATGACAATGCAGATGAGGTAAAATTCCGCGTTCAGGTGATGACCTCCCTTTTTGGGATGGGAACTAGGT